>JAKAGF010000097.1 GCA_021825805.1 Nitrospirota bacterium
AAGAAAACGCCGCTATACCGGCTGCTCCAAGAGAATCAAGCATGCCTATGCCGGTCAGTTCATAGCCCATGCTTGAAATAAGGAGAACCACGGAAAGATACATACATGTCTTTGTACAGTTAGCGTCGGCAATCAATGCCTGGGAATTGAACTGCCTGCCGACTTTCATCTTGTAATGAATGAGCAGCCACATCGAAAGGATCGAGATGCCGGCCACGACAATGCCCCAGAATGTGGTTTCAGGCTTGCGTCCCTGATAAAGATTTACCATGACTGTGCCGATCAGTCCGACCGTCAGAACATAAAAGGCGGACCCGGTGACCTTCAGCGCGGTCTTTTCGAAAAAATCATGATTTTCACTGTCGTGGCGTTTCATGCGCAGGATCATATGCCAAATTCCTATCCCCGAGATCACCTCGACAAAGGAATCCACGCCGAAGCCGAAGAGCGCAACCGTTCCGTCTTCGTATCCGAAGAACACAGAGACAACGCCTTCGATAAGGTTATAGAAAATGGTAATGAGAGCGAGGGCGTTTGCCCGGCGGTAAAAGCTTGCTCTCTGCGGGTTCGACCTGAAACTGATGGCTTCCATTTTTTTATGATAACATTTATCAAGGGTCTTATAATCTATGAGGCTGCTTGTCATGAAGATAAAATGTGCAAACTGAACCCGGTCAACCCTCCCCTCCTACTCCCCAAGATACGCGTGTCTGACCTTCTCGTTGTGGAACAGTTCGTCGCTGCTGCCGTGCAGGGAGATCGCTCCGCTTTCGAGCACATAACCCCGATGCGAAAGTTTCAGCGCGGCGCGGGCGTTCTGCTCGACGAGCAGGACAGTAACGCCCTCTTTATTGATCTCCTCGATCGTCCTGAAGATCCTGCTGACCATGATCGGCGCAAGGCCGAGGGAGGGTTCGTCCAGCAAGAGTACATCAGGCCTTGACATGAGAGCCCTGGCGATGGCGAGCATCTGCTGTTCGCCGCCGCTTAAGGTGCCGCCGTATTGCTTCGCCCTCTCCTTCAAAACAGGGAACAGGCGGTAAACATATTCGAGGAGTTCCTCAAAATTCCCCCGCTTCAGGAATGCGCCCATCTCAAGGTTTTCAAGCACCGTCAGCCTCGGGAATATCCTCCTGCCCTCAGGCGCCTGGCTTATGCCCATCCGCACTATGCCGTGCGGAGCTATGCCGGTAAGATCATCGCCGTTGAACACCACCCTGCCCTGGGCAGGATTGAGGATGCCTGATATGGTCATGAGGCAGGTGGACTTGCCCGCGCCATTGCTCCCGATAAGCGAGACGATCTCGCCCTTCTCTATGTGTATATCTATACCCCGCAGCGCCTCGATGGGACCATAAAACGCATGCACCTTTTCAAGCCTCAGCATGGCCTTCTACAGCGCCTCCTTGCCGAGATATGCCTCGATGACAAGCGGATCGTTTTTTATCTCAGCCGGCGCCCCCTCGACGATCTTCACGCCGTGGTCCAGGACGACTACCCTGTCGGATATGCCCATGACCACTTTCATGTCGTGCTCGATCAGAAGCACGGTCTTGCCGAGGTCCTTGAGATGGCGTATGGTCCCGGTCATCTCATCCGTCTCCTGGGGGTTCATCCCTGCTGTCGGCTCATCCAGAAGGATGACCGTCGAGCCGGTCGCCAGCGCCCGCGCTATCTCTATCCTCCGCTGCAGGCCGTAGGCGAGGCTCCCTGAGACCTTCTCCGCATAGGGTTCGAGCCCGAGAAGGCAGAGATATTCGAAGGCCCGCTCACGCGTCTCCCTCTCCTCGCGCCTGAAAGCCGACGATCTCGTGACAGCAGCGAGAAGACCGTAGCCGATCTTGCCGTGCCGGGCGACCATCACATTCTCAAGCACGGTCATGCTCCTGAATATCCGGATGTTCTGGAAGGTGCGGGCGATGCCCAGTCGCGTTATTCTGTCGGCCGACATGCCGGATAGCTCTTTTTCGTCGAGGACTACATGGCCGCGGGTCGGTCTCATGAACCCGGTGAGGCAGTTGAAGAGGGTCGTCTTCCCCGCGCCGTTGGGACCGATGATGCTGAGGATGATATTCGCCCTGACAGCAAAGCTCACCCCTTCGATCGCGCGAATGCCGCCGAAATGCTTGCAGAGGCCCTTAACCTCCAACAGATACACCCTTACCTCCAAAAAGACCCTGCGGTCTGAAGACCATCAGGAATACGAGACCCGAGCCGAGGGCGAGCATCCGGTAGAGCTGCGCCTCGCGGAGAACCTCCGGAAGGAAGACCAGGACCATGGCGCCTACGATAACGCCCGGGATAGACCCCAGTCCCCCGATGATCACCATGCAGAGGATCAGGACCGATTCCATAAAGGTAAAGCTCTCGGGCGAGACAAACTGCATCTTCGCCGCAAAGAGGCATCCGGCAAGCCCTGCCCAGAATGCGCCGAAGGCGCAGGCATACAGCTTATACCTCACGGTGTTGATCCCCATGGCGGACGAGGCGATTTCGTCCTCCCGTATCGCAAGCCATGCCCGTCCTATCATCGAGGACTTCACCCTGCTGATGATGAAAACCGCGATCAGGGCGCAACACAAAACAAGATAATAATAGTTGGAAAGCTTCCCCAGCGGGACGCCGGAAAGTTCGGGCGCCGCTATGCCTGATATGCCGTTGGGCCCCCTGGTGAGCCTGTCCCAGTTGTTCAGGACCAGCCTGACGATCTCACCGAAGCCCAGGGTGACCAAGGCAAGATAGTCGCCCTTCAGCCGCAGGGCAGGGACAGCGAGAAGGAACCCGGCCAGGGTGGTAAAGACAAGCGAAAAGGGAAGCGCCTGCCAGAAGCCCAGGCCGATCTTCGTATTCAGGAGCGCATAGGTATAGGCCCCGATAGCATAGAAGGCGACGAAGCCGAGGTTCAGGAGCCCGGCAAAGCCAACGACAACATTGAGGCCGAGCGCGAGAATGATATAGATGCCGCAGATGACCGCAACATCCACAACATACGTCTCGGCAACGTGGGGAAGGATCAGCACGGGGATGAGAAGCAAAACAAGATATCTGCTGTCAGAAGGGACAAGGCGGCTGAACGCCGCTGTCGGGACCTTAACCTTCGCGGCGATGCCCGACAATGACCTCCAAAGAACAAGCGCGGCAACAAAGACGGCAAAGAGCACGGCAGCAGCCCGGATTCCCCCGGCATCAAGCCCTGCAAACGGAAGGAAGAGGAAGGCAAACCAGAGGGACACGACAACAGGCGTCAGGAGCCTCCTACCGCCCGCCTGACGGCTCATATCTTCTCCTCTGACGCCTTCCCGAGCAGGCCTTCCGGCTTGAGAAGCAGGATGATGACCAGTATGATGAAGGCGTAGGCGTCCTTGTACTCGCTGGATATATAGCTTGCGCCGAGGCCCTCGATCAGGCCGAGGAGGATTCCTCCGAACATGGCGCCGGGGATGCTGCCGATGCCGCCCAGCACCGCTGCGGTGAACGCCTTGATCCCGGCCGTATAGCCGATGAAGTAATTGACGAGGCCGTAGTACATGGCGACCATCACGCCCGCAATAGCAGCCAATCCTGAACCGATGATAAAGGTTACCGAGATAACCACGTCGATATTGATGCCCACCAGGGACGCCATGGTCTTGTCCTGGGCAACAGCCCGGATCGCCTTGCCCATCCTCGTCCTGCTGACAAAGGCGTGGAGCACGAGCATGACGGCAGCTGCCGCGACGATGATAGCCGCCTGCAGGAGGGATATCCGGCTCGAGAGAAAATCAATGCCGCGGTCTCCGAAGAGTTGGGGGAAGACCTTGTCCGTTGCCCCCTGCGTCAGCATCACATAGTTCTGCAGGAAGATCGAGACGCCGATGGCGCTGATGAGCGGGCTCAGCCGCGGCGCCTTTCTCAGGGGCTTGTACGCGAGCTTCTCTATCGTAAATCCGTATGAGGAACAGAAGATAACGGTCAGGACAAGGGTGAGGATGATCGACAGTGTGAGGCTGTACGACGTAAGACCGATGGCCGTGAAAAATCCGAGGAGTATGATGCCGAGATACGCCCCAAGCATGTAGATCTCTCCGTGGGCGAAGTTGATCAGCTCGAGAATCCCGTAGACCATGGTATACCCCAGCGCGATGAGCGCGTAGACACTCCCTAAGGTAAGCCCGTTGATTATCTGCTGCAGGAACACAGGGAATATTAGCAGAAAAACAGGTAATTTTCAAAAATCAGACGCAGACCGGGAGACAGCCGGGAAAAGAGAAAAGCACACAAGCAGGACGCCGCGAGATATGCCTTACTTCACCTTCAGGATCGTATCCCTGACGCGCCTCTCATAGAATTCCTCGAGCCTTGACAGCACACCAGGATTTTTTTCAAGGACAGCCTCTATCGCAAGCCGGCCCACCTCATACACCTCAAGGGGTCCGGCCGCGATGACGTCAGCCGTCCTCGGCCTGCCGGTCAGGAAAGAGACCTCCCCAAAGACATCTCCCTCAGCCAAAAGGGCAAGCTGTATCTCCTTACCCAGGATATGAGCGCGCACCATGGCCTTTCCGGACTTGATGATATAAAGGGAGTCGCCTGAATCGCCCTCAACGATCACCCTCCGGCCGTCAACAAAAGACAACAGTTCGAAGTTCTCGAGGGCCCTGCCGAATTCCTCTGCCGACATTCCCGCAAAGAGAGACGGGACAGCCGGAGGCACGGCAGCAGCCTCATCCATCCCCGACGCCTCCGTCAACGAGTGTTCGTGGGCCGTGGGCTCAAGCCGGCCGGTGGAGGAAACAGCCGGCGCCGCGGAGGAGGAATCAGTTTCTGAAAAGGCATCCGACACCTGCGTTGGGACTGCGGGGGGAGGCATGGCAGGCGCTGCATCCATCTCCTCAACAAGCTGCCGGGAGCGGTCCATGGCATCCATATCATAGGGCGCGAGCCGAAGGATGATCTTATAGAGGGCAAGGGCCTTCTGGTTAAACCCCCGACCGGCGAGGATCAGGGCGGCGCGGTGGTAATAAGCAACCGCATTTGCGGAATCGCCCATGCGCTGATAAATGTCGCCCAACTTGAGGTAGACCTGGGGATTGCCGGCATCTTTCTTCGACAACTCAAGCAGGACACGCTCGGCCCTGCCCCAGTCCTGTCCCTTGACAGAGTCGAAATATGTCTCCCAGTGGCTGGAGCTCATCGGCTATGCAACCCCGCAGGCCCGCTAAAATCTCTCCAATATTCCGTATAGTCCATCAGCGCCGCATGCATAGTATCATTAAAAAGGAAATCAGGGATATTGTCAAAAGAAATTTTGCGTTCAGGGCAACCGGCCGGTCAGCTTATGGAAAAGTCCGCTGAAGACAGCAGACGAAATAATATATAATATCCCGTATACAGAAAACGAGGAGGTAACGTTGAAACCGAAAGTCTTTGTGGAGATGGCATCGCGCGTCAAGAACCTGCCGCCCTATCTCTTTGCAACCATCGATAAAATGAAGCAGGAGGCCCGCGCAAAGGGGGTTGATCTCATCGACATGAGCATCGGCGACCCCGACATCCCCACTCCCGCCCATATCGTGGACGCGTTGAAGACTGCAGTCGAAAATCCGGAGCACCACCGGTATCCCTCTTACGAAGGGATGCTCTCTTTCCGGGAGGCGGTGGCGGACTGGTACAGGACCCGCTTCAACGTGACCCTTGATCCGGGACAGGAAGTGCTGTCCCTTATCGGCTCAAAGGAGGGGATCGGACACATTCCCCTCGCCTTTGTCGAGCCGGGCGATACTGTCCTGGTCCCTTCGCCCGGATATCCGGTCTATCCGGTGAGCGTCCTTTTCGCGGGAGGCGAGAGCCATATCATGCCCCTTACGGAGAAGAACGGTTTTCTGCCTGATTTCTCCTCAATACCCCAGCGGACCCTCATGAACACGAAGCTGATGTTCATCAACTACCCCAACAACCCCACGTCTGTCGTGGCGCCCCGGTCGTTTTATGAAGAGGTGGTCAACCTCGCAGACAAATACAACATCATCGTCTGCCACGACGCAGCGTACAGCGAGATATATTTCGACGGGGAAAAGCCCCTGAGCTTCATGGAGGTGGACGGCGCCAAGTCTGTCGGCATCGAGTTCCACTCTCTTTCGAAGACGTATAACATGACCGGCTGGAGGATCGGCTTTGCGGTGGGCAACAGCGAGGTGCTCGCAGGCCTCGGCAAGATAAAGACCAACCTTGACTCCGGAGTATTTCAGGCCATTCAGGAGGCGTCCATCACCGCGCTCAGGACGGACGACGCACTCCTGTCCGGTATCCGTCGGACATATCAGGAGAGAAGGGATGTCCTGTATGCCGGCCTCCGGGAGCTGGGCCTTGACGTTACAAAACCCAGAGCGTCCTTCTACCTCTGGGCGCGGGTCCCCGCGGGATACGACTCAGCCGGGTTTGTCGGCGACATGCTCGATAAGACCGGGGTACTCGCCACTCCGGGCAACGGGTTCGGCGCGCCCGGAGAAGGGTATGTGCGCTTCGCCCTCACCGTCTCAGCAGACCGGACCAAAGAGGCTGTTGAACGGCTGAAAAAGGCATTGTAGCTCTGCGTGGCCGTCGTATTTATCGGGATAGGATCCAACCTGGGCGACAGGCGGAGCAACTGTTCGAAGGCCGTTGAACTGATGGTTTCAACGGGCATATCGGTCATCCGCACTTCATCACATTATGAAACAGACCCCTGGGGGATGAAGGACCAGCCTCGTTTCATCAATATGGCGCTGGAAGGGTGTACTGTCCTCAGCCCCCATAACCTGCTTCAGTTGCTGAAAGACATAGAACGCTCGATGGGAAGAAAGCAAACTGCCGGGTGGGGTCCCAGAATCATTGACCTTGATATCCTCTTTTACAATGACATGATCTTTTCCTCGGATGATCTCATCATACCCCACCCGTTTTTGCACGAGCGCCTGTTCGTCCTTGAACCCCTTGCGGAGATCAGCCCCAACAAGACGCATCCGGTGCTGAAGAAAACGGTCCAGGCCCTTCTTGAGGATCTGAAGGCAGCATCCTGAAAAACCTTATCGCCTTCTTGTTTACATTTGAAACGTGGAGAAGAGGTCATCTAAACCTGTAATTTCACGTTGCGTAACTTCAAAAAATCGTCATATACTAATTCAGGAATTTACTTTGAAGAACAGGGAGGTGATATCAGGAACAAATCCGGATGTGGTCATAATTGGGTGTTCGTCTAAAAAAAAGAAAAGTAAGGGGAGATAGCATGGCAAAGAGACTTTCAGTTTTATTAGTTCTGTTTTTGGCGGTCATAGGGTACATGACAGTCAACAGCTCCAGGGTGGCTGCCACCAACGAGCCTCAGGTCATCGAGGCAAAGGTAGTCAAGGCCGCAAGTGAGCCCACCTTCAACGCCATCGCCTACATTGCGGGCCACGGCGGTCATATCGCCGTCATCGACATGAGGACGATGAAGTCGCCGACTGATATGGAAAAGGGAAGGATCGTCCTGACCGAGGCCGGCTCCGAGATGGAAGGCAAGATCGCCGGCATGAGCTTCGAGGAAGTGAAAAAGGCCGGCGGAACGCACGGACAGGCGCTTATCGGGAAGAAGGGCAAGAAGGTCCTGGTTGCGGGCACGCTCAGCGGCGATGTCTACAAGATCGACCTCAGCACCGGCAAGAAGGAAGGGCCCTTCAAGGTCGGCGAGAAGTTCTGCGGGACCATCGTAGGTCCTGACGGAAAAGTGTACCTTGAGGATATGGCGAACGGCAAGGTCTATGTCTGGGACGCCGACAAGCTCAAGACCGTGGACGAGATGCCGGTCGGCAAGGCTGTCTGCGGAATTCAGTGGACCAAGAACAGTGAGAAGGCCTACATAACCGACATGCCGACGGGTACTGTGTATGTCTACGACTGGAAGACGAAGAAAAAGGTCAAGGAGATCACCAGCCCGGAGATGACCTTCATCCACCAGGCCCGGCTGACCCCTGACAAGAAATACCTTTGGGTGTCGGCTCCCAACGAATTCGATCCCGGCCTGAAGCCCGGGACCCACAAGAGCCAGGTCATTGTTATCGACACAAAGACCGATGAGATCGTAAAGCGGATCGTCCTTCCCGACAATGTCAGGCCGCACGATTTCGCCTTTACCAAGGACGGCAAGTACGCCTTCCTCTCGTCCCGCACATACGGCGACGACAGCACCCTCAACGTGATGGACATGAAGAGCCTCAATATCGTCAGGAACGTCTCAGCATGCGTTGCCTGCCACAAAGAGGCCGGCATCACGGTGAAGGTGGACAAGGGATCGCCGCTTCTCTGCGGCATAGAAATGGATTGGAGTCCTTCAAAGAAATAACAGAGGAGCTTCGAGGCGCTGGGCCGGGTCGCATGACCCGGCCTTTTTTTGCCCGGCTTCATCATTCTTCGAAAACACACGATTAGACAATCACCGGAAACCGCACTTATAATAAAATAATGACAAAGATCGGCATCCCCGGACTCGCCTTCAGGAACCTCAGGCGCAAGGCTGTCCGCACGGTCATTCTGCTCTTCACGGTAGCGGTTGTTACCGGCACGTTGCTCGGCGCAACGGTGTTCATAACCGGCATGCAAAATGCCCTGAAGATCGGAACGTATCGTCTTGGGGCCGATGTGCTGGTTGTCCCCGAAAAAAACGAGGCCCAGGCAAAATCAGCCCTCCTTGCGGGAGAGCCCACGAGCTTTTACATGGACCGCGAGGTCTTTGAAAAGGTGAAGAAGGTGGAAGGCGTGAAGAAGGCATCGCCCCAGCTTTTTCTGAAACCAACGTCGTTCACCTGCTGCTATAATGTGGACGCATTCCTCGTTGCCTTTGATCCTGTCTCTGACTTCACCATATCGCCATGGCTCGAAAAACGGCTGAAGAAACCCCTTGCCGACAGCGAGGTGATCACCGGCAGCAGCCTGCCGGTTGTAACCGGAGATACACTTCCCTTCTTCGGCACTCCCTTCACCGTGGCCGGCGCGATGGAGCCGACGGGGATGAAGTTTTTCGACCAGTCCGTCTTCATGACCATGCGCTCCGCGTATGAGATGGCGGCAAGCTCAAAGACAAAGTCCATGCAACCCCTTGAACTCGAAAAGGACAGGATATCCGCGGTCCTGGTGCAGGTCCGGGAGGGCTTCACCCCCCAACGGATCGCCATCAGGATCGAGCACGACGTCGACGGTGTGAAGGCGATCGCCTCTGACGAGGTGATCAGCACTGTCAGGCGCCAGTTGTCAGGACTTCTCAAGGGCATCATCGGCATCAGCGCGATAGTCTGGGTCCTCGCGCTCCTCATGATGGGGTTTGCCTTTTATATGATCGTCAACGAACGACAGAGGGAGCTGGGTCTGCTGCGGGCCATGGGAGCCAAACGCCGCCAGATCTTCGGCCTCATCATGACCGAAGCGGTCTTCCTTTCACTCGCAGGCGGCATTGCCGGCATTGCGGTGGGGTCCGGCCTTCTCTATTTTTTCAAGGGCGTAATCATCAGGGAGCTGAAATTGCCTTACCTGCTCCCTTCGTATGGCGTCTTGTCTCAGCTCGTAACCGGGTCTCTGCTCTTTGCGATGATCACGGGCATACTCTCCTCTCTGCTTCCCGCGGCAGGGGCGAGCAGGATGGAACCCTATGAGGCCGTCAGAAAGGGAGAATAGGAATGCCTATGAAAGAAAATAAACTGCTGCAGCCGGTCATGCGCGCTGCTCTTGTTTTGATAATCCCCGGCATTATGCTTGCCGGCTCCTGCACTAAGGAGGAGCCTCAGAAGCAGAGAACCGTCCAGGCCGTTAATCCGTATTCAGCCGACTCGGTCTATCTTGAACTGCAGAAAAAATTGAAGGACAATCCGGATGATGTGGATTCGCTCTATCACCTTGCCGACCTGTATGATCGCAATGCCCAGTATGCCGAGGCTATCGAGACATACAAAAAGGTAGTGAAGCTCAAGCCTGATATGGGGTATGCCTATTTCAAGATGGGGACAGCGTACGACCGCCTCGACAAGGCTGCAGAGGCGGTGGCTGAATTCAGGAAGGCTGCCGGGTACCTGCCGAACTATCCGGTGCTGTACAACAATATGGGGATAGCATACGGCAAACTCGGCAAGTTCAAGGAGGAGATTCAGTCGCTGAAAAAGGCCATAAAACTGAGGCCGGCCTACTCATCGGCCCGGTACAACCTGGGGGTGACCTACCTCAGGACAGGGGACAGGAAATCAGCCATAAAGGAATATGAAGCCCTTGATCGTTTCGACGGCGGGACCGCGGCGGCGCTCAGGAAAGAGATCGATCGTGCGTCCTGAGGACAGGGAAAGACGATGCTGCTCGAGGTAAAAGAAGTCACCAAAAGATATGATATCGACGGCCAGATACTCAAGGCCGTTGACGCTGTTTCCCTGATCGCTGATAAGGCCGAGATGCTGTCCATCGTCGGCCACTCCGGCTCCGGCAAGACGACGCTCCTCAGCCTGATGGGAGGCCTCACCAGGCCTGATGCCGGCACGGTGATCATCGACGGGACCGACCTGTGGGCGCTGGGGGACAATGAACGGTCTGGACTGAGGAACAGGCGCATGAGTTTCATCTACCAGTTTTCGAGCCTCATCCCGACCCTCAATGCGATCGAGAACATCATCCTGCCCACCGCCTTCGGGACCTTTGGAGCGGACAGCGAGGAATACGC
>JAKAGF010000098.1 GCA_021825805.1 Nitrospirota bacterium
CGTGCCTTCCAGTTGGTGCTGGAGGTCCTGGAAGTTCTGATTCGCCTTGAGGTCAGGGTATTTCTCTACAACGACCATCAGGCGGGAGAGCGCGCTGGACATGGCGCCCTGGGCCTGCTGGAACTGCTGGAACGCCTGGGGGTTGTTGATCATGTCCTTGGTCATCTGTATGGAGCCGACCTTTGCCCGCGCCTCGGTGACTGCGGTGAGCGTCTCCTTCTCATGTTTTGCATAGCCCTTCACAACCTCAACCAGGTTCGGGATGAGGTCGCTCCTCCTCTGGTAGGCTGCCTCCACGTCGCCCCATGCGGCCTTCACCGCCTCTTCGTTGGCCTGCATGGTGTTGTACCCGCAGCCCGAGAGGCCCAGCAGCAGCGCTCCAAGGATGATAAAGATAAGATTTCTTGCAAGTCTTTTCATTGATTCCTCCTTAACAATATGCTTGAAGGTTATTGTAGAACAAATATGGGAAGAAATACAGAGGAGGGGGAAATGAACGCAGTTCCGAAATTGCTTTTCCACCGGAATTCCGCTACATTCTAAGTGGACCCATGGCGCAAATCCACTACAGAAAGAGATTCCTCAAAGGGCTGCTCATAGCCCTCCGGATCATAATCTCCTACAAGATGGTGAGATTCGCCGGCGTCTTCCGGTCTTCTGAATGGCTGGCCGCATCACTTTCAAGGCTGCACAGGAGCAACGCGGCGCTTATACGGGAGAAGGCCCTGGAGATGAAGGGGGTAATGATAAAGGTCGGCCAGTTCCTCAGCTCGCGGATCGACTTTCTCCCGGACGAGTATATCGAGGAACTTTCATGGCTGCAGGACCAGGTCCCGGCCCATGATTTCGGCGAAATAAGACAGCGGATCATCGAAGAGCTGGGTTCTGCCCCGGAGGAGATCTTCTCTGAGTTCGACCGGGAACCCCTCGCCGCCGCATCCCTCGGCCAGGTGCACCGGGCGATTTTGAAGGACGGGCGGGAGGCGGCGGTCAAGGTCCAGTACCCCGGGATAGAGAAGATCATAGAGACGGACATCAGGATGTTTGCGTTCCTGATAAGGCTGCTGCGCGGCAAAATGGGCTGGATCAACCTCAGGGTGCTGCACGAGGAGTTCTCCCGGATCGTGCGCGCGGAACTCGATTACGCACAGGAAGGACGAAACGCCGAGCGGTTCAGGATGAATTTCCGCGAAGACGAGCGGGTGGTCATCCCCAGGGTGTACTGGGAATTCACGAGGGGAAAGGTCCTCACCCTCGAATTCGTCCGGGGGATGAAGATAAGCGAGTGCGCGGCTATCAAGGAATCGGGCATGGACTGCGGGAAACTGGTCAATCTTCTTGCTGAGACCTATGCAAAGATGATCTTTGTCCACGGTTTTTTTCACGGGGACCCGCATCCCGGAAACATCTTCGTTGCCGAGGGGCCGACGCTCGTGTTCGTGGATTTCGGGATGGTGCAGGCGATATCCGACTCTACGCGCAGGAATCTGAGGCGGTACGCCGGGGCCATAGTTGAAAACGATACGTCCGGCATCATCGAGGCCCTCGAGAGGATGGGTTTCCTTATCGAAGGCGCTGACTACAAGGCGATAGCAGAGGTTACACAGGACCTGATCGACAAGTACCGGTACAGCACGCCGGAAGAGCTGAAGTCCCTGACAGTGGACGACATCGGGGACGAGATCAACAATATCCGCGGCGTTATCGACAACTTCCAGGTGCCGAATTATTTCATACTCCTGGGCAGGACGATCGGGATGCTGAACGGCATGGCCTACCGGCTCAATCCCGAGGTGAACATCATCGAGATCGCCAAGCCCTACATCAGGGAATTCTTCAGGGGCAGCCGGGAAGATGCGGTCAACCAGGCCTTCGGCATGCTGAAGAAAAAGCTGGGGGAACTGGTTGATCTTCCCGCGCAGGCCCACGCGTTTCTCAAGAAGGCGAACAGGGGCGAGCTATCCGTCAGGATCGGCAAGGCGGAGATACAGGGCGTTGCGAGACAGCTTACCTCGCTGTCGGACGTGATGCTCCTCGTGATCCTGACGGTGAACGCATCGACGGCCGGACTGTTCTTCGCCCTGATGGGGAAACAGACGCCTTCACTTGTAGCCGCCGGCTCGGCCGTTCTTCTCAGTCTTCTCTCGGTCTTCAGGCTGTTGAAGAGATAGCGTGAACAGGCTCACAGCACGGGGAGCGCTCCGTATTTCTTCGAGGTCGCTTCCTGCACCGAAAGGATGAGCTTGAAGGCCTCCTTCAGCAGCGCCCTTTCCAGAGCGCCGAGGTCCCGAGGATCTATGCGGTTGTCCGGTTCCTTTCCCTCCTGCAACTGCTGGTACTGGCGCCTGATCCGCAGGGACATGAGAAACTCGAAGGCCTGTTCGAGATCGCCGGAGTTTTCCTGCGGCGCGCCATATCTGTCTTTGAGTTCCATAATACGCTCAAGTGTGGAGGTGTGGTACACCTTCGCCTCAAGAGCGGAGAGCCGGACGGAATCGATAAGGGGGCCGAGTCCGTTGATCTTGATGTCAAACGTCCCCTTGAAGGCGCCCTTCCGCTCGCAGACGATCTTCCCGAGGAAATCAAGGGGAGGCCTGTTTTTGGCCGCAACCGCCGCCATATGGGCGAGGAAAAGGCCCTTGTCCCTGAGCTCATGGCCGAGAAATGCCCTGAGCCGTTCAGCCAGGAGAAGGTTCCCGTGGACCGGCCTGAAGTCAAAGAATACTAATGACTGCAGGATAGCCTCGGGGGTCGGGGTGTTGATCCAGTTCGAAAAGTATTTTTTCCAGACCCCCAGCGGCTGCCGCCACAAAGGATTGCTCGCCATATAGCCCGCCCTGCAGGGGGGGAAGCCGCAGCGGGCGAGGGCGTCCTGCATGCGGCCTGCAAACTCGGAGAAATATTCCCCGGCATCTTTGCCTCGGCCATCAGGGTCTTCATAGATGAGGGCATTGTCCTGGTCCGTCCTGAATGTCTGCTCCTTTCTCCCCTCGCTGCCGTATACGATCCAGCAATAACTCAGGGGAGGGCGGCCGAGCCTGGATTCCGTGATTTCGAGGATCCTCTTTAAGAGACGGTCGTTCATCTCCGTGATGATCCTGGTGATATTGCTCGCCTTTGCCCCTTCCTTGATGAGCATGGTGATTATCCGGTTGATTTTTTTTGATACCGGCGCCAGCCCGTCGATCGTATCCCGGCTCTCGATCTCTCTCGCCACGGAGAGCGGGGAAGTCCCCTGAAGCATCATGAGGTCGTGGCTCGTGATTATCCCCTTCAGCTCCCCCTTGCCGACAACGAGCAGATGGTGAATGTTGTAGCGGATCATTTTCATGAGGGCCTCGAAGCAGTAGTCGCGGGCCTCGGACTTTATGAGCGCAATGCTCATGATATCGCCGACTCTCCCGTTTATGTCCCTGCCCGTAGAGACCACCTTGGTCCTGAAGTCCTTATCGGTAAGCATGCCTGACGGCAGGCCGTCGGCGTCCAGCAGCACGAGGGAGCTGATCTTATTGCCTGTCATGATGTCGGCCGCCTCTTTGATGGATATGTCCTCAGATGCGGCGATCACCTTCCTGGCAGCGAGATCTCCCAGGATATTCGTAAAAAGCAGTTTGTCTCCGCCCCCGTACAGCAGGGTCCGGTCGCGTATCTCCTTGTAGGTCAGGTCCAGCAGTCTTTTCAGCAGCGACCTGAAGAAGAGCTCTGAAAATTCCGCATTCGTCCGCAGGATCGGGAGAAGATTCTCCTTCTTTATCAGGTAGCATGAAGTATCGTGCACAGCGACGATCGTGTCCCTCGCTATGTCGCCGCACATCATGGAGAGCAGCCCGAAAGAATCCCCGCTCGTCCTGCAGTCAACGAAGACCTCTTCGCCCTCATGTGTCCTGAGAAAGATCTTTACTTCGCCCTTGATGATGATGCTGAGGTGCTCCGCCGCGGGCCCGTCCTGCCGGAGGATGGTATGTCCCTTCGGGTGGAACACCATCTGGATATCCTGTGCCATGCCGGTGAGGGTTGTGTCGTCGAGAGAGCTGAAGGGAGGGGATTTCCTGAGGAGGTTCAATGCATCTTCAGTAAGCATGGCGCCTTGCCGTCACGTCGCTGACCGAGGTTATCTGTCGCACGAATCAATGACGTTTCTGACGACCCTCTTCATCTCATCATGCATAAGGGGTTTGGCGATGAAATCGCAGGCCCCGGCCTTCATGGCCTCCACCGCCGTCTCCAGGGAAGCATAGGCGGTGATGATTATCACCTTCTGCGAGGGGTTGGTCTTCCGGTATTTTGCAAGCAGTTCGATGCCGCTGATGCCCGGCAGGATGATATCCGTGATAATGAGGTGGTAGGACCTTTTTTCGAGGAGCTTGAAGGCGTCTTCCGCGCTGCCCGCGATATCCACCTCATAGCCTTCCCGTATGAAGACCCTCTGCAGTGAGTGGCAGAGGGTATCCTCGTCCTCGACTATGAGCAGTCTCTCTGCTGTCATATCCCTCAGGGAGCCCTACGTAACCCCGCGTTACCCACCCTTTCGCATTCAGTTCCCGTGATAATTTGATTATAGCACAACGCCTGCCGCCGGGCCTCAGCCCCTGTTTTATGTTGCCTGTTGCGCTTCCTTTTTCCATGCGTCAAGCCCGAAGATGATCATAAACAGGATAGCGGCAACAAAGGCGGCGGCGCTGCCGTAGTAGAAGACAGCCGAGGGTCCGATGCGGTCCCAAAGCTGCCCGGCGATCACGCTGGCCGGGAAGGCGGCAAGGCCGACGGCGGTATTGTAAATCCCGTATCCTGTTGCCTTGGCGTCGTCGGGGATGATCGTCCCGAGATATGCCTTTTGTACCCCCTCGGTAAGACCCATGAACACGCCGTACAGCAGAAAAAGCCCCCAGATGTGAGGTATGTCCGCAGCCGCGGCGAATCCCCAGTAGACGAATCCGAAGAGGATGAACCCGGCGAGGATGATCCTCTTCCTCCCTATCCTGTCGGAAAGTACACCGGCAGGGTATGACGTGAGCGCATAGACCCCGTTGAAGGCGAGATAGAGAAGGGGAATATGCGTGCCTTTGACGCCCACGCTTGACGCCTTGAGCACGAGAAAAACATCGCTTGAGTTGCCTGCCGCAAAGAGAAAGGTGATCGCAACGAACGCCTTGAATCTCCAGTCAAAGGTCTTCAGGGAAAGGACCGGTCTGCCGGATGCGGCTGCGGCCGGACGCTTTTCTCTGATAAAGGCGATGATTACCAGCACCGCTATGGCCCCTGGTATCGCGGAGAGCCAGAAGACGAGACGGTAGTCATGGGGCGCGAGGGTGAGGATGACGAATGCGGCGGAAGGCCCCAGGACAGCGCCGAAGGTATCCATGGCCCGCTGAAACCCGAAGGACCTGCCTATGTGCTCCCGACGGGAGGATTCGGCAATAATCGCGTCCCGCGGCGCGCCCCGGATGCCTTTGCCGACCCTGTCGACGAACCTGAAGGTGAGGACCTGATGCCATGTCGTTGAAACGGCGATAAGTGGCCTGCTCAGAGTGGAAATCCCATAACCTATGATGAGGAGTATCTTTCTTTTTCCGATGAGGTCGGAGAACCAGCCTGAGAAGACCTTCGTTAGAGCGGCGGAGCTTTCGGCGATGCCCTCGATCAGACCGATCACCGACTTGTTCACTCCGAGGACGGAACTGAGAAAGATCGGCACGAGGGGGTATATCATTTCAGAGCTGAAGTCCATGAAGAGGCTGACGAGCCCCGTGAAAAAGACGTTCCGGTGCAGTCCGGCTATCTTCTTTTCCGATACAGCGGGATCAGTCGTCTTTTTTTCCGCAGCAGATGACGACATGGGTATCGCTGACCTCGACGAGGCCCTTCCTGACGACAGATGTCACAGCCGGCAACACGGCGTTGATCATCTCTTCGGAGTCCACTGCCACGAGCATGACCGGCAGGCTTATGGAAAGCTCAAGCATCTTTGCCGTATGGAAGACGCCGTCGCTCCCATAGCCCGCGATCCCCCTGAAGACGCTCACCCCGGCTATCTTGTTCCTGTAGAACAGGTCGAGCAGGGCCTCATAGACCGACTTCCCGCCTGTTTTGTCGGCTTCGTCCACATAAACTGACAGCTTCTTTGCAGGTCCGCTTGTTATCATGGTTCTCTCCTATATGCAGCGGGCGGTTATTTCTCCCAGTTTCAGCGAAACAAAACCCACGATGACGCTCAGCAGGACATTGAGCGCCGCAAAAAACCATTCGCTGTCTTTCAGCAGCGCCCCGGTCTCAAACTCGAAAGTGGAGAAGGTGGTATAGGCGCCGAGGAACCCCACAACCAGCAGGAGACGCCACTGGGGGCTGACTACGTACCGGTCGGAAAAGAGGGTCATGAGCAGGCCGATGAGGAAACAGCCGCTCACGTTGACCACAAAGGTCCCCATCGGGAATATCTTTCCCCATCGCTGGCCGATCCAAAGGGCAACCGCATACCTGGCGACAGCGCCCATGAAACCGCCTATGCCTATAATGAGAATGTTGCGCATGAGTCATGGCAGCAAAAAAGCCGTTTTTCAGAACGGCTCTTTGCATGTATATAGTATATCCCTGAGCCGCGCCCTGCTGCCGCAGAAGCAGACGTGGCGGGTCACTCCCTTGCCGCCCGGCGATATCCTTACGTTGTCCAGTTCAGACCCCGTTGCCTGGCAACTCGTCTCATCCTCAAAGACGGCCGTGATACACGAGGTGCTCAGAAGCCGCGTCCCGCTCCCCCTGTACTTGATTGTTACCGATGCCCCTGCCATCCTTCTGCCGCAGCCCTTGCCGGACGGCCGCCAACGGGTAACGACGTAATCCCCTCCATAAGCCAGCCCGGATGAAATAAACAGAAAGACCGCCAACAATGCCGCAACGAACATGCCCTTATTCATAGCTTCCTCCCCGATGGAATTATGAGATTATCTATAAAACCACAAAAAGGCGGGCTAATGCCAGAGGAAAACGACTAATTCACATTTTTTGGCGACAGGGGAAAAAACTCGACAGCGGCAACAAGCGGAAAGAAAAGAACAGGCCGGCTGTGATCAGCCCTGCTGCCCTGGTTCCTTTTCAGCCTCAGTCAGCACCCGCTTGCCGCCGATGAACCGTTTCAGGTAATAGGGCGTGTCGAGACTGTCTATGGTGACCCGCTTGCCTTTTGATGATGCGTGGATGAAGAGGTTGTTGCCCAGATAAATGCCCACGTGTGACGGGAAGGAGGCATATGTCCGGAAAAAGACGAGATCGCCGATGGATAGTTCCTCCCTGTCTATTTTTTCGCCCTCTTTAAACTGCTCCCTGGCGGTCCTCGGCAACTCGATCCCCATAAAACCATAGACCTTCTTGACATATGCGGAGCAGTCGATGCCGAGGATGCTGTTGCCGCCGAACCGGTAGGGGATATTGATCATCTTCTTTGCAAAAATGGCGAGCTTGTCAGGCTGGTCCTGCTCCCTGAACTCCTCGGATTCGGACAGCTTCCTGATCTCATCCTCGATATTCCTGCCAAGGGCCTCTTTATATGTCTCGGCGGATGATGCGTCCACTGCCTCTTCGAGGTAGAGTTTCCGGCCGACCTTCAGGTCGGGCGTGTCCATCTCATTAAGGGCCATCAGATCGTCCGCATCCATGTCGTACTTCTTTGCGATCTTCCAGATGTTGTCGCCCTTCCTGACTGTGTAGGTCCTCGGGCCTACACGGTTGACCAGGAGCTTCTGACCGTTGAGCAGTTTATTGCGATGGAGATTGTTAAGCTCTTTCAGATCAGCAGTTGTCAGGGAGTATTTCCGTGAGATTGAGGAAAGGGTATCACCCTTTCTCACGGTGTGATAAACGGCCCTTGTTCTGCTGTCAGCCGAGGTTTCAGGCTCCGACGCCTCTTCCGCCTGTTTTTTCGCCTTGACATCCTGCGCCACGGATCCGGGGACCTCGGACTTCTTCTTGCCGGCAACTGCAGCGGATGCCTTTACCGGTATCACGATTTTCCCTCCCGGCTTCATATGTTTGGGAGAGACGTTGTTTGCCTGCCGGAGTTCCTTCAGGCTCACGTGGTGTTTTTTTGCGATGGAGTCGAGGGTGTCGCCCTTCCTGATGGTGTACTGGACTGCTCCAAACGCGCTGGATGCAAAAAATACGCAGACAAGCGAAAGCAGGACAAAGGTCCTGGACCTGAATAATGATCTCATGCAGCCTCCTCCCGGTTCAACTCCTTGAGGGTCGGCAGTTCCGTGATGTCCTTCAGTCCGAAATACTGGAGGAACTCGCGCGTGGTCCCGTAAAGCAGCGGCTTCCCAGGCACCTCCTTGCGGCCCATGATCTTGATGAGTCTCCTGTCCAGGAGTGTCTTGGTGACTCCGTCGGCATTTACACCTCTGATCTGTTCGATCTCCGCCTTGATGATCGGCTGGTTGTAGGCGATGATGGCGAGGGTCTCGAGGGCTGCAAGGGAAAGTTTGGTGGACACGCTGGTATTCTTGAACTTCCGTATCCACTGCGCAAAACAGGGGTTGGTGACCATCTGGTAGCCGTTGGCTATTTCCATAATAAGCGTTCCCCCGTTTCGACTCCGGTATTCAGCCACCATCTCTTCGAGAATCTGCCTGATATCCGTCTCGGGCATGTCCATGATATTCTTCAGTACAGCCAGGGTGACAGGTTCGCCCGATACAAAAAGCACTGCTTCAATAAGGGATTTCTTCTCCTGAAATTCCATAACGGCTTTGGTAAATATATCAGAATCATCCGCAAAATTCAAGGAACAGAGGGATTACTTATAGCAATGACTTTATTTACTTGTAAGGGTATAATCAAACGAATACAATATGAAGCAATAATCATTTCTGCCACAAGAAGGAGATTGCCATGGAAAAGTGGAAGTGTTCGGTCTGCGGTTATGTATACGATCCTGAAGAGGGTGATCCGGATTCCGGCATAGCAGGCGGAACGCCCTTTGACAAACTGCCCGAGGAGTGGGTCTGTCCTGTCTGCGGCGCTGGAAAGGATATGTTCGAAAGGGCCTGAAGGACTACTTCAGGCCGAGGACATCCTGCATGTCATAGAGGCCCGAGGGCCTTCCCCCCAGCCAGAGGGCTGCCCTGAGCGCCCCTCTGGCAAAGGTGTCCCTGCTGGAGGCCTTGTGGGTGATCTCAATACGCTCCCCGAGGCCCCCGAAGAGCACGGTATGCTCGCCCACGATGTCTCCCGCGCGGACGGTCTGTATGCCGATCTCTTTTTGAGTCCTCTGGCCGATGATGCCTTTCCGGGCATAGACAGCCACGTCGTCGAGGTTCCTGTTTACCGCATCAGCGATCACCTGCGCCATCTTGAGGGCAGTGCCGCTGGGCGCATCTTTCTTCAGCCGGTGGTGGGCCTCTACAATCTCGATATCATAATCGTCTCCCAGCGCACGCGCCACGTCCTGCAGGACCTTAAGGAGCAGGTTTACGCCGAGGCTCATGTTCGAGGCCATAACGCAGGGTATCTTCTTGAAGAGAGGGGCGATTTCCGCCAGATCGTCCCTGCTGAAGCCGGTGGTGCCGATAATCATGGCCTTGCCCCTTGCCGCGGCGACCCTCAGGTTGGCCTTGGTCGACTCGACTGACGTGAAGTCGATGATCAGGTCCACGCCATCGATCACTTCCTCGATTCCCGCTGCGAGCCTCAACCCGGTTTCGCCGATGCCGACGATGGTCCCGATGTCCCTGCCGAGCTCCTTGTGCCCCTGCCTCTCAAACGCCCCTGCCAGCAGGAGTCCGGCATATTCCTTTGAAAGGGCGGCTATCCTGCTTCCCATCTTGCCGGCTGCCCCGGCGACACCTATCTTGATCATCTCCACCTCCTCATGAAGCACATCGAGTTGAGTCCGTCACCCGTCATATAATGCTTAGGCGTCGGAGGTATAAATAGTATCAGGTAGGCCGGGGTGAATGCAATATCTGTGAGGATGGTGCGACTTCATGTCCTGAATCCCCGCTTCATACATCTATTATTATATGACTAAGCTTCATATGGACCAAGAATGTCACTGGTCATGAGAAAATGTACCAAAGATGGTCATGAAAAGTGTACCACCAATTGAGGGGCATTCTTCGTAGAGAAGGCCGTACCATAAACCTTATCACGTGGAAGCGGGAGGTGAGATGGTCGGTAAGGAGGAGTGCATGGATATATGGGCATTGAAGCGGCAGGGATATTCCAACCGGGCGATAGCGCGGAAGCTTGGGATACACCGAAAGACAGTGAAGAAGTACTTGGAAAACAAAGAGTTTCCGGCATATCGAGCCGAGAAGCGACCATCCGGGCTTGAGCCCTACCATGGTGTAATCC
>JAKAGF010000099.1 GCA_021825805.1 Nitrospirota bacterium
CAAGGACCACGCGCCTTCCCCGGTATCGCTCCCTGTCCGAAAGGAGCGCTGCAAGGGGGACTGCGCCGGCGCCTTCGACCACCAGCTTCTTCCGCTCCAGGAAGAGCAATATAGCCATGGCTATCGAATCTTCGTCAACGACCACCATGTCGTCAACACACCGCCGCACCACCTGAAAAGGCTTATCGCCCATCCGTCCAACTGCGATGCCGTCGGCAATAGTCGGCTCCGGGGCGACCTCGGTTATCCGCTTATCCCTGAATGACACGTATCCCGCGGCCGCGGACCGTGTCTGGACGCCGAGCACCTTTGTCTTTGGAGAGAGTTCCTTCGCAGCCGCGGCGATGCCCGCAATCAGTCCGCCGCCGCCCACTGGGACGAGGATGCAGTCTGCCTGCGGCAATTCCTCGAGTATCTCGACCCCCACCGTCCCCTGTCCGGCAATGACCTCATCGTCATCAAAGGCATGGATGAAGACATGATCTTTGAGCGAAAGGGCGTAGTCCAGCGCCTCGCTGAACCCCTCCCCCCGCAGCACGACGTCAGCGCCATAGCCGCGAGTCGCCTCCTGTTTGACGATCGGCGCGGCGACCGGCATGACGATGGTGGCATGCTTGCCGGTCCGGGCTGCCGCATAAGCGACGCCCTGGGCATGATTGCCCATGGAGGCGGCCGCCACCTGCGCGCCGCTGATACGGGATATCCTGTTAAAGGCGCCTCGCACCTTGAAAGACCCGGTCTTCTGCAGATTTTCGGCCTTCAGAAAAACCTCGGCGCCGGTCATCACGCTGAAGGAACTGGAATAAATCAACGGAGTTCTGTGGACGTGCGGCCCGATCCTCTCGCCGGCCGCCTGTATCTCCCTAAGCGTTACCACCGCGCCGCGCCGTCAGCCTCTCTCCCCCTGTTTTCTGAGCCGCAGCAGCATGATTGCCGCGCCCAGAAACATGATGACGCTGATGCCCTGCGATGTCGAGACGCCGGGCAGGAGGAAACCCCTCACTTCGTCGCCTCTGAATACCTCCACCACCGAGCGGATGATCGAATAATTCAGGATATATACCCAAAACAGCCTGCCGTCGAACGATGCACGCCGGCCGAGGAAGATGAGGACGAGAAAATTCAAAAACTCGGCCCCGGATTCATAGAGCTGCGCCGGGTGAAGCGGCACGCCCCGTATGGCAAGGGTTTCGGGATGGGTAAAGGTGACCGCCCACGAGAGGCTGTCCGCCGGTTTCCCGTAACAGCACCCCGCGCAGAAGCATCCGAGCCTTCCGATCGCGTGGCCAATGGCGATGGACGGCGCCCAGACATCCGCGGTCTTCCAGAGGGGCAGACCCTGTTTCCGCGTGTACCAGAGGGCTGTGGGAACGGCCAGCAGCACGCCGCCGTAAAAGACGAGTCCCCCCTCCCATATCTTCACTATCTCCAACGGCCTGGAAGAAAAGAACGACCAGTTCTGGCCGACAAAAAAAAGCCGCGACCCGACGATCGCCGCAAGAAGGCTGTAAAACCCTATGTCCGTGATCTTCTCCGGGGAGAGCCCTGCCCTCTTCGCCCTCATCACGGCGATCCCCAGGGCGACCAGGAACCCGATGGCTATCAGAAACCCATAGGTATGAAGCGTAAACGGTCCTATCTTGATCAGTACGGGAAACATGCTCTCCTCTTGCTACGGATGTATTTGCTCATTCATTATACCATCCCGGCGCCCGCGGGGATGGCACGCGGAAAGAGACATCAGCCTCTCCGCCTCCGCACGACGATGAGCAGTATGCCGAGGGCGGCGGCAACAAGGGCGAGCAGCAAGGGCAACAGCGGGAAGACGTCGGTATTTACGGGAGCCGCTGGAGGCAGAGGCGCAGCCGGAACTGCGGGAGTCCTTTCAGCAAAGGCTTCAGGCGTCCGGACTTCGTCAGCCTGGCGGGCCACTGTTGTATAGAAGGGCTGCGTCGCCGGCTGGGGATCGGGCAGATCACTCATGAGCGGGGGTTGAAAACGCCCGCCCCGGTCTATGCGTATCGGCATCAGATACCTGTCGTGGAGATGGTACTCTCCGGAGCGGAGTCTCCAGGCCTCGCAATCCTTCCAGCATTTGTGCCCTCCCCTGACATCTGTTTTACCTGGGTGAGACGACGCAGATACCGGGATAAGGGTCAGGATCAGCAGCGCTGCCAGCGTTTTCATGCCGAGAGTTTAATCCGTCGGTCCCGGAATGTCAAACACGCGGGCCGGTCGAAAAAGCATGATAACGGCACATCATGGTCAGGACCGCCGGCCTGCGGAATTGTCCTCGCCTGAAGCTACAATTTTGTATATACTACAAAATTGTATTAAACATCTATCGTCCCATCCTGAAAGGGTTATTCCCGTGCCAAGGTTGCCGATCCTACAAAAATGTAGGTTTCGCCCCTATTGCCGGTCCTTTTTCTCCTTATTATTCGGGCAGGCATCCCTGGCATGTTTCTGGCTTTCCTTATGCAAAATATTATCCATCCGAGGTGCTGACTGATGAAAACCGCTTCCGCGCTGATATTCTTCCTCTTTTTCATGCTTCTGTCGCCCTTCGGCGTTCTTGCTGCCGACGCGCCGAGGGTCGATGCGGGGGACACGGCATTTGTGCTTGTTTCCGCCGCGCTTGTCATGCTCATGACGCCCGGCCTCGCCATGTTCTACGGCGGCATGGTCAGGAGGAAAAACGTCCTGGGCACCATCATGCACAGCTACGTGGCGATCGCCCTCGTAAGCGTCCAGTGGATACTCGCCGGTTACAGCCTCTCCTTCGGGCCCGACGTTTCAGGCATCATCGGAAATCTCGACTGGGCATTCCTCAGGGGAGTGGGCGTCGCCCCCAACCCCGATTACGCCGCAACGGTGCCTCACCTCGCCTTCATGATATACCAGGCGATGTTCGCGGTCATTACGCCGGCGCTCATCAGCGGCGCGATAGCCGAGCGCATGAAGTTCTCCGGCTATCTGCTGTTCACGCTCGCCTGGACTACGCTGGTGTATGATCCCGTGGCGCACTGGGTATGGGGCAGCGGCGGATGGCTCAGGAACCTGGGCGCCCTGGATTTTGCGGGAGGCGTTGTTGTTCATATAACCTCCGGCATCTCGGCCCTTGCGGCAGCCCTTTACCTGGGCAGGAGGAAAAACTATCAGCGTGAGCCGATGCCCCCTCACAATCTCCCGATGACCGTCCTCGGCGCCGGGCTTCTCTGGTTCGGCTGGTTCGGATTCAACGCGGGAAGCGCCCTGGCGTCGGGAGGATTAAGCGTCATCGCCTTTGTCACGACCCATACCGCGGCAGTCTCGGCGACCCTGACCTGGATGCTGATCGAGTGGCTCCACCGCGGCAAGCCGACCATGTTCGGCGCTGCAACCGGCTCCATTGCAGGACTTGCCACCATCACCCCTGCCTCGGGATTCGTCGGACCGATGTCCGCCATGGCCATAGGGGTTCTTGCCGGAGGACTCTGTTATGTATCCCTGAACATGAAGGGGAAATTCGGTTATGACGATTCACTCGACGCCTTCGGCGTCCACGGTGTGGGAGGCATCCTGGGTACGCTCGGAGCAGGCCTCTTCGCCCAGAAAATGATCAACGCATCCGGCGCTGACGGACTCTTCTTCGGCAACCCGGGACAACTGCTGATCCAGGCGGCAGCCATACTCTCTGTTGTCGTCTACTCATTTGTCGTCACCTTAATCCTTCTGAAGCTCGTTGAAATTACAGCCGGGCTCAGGGTCTCGGAAGAAGACGAGGTGCTCGGCCTGGATATCAGCCAGCACGAAGAAAGCGGCTATACCCTCTGAAGCGCTTTCCCGCCGGTCGGTTTTCTTTTTCTTCGGCCTGACAAACAGTTATAATTGATCAGCCGGTCGGATAACGGGACGCCCGACCAGGACAACAAATGTATTGACCTATCAGGAATTTCAGGCTGCCGCAGCCTTCGCGAAGAGTACGGACCTGAGGATCGACAGCAGGGCTGCCGATCTTAACAGCCTGAAGGAGCTGCTCGAGACAAAGCGGCAGTTTCTCCTCAGCCTCCTGGCAAATCCAAACCTCCTTGAACATGACTCCTTCACTGACCTGCTATGGGCGGTCTTCCATCTGGCTGAGGAACTCTCGGCGCGGAAGAGTCTCGAGGGGCTGCCCAGGGTGGATTACGACCATCTTTCCGGGGACATCAAGCGGGCCTATTCGCAGCTGCTTGCGGAATGGCTCTTTTACATGAGACACCTGAAGGAAGACTATCCCTATCTTTTTTCGCTGGCAGTGAGGACAAACCCCCTGGACCCGCATGCCGACCCGGTGGTGAGGGAATAGAAGAAGCATACGACGGATGGTGAAAGACCCCCAGTCCTTCCTTCAGTTACGCCAAACAAAGCCTGCATTACAATTTTCCTGTTTTGTTTTATTTTGATATACTTTATGGACAATGGGGACAGGAAACAAAGCCACGAAAAAACAATCAGGCGCTAAACCTAACGATAAACAAACTGGAAAGGCTGCGTCGGGGAACAAGCCTCTCCCGCGCAAGGCCGCCAGAGACGCAAGCAGCGGCGGTTTCCCCATTGTGGGCATCGGCGCCTCCGCCGGAGGCCTGGAAGCCATTGAGCAGTTCCTGAAGCATGTGCCCAAAGACAGCGGCATGGCCTTTGTTATAGTCCAGCACCTCGACCCAACGCACAAGGGCATAATGGTCGAGATTATACAGCGTGTTACCGGCATGAAGGTCATGGAGGTCAAAGACCGCCAGAAGGTGCAGCCTGATTGCGTCTATGTGATCCCGCCCAACAAGGACATGTCCATATTGCACGACGTGCTCCACCTGCTTGCGCCAACAGCGCCCCGGGGGCTGCGCCTGCCTATCGATTTCTTTTTCCGCTCCCTGGCTGAGGACCGGAAGCAGTTGAGCATCGGCGTTATCTTGTCAGGCCTGGGCTCTGACGGCACAATGGGCATCAGGGCCATCAAGGAAAGGGCGGGTGTGGTGCTGGTGCAGGAGCCTGCCTCTGCCAAATTCGACGGTATGCCCCGTAGTGCAATTGATGCAGGACTGGCTGATTTCGTGGCACGGGCAGAAGAGTTGCCGGAAAAGATCATCAGCTACTTCAAACATGCACCCCTCATAGTCAGCCCGGAGCCGGTGCTGGAAGGCAAGACCCATAGCGGCCTGGAAAAGGCGGTGATACTTCTCCGTGCCAAGACAGGCCAGGACTTTTCTATGTATAAGAAAACCACCATATACCGCCGCATCGAGCGGCGCATGGGCATTCACAAGATTGATAAGATAGGCGCATATGTAAGATATCTCCAGGATAATCTCCAGGAACTGGAAATTCTTTTCAAAGAGCTGCTGATCGGCGTGACTAACTTTTTCCGTGATCCTGCGGCATGGGAGCAGTTGAAGACGAAAACTGTTTCTGCCCTGCTTTCAAACTGGCCGGCCGGCAAGACGCTGCGCGCGTGGGTCCCGGGATGCTCCACAGGTGAAGAGGCCTATTCTCTTGCCATCGTATTCAAAGAGGCCGTCGAAAAATTAAATAAAAAAGGAAGTTTTCCGATACAGATATTTGCCACAGACCTGGACCGTGAAGCTGTTGATAAAGCACGCCAGGGGTCTTTTCCAGTCAACATCACTGCGGATGTGTCTGCTGAGCGCCTGAAGCGGTATTTTATCAAGAGAGATAACGGCTACAGGATAAGCAAGGAAATCAGGGAAATGGTGACCTTTGCACCCCAGAACCTTATAATGGACCCTCCTTTTACGAAACTGGATATCCTCACCTGCCGCAACCTGCTTATCTACCTTGTCCCTGAGATACAAAAAAAACTTATACCCCTTTTCCACTATAGTCTTAATCCGGGCGGCATCCTGTTCCTGGGCAGCGCTGAGACCATCGGCGGTTTCAATCAACTGTTTACCCCTGTAGATGCCAAATCAAGGATCTACAGGCGGACAGAGACCACCTTGCAGGCAGCGCCTGTCGAGTTCCCGACCTCCTTTGCCGGCCGGCCCGACATAACCGGGGAGCCCATTGCACTGAACCCTGAGACCAGCCTGCAGTCAATGGCGGATCAACTGCTCCTGAAACAGTATGCCCCTGCTGCCGTTTTGGTCAACGGCAATGGCGATATTTTGTATATCAGCGGCCGGACAGGCAAGTACATGGAGCCTGCTGTCGGCAAGGCCAACTGGAACATTTTTGCGATGGCTCGTGAAGGGCTGCGATATGAACTGGGAGACGCTTTCAAAAAGGCCCTCAGGCAAAAAAACGCGGTCACCGTACAGGGACTGAAAGTCGGGACCAACGGTGGAGAGCAGTTCTTAGACCTTACTGTCCAGGCGATCGCCGAACCTGAGGCCTTGCGCGGTACAGTGATAATAGTCTTTAAGGACGTGGCCCCGCAGGAAACAAAAGCGGCAAACCGCGCAAAATCTTCAAAAACGCACATAACCAAGATCGAGGAACTGGAGCAGAAGCTCCTGTACGCGCAGGAGGAAACACGGACCACCCGCGAAGAGATGCAGACCTCCCAGGAAGAACTCAAATCCACCAACGAGGAATTGCAGTCCGCAAATGAAGAACTCCAGTCCACCAATGAGGAGCTGACCACCTCAAGGGAAGAGCTGCAGTCCATGAACGAGGAACTCCAGACAATCAATGCCGAACAGCAGACCAAGGTTGATGAGTTCACCCGCACTCAAGGTGATATGAAGAATCTGCTCAACAGCACTGACATTGCTACGGTGTTTCTGGACAATGAATTTAACATACGGCGGTTTACAACGCAGGCGTCAAAAATCATCAAGCTCATCCCCGGCGATGTGGGCAGACCGTTCACTGACCTCTCTTCGGCGCTGCTTTATCCCGAACTGCCGGAGGATAGCCAAAAGGTGCTGAAGACACTGGTCTTTAAGGAAAAACAGATCGCCTCAAGAGACGGGCGCTGGTTTACAGTGCGCATCATGCCCTATCGCACGCTTGACAACAAGATCGACGGCCTCGTGCTTACCTTTGCCGACATAACAGAGGCCAAGAAATTAGAGGCTGAGTTGCGCAGGCTGCAAGCAGAGCTGCAAAAGCGTTTCGATGATCAAAGCATCGAGCTTGAGAAGACCGATGAGATGCTGCAGAGTGAAATTGCCGGGCGAAAACAGTCGGAGAATGATGCAGAAAAGGTCCCGGATAAGATGAAACGATGAAAAAGGACAAGGGCAAATCAGCCGATCCCGCTGAACTGCGCAGCCGCGCTGAAGAACGGGTAAAGAAACGCAAGACCAAGCCCGGCAGTCCCCTGACAAAAGCGGAAATTAATAAACTCCTCCATGAACTCCAGGTCCACCAGATCGAGCTCGAAATGCAGAACGAGGAACTCATGGGAGCCAAGAAAGAGATCGAAGCCGGGTTCGAACGATTCGTTGATCTCTATGACTTTGCCCCCGTAGGCTACTTCACTTTTGACGGCTCCGGAATGATCAGGGAAGTCAATTTGACCGGAGCAAGACTGCTCGGCACGGAGAGGTCTCGTCTTGTAAATAAACGTTTTGAGTTGTTTATTACAGTTGAGGACCGTCCGGTCTTCAGCTCCTTTCTCAGGAAGACCTTTGAAGGAAAAGGCAAGGAATCTTGTGAGGTAACACTTAAAAATCAGGCCTTCGTAATACACTTGGAAGCAACAGCCTCCCTGGGGGGACAAGAGTGCAGGGCAGTCCTGGTCGACATATCAGAACGCGCTAAGGCAGAGGGAGAAATTAAAAGATTGAATGATGACCTTAAACGCAAGGTTTTAGAACTCGCGGAGGTCAACAAAGAACTCGAAGCCTTTATCTCTTCTGTCTCACACGATTTGCGCGCCCCCCTTCGTCATATGTCGCTATTTGCCAAAAACGTAGTGGCGGACTATGCAGACCGTCTTGATGAGCAGGGGAAAAACTATCTTATCCGGGTCCACTACGGCGCTGAGAAGATGAATCAGCTCGTTGAGGACCTTTTGAACCTTTCGAAGATTTCCAGACGGAAGCTCAACCACATCGAAGTCGACATGAGCAAAATAGCCCTCGACATAATTTCCGAATTGCGCGAAGCCGCGCCGGCAAGGGGCGTAGAAGTCGATATAAAAGAGGGTCTTATCGCCTATGCGGACCGGGGGCTGATCGAAATCGTCCTTTCGAACCTTTTCGAAAACGCATGGAAGTTTACCTCTATAACAGAGACCGCCCGCATCGAGTTCGGGGCGTTCGAGGGGACTGTCCCGGATTTAGGGACGAAGCGCGGCGGAGGCGCGGAAGCGGGACTGCCCCTGACGAGGCAGACTGTCTATTACGTCAAAGACAATGGGGCCGGTTTCAATCCGGAATATATGGAGAAGATGTTTCTGCCCTTCCAGAGGCTTCATATGGATTCCGAGTTCGAAGGCACAGGAATCGGCCTTGCCATCGTCGAGCGGATCATCCGCCGCCACGGCGGCAGGATATGGGCAGAGGGCGCTGCCGGAAAAGGGGCGACGATCTTTTTCACTTTGGCGTGATTCATGGAAACCGCGATAAAATATTCGGTCCTGATCGTCGATGACAATCCCAACGACGTAGTAATTACCAAAATGGTCCTGTCAAGGATCGATCACAATATGAAGGTGGAAGCGGCCTTTCGCGGAGAAGACGCTCTTGAGCTTCTTCGGAGCGGGGAAGTCTTACCCTCGCTGATATTTCTCGACCTGAAAATGCCCGGCATGAGCGGTTTGGATTTCTTGCGTAAACTACGCGCCGACGAACGGATGAAACATATCCCCGTGATTGTTGTCACCTCTTCATCTCTTGAGGCGGACGAGAAAGGGTCTTGCGCAGCCGGGGCCGACGGCTTTCTTCACAAGGCATTCGATATAGACAAGTTCAGCAAAGACATAAAGTCTTTCGTGGACCGCTGGCTGAAAAGTTAAGTGTTATCCCCATGTTTGTTCTCCTGCTGCCAGATGATGTCAGCAATTACTTGACTGACTGATTGAACAGGTCATCCATCCCGTAAATATCTAACCTCAGAAATCTATCCCCCTGCTTCCGTCACGGTTCAGGGTCTGCCCCTTTTGTCCCTCGTTTTTCTGAATGCTTCTGGAACCATGCGGCCGCAGGCTCAAATGAAACTCTTCCTGTTGCAACAGACAGCGCGAACCTTTCCAGTTCCTTTTGAGTGCATTCCAGTACATGTCCGTTAATACTGAGAAAGATACTTGCAGCCGCGATGGCGGTCCTCTTGTTGCCGTCGATGAAGGGGTGATTACGCGCGAGGGATTCCATCAATGCAGCTGCCTTATGGAACAAGTCGGCGTAGAGATCTTTCCCTCCAAATGTCGCCAAAGGCCGTGCAACCGCGGACCGGAGAAGACCGGCATCGAGGATTCCGTGTGCGCCGCCCGTCGCGTCGATGATCCTGCTGTGAATAAAAAGCACCTGCTCCGGAGAGAGATATTTCACTTCTTCGCAAGCTCTTTCAGGGCAGGTTCGTACCGTGCTATAAAATCATTCACCTGCGAAACGAATTCACGGTCAACACCCTTCGGATATTTCTTCTTGCGCACCGGCTCGATAATGATCTTTGATTCGGCCTCATCAATCCTGACATCGACCTCGGAACCGACAGCCAGATCGAGCTTGCTGAGGACATCCGCGGGGATCGATACCCCCCTGCTGTTGCCTATAGAACATACTTTTCTGTGCATGCCGCCCTCCTTTGCCGTGTTATAACAGAATTATAACATTCAGGCTGTTTTTTCGCACGGACGATTTCCCGAAGGCATTCGGGGTAAGAGTATGCCAGAGGCGTCAGAAAAGAGGACTTATGAAAGGGGAGAGGAATTAGAAACCTGAATAGTCACCGTCATCCCGCCAGGGCCTCCCGCGTCATCCGCTCGGCCGCCTCGAAGACCGCTTTTTTCCCTTCAACGGTCCTGGCCTCGATATAGAACCTGACCTTCGGCTCTGTGCCGGAAGGACGTATCATGAGCCAGGAGCCGTCGTCAAAGACAAGCTTGGCGCCGTCCACGGTGATAACGTCTTTTACCGTGCGGATATTTCCCCCGATGACGAGTGAAGCGCCTTTCCGGTATCTCTCCCGCAGCGCGGAGAGTTTTTTCGAGAGGGGCTCACCCACCAGCGACTTGTCGACAGATATACCGGAGCGATCAGGATAAAAATATCCGAACTCCCGCA
>JAKAGF010000100.1 GCA_021825805.1 Nitrospirota bacterium
CAATCACGGCTTTCTCCTATCATAATTTGCACATCCATTAAGGGTACCACAAACACACAAATCGGCCACAAGTGCAGCAAAAGGGGGCCGCCGAGAGGCTGGTCTATATTCGAGATATTTCCCAAATACTTTTCTCGTCGCTCTTCGATCCCTCTTTTCCCCATATTGATCGTCATATATTACTACCAGTAATCAGCGAAATTAATCAACAGAAAAATTTTAGGATTATTAGGCGTAGAGCACCTGCTCACAGCGCAGGAAAAATTAATGGCGCTGGCGTTCTTTTCGCTGCGGAACCATGGGTTGTCGTTTGCGGTAAACTATGGTTCCGCGACATACATAGACGTGATTTTAAAGCGGTTAAGATGGCGGGGCGGACGGGGCTCGAACCCGCGACCTCCGGCGTGACAGGCCGGCGTTCTAACCAACTGAACTACCGCCCCCGCTAACTGCTGAGGAATGAAATCTTTCCACCTCCGGCCAGGAGATGGTAGGCGGAACAGGGATCGAACCTGTGACCCCAGCCTTGTAAGGGCTGTGCTCTCCCAGCTGAGCTATCCGCCCGAAGACTAATTTTATACACCATTACCGGAAGCTTTGTCAACAAAACCGGGGAAATCAGGCCTTGTCGCCAGGCTGATCAGCAGGCGGAAATTCCCTGATTTGCTGGCGGGTTAAGGCGCGCAGGAGGGCTGTTTGTATTGACAGCAGCAGCCCGTCGTGTTAAGATTTTTCATGTATGCGAAAGTGCTCATAGTCCTGCTATGCGTTGTCTTCAGCAGCCCTTCGGTATTTGCCGATGTCTATAAGTATATCGATGAAAACGGAGTGGTTTGTTACACCGACGCCCCCCTTCTGAAAAAGGCTGAGACAGTCCATCGGGAAAAACAGTCCGCCAACCGGGAAAAACGGCCTGCAGGCAGGTTCAGGAAGTCAGCTCCCCCTGCATCCTCAACGCCTTCCGCGGATTATCACGGTTATGTTGCCAGCACCGCATCCAAATACGAGATCGAGCCGGAACTCATCCAGGCTGTTATCAAGACCGAGTCCAACGGCAACCACCGGGCGGTTTCCCGGAAGGGGGCGATGGGACTGATGCAGCTCATGCCGTCTACCGCGGTTGACATGAATGTTATCAATCCGTTCAACCCTGAGGAGAATATCGAGGGCGGCACGCGGTACCTCAGGTATCTCCTGGAGAAGTTCAACGGGAACATCACGCTTGCGCTTGCGGCCTACAATGCCGGTCCCAGGACTGTCGAGAAATACGGCAGTGTTCCGCCCATCTATGAGACGAAGGAGTATGTGAAAAAAGTCCTCTCCCTGTACAAGGGTAAACAGAGCTACGCCTTATCCGATTCCGTCAGGCCGGGCGTTCCGACCCAGATCTTCAAGGTCGTCCTCGATGACGGCACGGTCCTCTTCACCAATTCATCCATCGCAAAGCAAGGCAACCTAAGGTTTTAGATGTCTTCAGAGCTTTCTTCCCTTCAGGAACAGATTCTGAAGCTCAAGGAGGAGAAGCGCGCCGTCATCCTCGCCCACAACTACCAGCGCAACGAGGTGCAGGACATAGCGGATTTTGTCGGAGATTCCCTTGAACTGTCACGGACAGCCGCCACCATCGACTGCGGGATGATCGTCTTTTGCGGCGTTCATTTCATGGCTGAAAGCGCGTCGATCCTCTCCCCGGACAAGACGGTCCTCCTCCCGGAGGCTGAGGCGCTCTGTCCCATGGCCGACATGATACAGGTAGACTCTCCGAGACCCGTGCGTAAGAGATTTCCCGGCTTTGAGAATCCTCCTCCGTATGTTTTTCCTCCGGAATTCACCCTGAGGGACATCAAGGCGAAATACCCCGGCGTCCCCGTTGTCGCCTATGTCAATACTACGGCTGCTGTGAAGGCGGAGAGCGACATCTGCTGTACGTCGGCAAACGTGGTGAAGGTGATCGAGTCTCTCCCCGGCGACTCGGTCATCTGCATACCCGACAAGAACCTCTCGATGTGGGCCGCCAGGAACACGAAGAAAAAGGTGATCGCCTGGGACGGGTACTGCAATGTGCATGAGAGGGTGACCGTGGAGGACGTGAAAAGGGCGAAGGCCGAGCACCCTGGCGCTGTTGTCGTTGCCCATCCTGAATGCCGGATCGAGGTGCTGGAGATGGCGGACCACGTGACGAGCACCTCCGGCATGCTCAGGTTTGCCGGGACATCGCCTGCGCGCGAGTTCGTGATCGGCACGGAGATCGGGCTTATGCACCGGCTGCGGAAGGAGAACCCGGAGAAGGTCTTCCATGCCCTCAGGAAGGACATGATATGTCCCAATATGAAGAAGACGACCCTCGCGTCCGTCCTTCGCGCCTTCCTGGAAAACGTGCACGTGGTGAAGGTGCCTGAGCATATCAGGACGCCGGCAAAACGCGCCCTCGACAGGATGCTCGAGCTCCCCTGACCGGTTGCCTCTGCCGGCGCTTCCCATGAAAAAGATTATTGTAGATCTCAGTCGTTGTTCGTTACCTTCAGCCTGTTGAATTCCTTCAGGTTCTCTATCAGTTGTTCTGCGGTGATGATTCCCAGGCGTACTAAAGCCTCTCCGAAAAAGAGATACTCGTCCTTCTGATGTTTGAGCAGTTCGTCCACCTGCGTCTGCATCAGGAAGTGGTTTTTCACGGCGATATCACCGAATTTATCGAAGCTCTCCTCCTGGATGATGAGGATCTTTTCGATATCCTCATCCGTGAGCCAGCCGCGGTTCCTGGCAAATTCTCCGATCTTCAGGTTGTTCCGCTTCTGCAGCATCCTGGCCTTGTAAATATCTTCAAAGCTGAGAAGGCCTTTTTTCTGAAGGAACCTGCCGAAGAAGAGATAGCTGACCGTCATGCCGCCGTACACCCCCTGTCCGTAATACTCCCATTGTCCTACATCGAGAATCAATTGGCAACCGGAGCGGCTGATGACGCGTGGTATAATACGCGGCATACCATGACGACCGAAGAAAAACAGGGCCATGAATATTACATGAAGCTTGCGCTGGGCGAGGCGGAACGCGCATTCGCCGGGGGCGAAGTGCCGGTGGGCGCCCTTCTGGTGAAAGAGGGCAGAGTGATAGGTTCCGGCCATAACCTTCGCGAGGCTACCCGCGACCCCTCCGGCCACGCCGAGATGCTCGTTCTCAGGAGAGGGGGCAGCGAGTCCGACAGCTGGAGGCTTGCCGGCGTCACCCTCTACGTGACAAAGGAGCCCTGCATCATGTGCGCGGGAGCAATGGTAAACGCCCGGATATCGCGTCTCGTGTACGGTTGCAGAGATGAGAAGGCGGGCGGGGTGGACAGCCTCTATTCCATTCTGAATGATGCGCGGCTCAACCATCAGGTGGAGGTGGTCTCCGGCGTCCTCGAAGAGGAATGCGCCGAGTTGCTGAGAAGATTTTTCCGGGAGCGCAGGTAAAAGGACCTGTTGCCTGATGAAATTTTGTCCAAGGGTAAGGTAAACTATCTGCTGCTGTCCGACGTGCGGAGAGGTGCCAGAGCGGTTGAATGGGACGGTCTCGAAAATCGTTGTGGGGGCAACCCCACCCAGGGTTCGAATCCCTGCCTCTCCGCCATTCCTGCATTACCGCTCCCTGTCGCTGACATATAAGCCACAGGCCTTGTCCCCTCATCATCGACTGCAGTAAAAAACCCGGCACAAGGATCAGATAACAACCGGTGTAAATACGTCCAAAATGTGGTAAACATTGTGTATGGGATGCAACGGTACTCAGGGAGCGCTGTTGAACAACAGTTCCTGCATTCAGCAAAGGAGAAGCCTTGATAAAGATCAAAAGAGTATATGAGCCGGCCTCGTCCGATGACGGCAGGCGCATACTCGTTGATCGCCTATGGCCGAGGGGAATCAGGAAAGAGGCGGCAAAGATCGACGAGTGGATGAAGGACATAGCTCCGAGCACGGAGTTGAGGAAATGGTTTTCTCATGACCCCGTGAAATGGCGGGAGTTCAGGCGGCGTTACAAGAAAGAGTTGCAGGAGAAATCTGAACTCGTGAAGAGACTTCGGGCGGAGGCCGGGAAGGGAACAGTCACGCTGCTCTTTGCCGCCAAAGATGTGGAGCATGCCAATGTGGAAGTGCTGAAGGAGACTCTTGAGTCAGGCCGATAGCCGGACCCTGACGATGGCCCCGGCCTCGCATTACGCTGCCTGCTGTTGTATTCGAGTTCCGGTTGTGATACATTGGTGTCTGAGATAGGGAAGGAATACCTTTCGCATGGCTGAGGAGGCTCTTAACAAGAAATTTCACCTGCTGGAGCAAAGACTCCAGCAGAAGGCCCGGGAACTCTCCCTGCTTAAGGAAATGAGCCTGTTTCTTACCGACAGCGCCCAGAGGGCCCTTGACCTTCTCTCCTACAGGATCGGCGTCCTTACCGACGCCAAGTTCGTGAGGGTCTACCTGGCGGACAACTCCACTTCAAAGCTCAGCCTCGCCTCAGGATACAATCTTTCCGAAAAATACCTGGATATGGTGAAGGACAGGTTCGAGGTGTCGATAGGGTCGGTGCCCTGCGGCAGGGCCGTAATGGAGAGGAGCCCCTATATCGTGAATGACGTTACCAAGGACGACGCCTTCACGTCCTGGAGCAGTATCGCCGCGCTCCACGGATACTCCTCCTATATTGCGTTCCCTCTGATGGTGCACGACAGGATCGTGGGGGCAGTGGACATCTTCTTCGAGCATGTCAGGTATTTCAGCGATGATGAGGTGAACCTCATGACAGTGCTTTGCAACGTCGGGGCCCTTGCGGTGGAAAATGCAATGCTCATCGAAAAGATATCAAACGTCTCTATCATGGACGAGGAGACAGGGGCTTTCAACAGCAGGCATTTCAGAGAGACCCTCAGAAGGGAGGTCGAAAGGGCAAAGCGGTATTCCCTCTCTCTGTCCCTCATCGCGCTGAAGCTCGGGGGGCCGCGTACCGCAGAAGAGGACCCGGCTGCGCCGGCCGACATAACGAAGGCGACGGCCTCTTTTGTCGCTGCAGTGAAGACCGGAACGAGAGGCTCCGACCTTCTCTTCAGATACAGCGATAACGTCTTCTGCATAGTCCTTACCCAGACGTCCAGGCGGGCCGCAGCTGGTGCGGTTTCCAAGCGACTTCGCGGCGCATTTCATGGGGCCTTCGGAGAAGATGCGGAAATATCGCTCTCTGTTGTGAGTGTTCCTGAAGACGGCGACGCCACAGAGACGATCATGAAGAAGCTGTTTGAATAAACGGGCCGGATGGCCCGGCGCTAAAGAGGCTGAATAACGGCTGCAGCGGCATGCGCCGGTCCTGACTTCGGATATCCACGGGTCATCACGACCTTCTTTTCAGCAGCAGCGGGATGAAAAAGAGAGTGGCGGCGGTGAGCACGATGCCCGCGCCCGGCGCCATGTCGTATTCATAGGATACGACAAGGCCTATGATCACCGACGCAAGGCCCGCCGCGCAGGAGATGGCGATCATCGACCGGAGGCCCCGCGCGAAGAGGCGCGCGGTCGCGCCGGGGATGACCAGCAGCGCTGATACCATGATGACACCCACGATGCGGATCGAGACGACGATCGTCACCGACAGCGCCGCAAGAAAAACAATGTTGAGAAGATCGACCCTGATGCCGCTCACCCTGGCCAGCTCCTCGTTGTAGGTGATGAGGAAAAGCTCCTTGAGAAATGCGACGATAAAGCCGGACACGGCGACTGACACCGCCAGGGTGAGGACGATCTCTTCGGGCGTGATGGCGAGAATGTTGCCGAAGAGATAGCCGAAGAGGTCCACGTTGTATGTCTGCGATAGGCTCAGCAGGGCGATGCCGATAGCCATGGACAGGGAATAAAAAATGCCGATCGAGACGTCCTCGGATATCTTCCCTTTTCTCACCGTGAAATCGATCCCGATCGCGACCGCCACGGAGTACAGGACCGCCGTGAGCAGCGGATTGGCGCCTGCAAAAAAACCGATGGCAACGCCGCCAAAGGCCGCGTGGGATATGCCGGCGCCGATGAAGGACATCTTCCTGAGGACGATGAACGCGGAGATGACGCCCGTGAGGATGCTCACGAGGATCCCGGCCACAAAGGCCTTCTGCATAAAGGGCGAACCGAGGGCCTCTATCATATCACCGCAGTCTTTCGCATTTTTCGCAGACGTCGGTATGCAGCAGGAGGTCGACGTTCTTGCCGTAGAGGGAGGTGAGGACCTTTTCATTGAGGGCGCCCAGGGGGTTCCCGTGGTAGTACAGATTGATATTGAGGCAGGCGATCTCATCAACGTAGGTGGTGACAGTGCCGATGTCATGAGAGACCATCAGGATCGTCAGGTTCATCTTTTTCTGAAGACCTTTCAGCAGGTGGTAGAAATCCTCCTGGCCGACAACGTCGATACCCGTGCTGGGCTCGTCCAGGATCAGCACCCTGGGGTCGCCTGCCAGGGCGCGGGCGATCGAGACGCGCTGCTGCTGGCCTCCGGAGAGGTGGGTGTACTGGGCGTCTTTCAGGTCTTCCACGCCCATGACAGCGAGACTGCGGAGCGCCTTGTCCGTGTCTTTTTTTCCCGGCCACCGGAAAAAACCGACTGCATTGTATCTCCCCATGAGGACGATATCAATGACAGAAGCGGGGAATCCGGGATCAATGTTCTGGTGCTGGGGGAGGTATCCGAACGCGCCGCCTCTCACCAAGTGCCCCTCAGGGGATTTACCGAAGACCCTTACGCTGCCTGAAGAGGGTCTTGCGAGACCGAGGATCGTCCTGACGAGGGTGGTCTTGCCGCCTGCGTTGGGACCGACTATGCCGAGGAACAGGCCTTCTTCAAGGGTGAAGGAAACGTTCTTGAGGACGTCCTTGTTCTTTATTTTTACCGTCAGGCTGTCTATCTCTACCGCAATGCTCATTTCATCGCCTTTTCCATCATCGACACGTTGTATCGTATGAGATCAATGTATGTCTCCCGGCCCTTCAGTCCGCCCTCAGGGTCGAGGAAGAGCACCCGGCCGCCCCCTTCACGCGCAATCGCCTCTGCGATCTTCGGGCTGAACTGCGGCTCGGCAAAGACGACTTTTGTCTTCATTTTCTTCAGGGCCCTGAGGATGGCGCCGATATGCCTCGGCGAGGGCTCCTTGCCCGGACTTTCTTCGATCACGCCGGCGACCTTCAACCCGTATCGCCTCGAAAAATAGTTCCACGCGGAATGGAAGGTTATATATTCCATAGTGCGGAAGGTCTTTATGGAAGCTGCGATCTCCCGGTCCAGAGCAACAAGCCTCTCGCGATATGCTGCCGCATTTTTTCTGTACAGGGCTGTGTTGCCGGGATCAGCCGCAATGAGGGCGTTTTCGATCCTTGTCACTACTTTCAGGCAGATAACAGGGTCAAGCCAGTAATGGGGGTCTGCGCCGTGAAGACCGCCGTGATCATGAGCAGCGTCCCTGATCAGGTCAACCCCTTCCGAACAGTCCACCAGGAGGATGTTCCTGTTTGCAGCCGCGATCAGTTTATCGGCCCAGAATTCGAGACCGGCCCCGATCTTGATGAATATGCGGGCGCTCGCTATTTCCTGCATCACCCTGGGAGAAGGCTCGAAGGTATGCGGGCTCGCGCCGGGTGGAAGCAGAAGCGCCACGTCGACCTTGTCGCCCCCCACCTGGCGCGCAAAGTCGGCAAGCGGAGGGATGCTTGCCACCACCTTTACCCTCTGCTGCGCTGCTGAGACGAAGGCTGGTGATGCGAAAACGAATATGAACGCCAGTAGGAGGACCACCCTCGCGGGTTTTCCCTGCGCTGAAATCATGATAAAGTTTATAGCATAAACAGTCCTCATTTGCAAATGAACAGAGGCCGCGCGCCGTGGCGCGCATATTTTTTTTCCGCGCCTCGCGCGGTAGAATAAATGATTATGGAAACCGAGCGTTTTTCCGCGTTCAGCCATCGGGACTTCAGACTCTTCTGGTTCGGACAGATCATCTCTCTGTCAGGCACATGGATGCAGTCGGTCGCCCAGGGATGGTTGGTCTACAGCCTGACGAAGTCGCCCTTTTATCTGGGCGTTGTCGCCGCCGCGGCGTCGCTGCCCATACTCCTGTTCACCTTTGTCGGAGGGGTGATCGCCGACCGGTATCCCAAGCGAAACCTCCTGCTTCTTACGCAGACGCTTTCGATCATTCCGGCGCTCCTCCTGGGCGTCCTCACCAGCCTCGGCGTGATCACCGTCTGGCAGGTGGCGCTTCTCGCGGCATTCCTCGGCACGATCAACGCGGTGGATGTGCCGACGCGGCAGTCCTTTCTCATCGAGATGGTCGGCAGGGGCCATATCGTCAACGCCATCGCCCTCAATTCAGCCGCCTTCAACGGGTCCCGCATCATCGGGCCGGTCATCGCCGGTCTTTCCATAACCTATCTGGGTATGCCGGCCTGTTTCTTCATCAACGCGGCAAGTTTTGTCGCCGTCATTATCGCCCTCCGGATGATGGAGGCGAGGGGCGAGAGGAAGGCGGCCTCAGAGGGGGTGATACGGGACATCATGCGCGGCGTTGAGTTTATCCGCTCCCACAGGGAGATAACCAGGGTCATCGTCCTGATCGCAATCTTCAGCCTTGTCGGCATCCCCTATATCAACCTGCTTCCCGTCTTCAGCGCCGAGGTGTTCCACACCGGACCCCGCGGGCTCGGTTTTCTTGTCGGCGCCTCGGGCATCGGCGCGCTTTCGGCCGCCCTGGGCATCGCGGTTGCGGGCGATATCGAAAAAAAATCACGGTTCATGTCGGCTGCTGCCCTGTGTTTCTCAGTCGCCCTGCTCGTTTTTTCGGTTTCGAAGCTCTTCTGGGTTTCCCTCATCGTCATCATGATGGGAGGCTGGGGCATGGTGAGCTACCTCGCGGTCGCCAACAGCTATATTCAGGTGTCAGTGCCCGACGAGCTGCGGGGGAGGGTGATGAGCGTCTACTCCTTCGTATTCCTCGGCGTCGCGCCCGTCGGCAATGCGATCATGGGGGTTGCGGCCGACGTGCTGGGCGCCACCAGGGCTGTTGCCTTCGGCGCTGTCATCTGCATTCTGGCGTCGGCGGTCTTTTCCCGCGGGACCAACCCTTTTCTCCATGTCCGCCCCGGAGCGGATGAAAAGAAAAGTTGACAAAACATATCAACGTATGATTATATGTTGATATGAAAAATGAGGTCCGCATCATGCGGCTCCTGTCCGACCCGAAGCGGCTCAGGGTGCTTATGCTCCTGGCGAAACGCGAGCTCTGCGTCTGCCAGATCATGGGGGTCCTGAATATCTCGCAGCCGCTGGTATCGCGGAACCTGAACCTGCTCAACAGCGCCGGGTTCCTCCGCGGCCGGAAGGAGGGCAAGCTGGTCTTCTATTCCATTGACCCGAAGATGAAGGCCTTTAACCGGAGGCTTATGGAGCTGTTGAAGGACGCCCTGAAGGCTGATAAGATGCTTAGAGGGGACTTGAGATCGCTCAGGGAGTGCGAGGATTTTCAGAAGAGGACCGGCAAATGCGACATGAAGACCTTTTCAGCGTACCTTGGAAAGAAAAGAAAGTCGTCCTGACCAAAGGGGGTTTGCCATGTTTCAGCTCATCATTTTTATGCAGCTCACGTTTGCGTTCCTGCTCCTGTCTCTGCCGTCGGCAGGCGCGGCCGCGGAGAGGGTAGTCTCTCTGGGAGAGGCGATAACCCTTTCCCTCGAAGGCAACCATGAGTTGCGGGCGGCAGGGAACGGGCTGGCCGCCAAGAAAGAAGACGTGGGCATAGCGCGGGGCCTTCTCCTGCCGCGCCTGACATTCGAAGAACGGTTCATGAGGACCGCAAACCCCACGTATGCCTTTATGGCCAAACTCAATCAGGAACGCTTCACCCAACAGGACTTTGCCATCGATTCGCTGAACAGCCCCCGGTTGATCAACGATTTCCAGACAACGGTGTCTTTCGAGCAGGCGGTTTTTGTACCGAAGGCATATATAGGCATAGACATGGCCCGGGAGGATTTACGGTCAAAGGGCGAGGAGTTTGATCGCAAGAGGGAAGAGACCGTCTTTACTGTCTTCAAGGC
>JAKAGF010000101.1 GCA_021825805.1 Nitrospirota bacterium
AGACGATCCAGACCGCGCTCACCGCGGCGGAAACAGGTCACTTAGTCCTCAGCACCCTCCACACCATCGATGCATCGGAGACGGTAAACCGCATCATATCGGTCTTCCCGCCCTATCAGCATAAGCAGGTGCGTATCCAGCTCGCCTCTGTTTTAAGGAGCATTATATCCATGCGCCTTGTCCCCCGCGCTGACGGCAAGGGGCGCGTCCCCGCGGTTGAGATACTCATCGCAACGGCCACGATCAAGGACTGCATTCTGGATTCCGACAAGACGAAACTCCTCCCTGATGTGATAGCGCAGGGAACGATCCTCTATGGAATGCAGACCTTTGACCAGTCTCTTTTCCATCTCTATAAGGCAGGGCATATCAGCTACGAGGAGGCCCTCAGGAGGGCGACGAACCCTGATGACTTTGCATTGAAGGTCAAGGGAATACATTCCACGAGCGACATGACCTATGATGATACCAAAGGGCAGCAGGACGAGATGAAGATTGACCGGTTCAGCACATGATGCGATACAGTACTCCTTTAGGCTGCTCGCCTGCAGGGCGAGGAGTGAAAAGGAGCTGCGGGAGCGGCTGCTCCGGAAGGGTTTTGGAGAAGCCGCCGCAGAAGCCGCTGTAGCACGCCTGAAGCAGTCGGGTTTTCTTGACGACGCCCTGCTTGCGGACCAGCTGAAGAGACAGGCGAACGAGCGGAAGCTCCTCGGGATCAGCGGTACGCGCCTCTTTCTGCGGAAAAGGGGCATTGCCGAGGAAATCATAGACGGAACGCTTGCCTATGATGAAGAGCAGGAAGTCGACACAGCCAGAAGACTGCTTCAAAAGAGGGTGCGCGTCGCGGGAGCGCCGGCGTCGCCGGCGGACAGAAACAGACTCTATCAGTTCCTTGCGCGCCGGGGCTATGCTTCTGACATAATCCGGCGGGTCCTAAGAGAGTATGATATCGGTGAGGAGGAATGAAGGTGGTCAAAGGAGTTGCTTTGCAGAGAGTTGCCGCCATTGCGGCACTGTTTAACATGATGCCCTGGGGGGACCCTGTACTGATATGAAAGGCTCTGAGATAAGAAATATTTTTCTGGAGTTCTTCAGGGAAAAGGGGCATCAGGTTGTGCGGAGTTCTTCGCTCATCCCCGGTGATGACCCGACCCTCCTTTTCACCAATGCGGGCATGGTGCAGTTCAAGTCGGTGTTTCTGGGCCAGGAAATCCGTCCCTACAAACGCGCCGTGACAAGCCAGAAGTGCATGCGGGCCGGGGGCAAGCACAATGACCTTGAAAACGTCGGCCACACGGCCCGGCATCACACCTTCTTCGAGATGCTCGGAAACTTTTCCTTTGGCGATTATTTCAAGAGAGATGCCATCCTCTTTGCCTGGGAGCTTCTTACGGAAAGATACCGGCTTCCCAAGGATCGGCTATGGGCAACGGTCTACGAAGACGATGACGAGGCAGCGGCCCTCTGGAGGGAGCTTACGGATGTGCCCGCGGAACGGATAGTCCGGCTCGGCGCCAAGGACAACTTCTGGCAGATGGGTGACACCGGACCCTGCGGACCCTGCTCCGAGATCATCATCGACCAGGGGCCTGAGATCGGCTGCGGCAGGCCCGACTGCACGGTCGGATGCGACTGCGACCGTTACCTCGAGATATGGAACCTTGTCTTCATGCAGTTTGAACGGACCATGGCGGGCGAGCTGACGCCCCTTCCCAAACCGAGCATCGATACCGGCATGGGTCTTGAAAGGCTTGCGGCAGTGCTTCAGGGTAAGCATAACAATTTTGACAGCGATATCTTCGGGCCAATCATATCAGCGATCTGCTCCGCCTCCGGCAAGACTTACGGAGAGGACAGACTGACTGATACCGCCATCAGGGTCATAGCCGATCATATACGCGCTGTCACCTTTCTTCTCGCAGAGGGGCTTACCCCGTCAAATGAGGGACAGGGTTACGTGCTCCGGAGGATTATCAGGAGGGCCGCCCGTTACGCAAAATCCCTTGATGTGGCTGAGCCCCTGCTGTATAAGTTGTGCGGTTCGGTTGTTGAGGCCATGTCCGACGCCTATCCGGAGACAAGTGATGAACTGTCCCGGGTCCAGCAGATACTGAAGCTCGAGGAGGAGCGGTTCGACAGGACCCTTGAGCAGGGACTGTCAATCCTGAACGGGGTCATCAGGGATCTCAAAAGCGGCAATGCCGTGACGATCAGCGGCGAGGAACTCTTCAAGCTCTATGACACCTACGGATTTCCCATAGACATCGCCCGCGACATTGCCGCTGAGAACGGCCTGACGATTGACGAGTCCGGTTTTCACCGGGAGATGGAGGCCCAGAGGGTCAAGGCGCGGGCGTCCTGGTCAGTGGAAGAGGCCGGGGCGGCAAAGATATACGCAGACCTCCTTCGCAGGCATCCGAAGACCATCTTCACCGGGTATGACGAGCTGGAGTCGGATGCAACGGTTTTGGCGGTGCTGGTCGACGGAGAGCCTGGAGACGCGATTGAGGAGGGCTGCAAGGGAGAAGCGCTCCTCGACCGCACGCCTTTTTATGCGGAGTCAGGCGGTCAAACGGGAGACACCGGAGAGTTCCATGCCGAGGGGCTCAGGGCCGTGGTGACGGAGACGAAACGGCCTGTAGAAGGCATGCATGTCCACAGTGTACTCGTGAAAAAGGGAACGCTGAGGGCAGGGGACAGGATCCGCTGTGTGGTTGACAGGGAGAAACGGCTGGCCGTCATGAGGAACCACACCGCCACCCACCTGATCCATTCCGCCCTGAGGAACATTCTCGGCGAACATGTGAAACAGTCCGGCTCGCTGGTGACACCCGAGAGGATGCGGTTCGACTTCACCCATTTCTACGGGCTTGATGCCGCGACTATCAGCGCGGTTGAAGACGAGGTAAACGGAAACATCCTCAGGAATATCCGGGTCAGCACGACCGAGATGGAGACGGCTGTGGCGCTGGAATCAGGCGTGATCGCCCTCTTTGGGGAGAAATACGGCGACATGGTCAGGGTGGTCTCCGTGGCTGGTGTCAGTTCCGAGCTCTGCGGCGGCACCCACGTGACCGCAACAGGCGATATCGGCGTATTCAAGATTGTCTCGGGAGGCAGCGTCGCCTCCGGTATTCGCAGGATAGAGGCTGTGACCGGTACCGGGGCGATCAGCCATTACAGGAGCGAGGAAGAGGAACTGGCGCGGGTTGCCGAGCTTCTCAAGACCTCCGAGAGACCGGCCGAGCGGCTGAAAAGGCTCCTTGCGGAGATGAAGGAAATGGAGAGGACAGTCGCGCAGCTCAAGGGCAGATCAGCGGCTGAAAGCTCAGCCCGGATTCTGGATAACGCAAAGGATATCAACGGGGTAAAGGTTTTGGCCCACAGGATCGACGGCATGGACACCCGTGATCTCAGAACTCTGGCGGATAACGTGCGCGACGCTTTGGGGTCGGGCATCATCATGCTCGCCTCCGTGAAAGACGAACAGGCGGCTATTGTCGCCATGGTGACCACGGGTCTGACAAAGCAGTTCAGCGCCGGGGATCTCCTGAAACAGGTGGCTTCCCTTGCAGGAGGCAGGGGGGGCGGAAAACCCGACCTCGCCCAGGGAGGCGCCAGGGACATCGGCAAGCTGGACAAAGCGCTTGAATCATTATACGATATAGTCAGGAAGCAGGTCGGATAAAACAGGAGGAGGGAATATGGCTCTTTTTGACATCATAAGGAATGCGATGCTTGCCGGTTTCGGGGTGCAGGAAAAGGTGAAGGAGTTTGTAGACGACATGGTCAGGAAGGGCGAACTGAGCGAGTCCCAGGGCGCCAAGCTGGTGAAGGAGTGGTCCGACAAGTTCGAGAAGAATACCCAGGACATCGGTAAGACGGTGAACGAGGTGGTCACCCGGACTCTCGAGAAGATGAACCTCGCGACGCGGGACGACATCTCAAAACTGAACGAGAAGATCGACGCGCTGGCCGGCCGTGTCGGCCGCGTGGAAGGTTCAAAAGGGGAGGGGCAGTAAGGGGCTAATAGATGCCCTTTGGTTTCCCGGGTTTCAAGAGGACCTACCGGAACGTAAACCGGGTAAGGCATATCGCCAATGTCCTTATCAAGTACGGGTTCGGCAAGATCATCGACCAACTGCACCTCAACCGGTTTGTCCCCTTCAGAAAGCGGCTCAAGACCTTCGGCCAATGGCCGCCTCTGAAGAGCCCCACATCCGCGGAACGGTTGAGGATGGCCTTTGCCGAACTCGGCCCGAGCTTCATTAAACTTGCCCAGCTTCTCTCAACCAGACCGGACCTTATCACCCGGCAGTTCGCTGACGAATTCAAGAAGCTCCAGGACAGAGTGCCGCCTTTTCCGACTGAACAGGCTATTGCTATCATAGAGGAAGAGACCGGTTTGCCGGTTGATCAGGTCTTTTCCCATCTCGAGAGGACGCCGGTGGCAGCCGCCTCCATCGCCCAGGTCCACCATGGCCGGCTCCTTGACGGCGCTGAGGTCGTAGTGAAGGTGCAGCGTCCGGACATCCGGGAGCAGATCGAGACGGATATAAGTATCCTCTCCTCGCTGGCTAATCTAATGGAACGGTATGTGCCGGAAAGCATCTTCTATAACCCGGTGGGCATTGTGGAGGAATTCCAGCGCACGGTGAAGAAAGAGCTGGACTTCTCAGAAGAGGCGCGAAACTGCATACGGTTCCGGAAGAACTTTGAGGACTATCCGGATGTGGTTATCCCAAAGGTGTTCGGCAAGTTCACCACTGAAAAGATGATCGTCATGGGCCGCATCGAGGGGGTGCGGATCGACAATATCGAAGAGATCACGCGCCTCGGCCTCGACCGGCCGAGACTGGCAAAGGTAGGCGTGGACGCATATTTCAAACAGGTACTCATGGACGGCTTCTTCCACGCGGACCCGCATGCGGGAAATATATTCGCCATGAGCGACGGCAGGATAGGGTTCATGGACTTCGGTATTGTGGGCAGGGTTTCTCCTGATGTACGGGAGACCATGGCAAATACCTTTCTCGCCCTTATCCACAAGGACTTTGACAAGCTTATCGACCAGTATATAGAACTCGGGCTGATACCGGAGCATATCGACCTCGATGTCTTCAGAAAAGAGTTCAAGACAGACCTTGCCGATTTCCTCGAGCCTCTTTACGGCCTCACCCTCAAGGAGTTGAACTTCGCCGAATACATGGACACGGTAACAAAGCTCGCGGTCAGGTACAAACTCAAGATCCCCTCGGACCTTCTGCTGGTGAACAAGGCGATGCTGATCCTCGAAAACCTTGGCAGGGAGCTTGATCCGAACTTCGATTTTATCGCAGCCGCCGAGCCGTATGCCTCCAAGATCATCAGGGAACGGGTCCGTCCGGCGCGTCTCTATGAGCGGGCGCGGAAGAACGTCGTGGAGATAAGCGATATGATTGCCCTGTTCCCCAAACAGGTCCGCCAGATCATACGAAAGATCCTCAGGGACGATATCCATATCAAGATGACGCACGTGAACCTCGATAAATTCATCAGGGACATGGACCGTTCGAGCAACCGTATATCCTTCAGTCTGATCATCAGCGCCATGCTCCTCAGTTCCGCCATCATGCACGGCACGGGCGCAGGTCCGACCTTCCACGGTTTTTCACTTCTGGGACTGACCGCATTCGGATTCGCCTTCCTCCTGGGGATATGGCTGATCATATCGATTATCAGGTCCGGCAGGTTGTAGATTTTTTGCTGCCTGACCCTCCAGAGGGGCGGATTTCCGTCAACGTCTCGATGAATGCCGCCTGAGCTTGCGTGAGCTTCCTGTTTTTTCTCATGATGACCGCAATATACGCAGGCTTGAAGTAGTGATCGAGTGGAACAAATGCCAGCTTTCTGCGCCGTAATCCCGTGAGGCCCTCGGTGATTGTAGCAAAGGATATGCCGAGCCCCCTCTCAACATAGACGGCACTCAATTCCACATTGGAAGACTCCATCACAATGCGGAAGCCAATGCCGTGCCTTCGAAAGAGGCTCTCCAGCAGGGATCGCCGGGACCGCCTGCCCGCCCGCGGAGGGAGGATGAGAGGATAGCGGGCCATTTGTTTTGCTGAGACCTTTTCCTGCCCAACGAGGGGATGTCCCCGCGGCACCATCAGAACTGATCTTACGGTTACCCATCTCACGGAGCGAAGGTCTCCGGGAACCATCGCCTCAAGGACTATGCCGAAATCAATATCTCCCTTCTTCACAAGGTTGACTACATCCTGTTGTGAACGATCAAGCAGGGAGAGCTCAACATCCGGCCATCGTCTTGTATATGATTGTATGACCTCGGGCAAAAGATGAAAGAGCGTTGTAAACGGCGCTCCGATTCGTAGCGTGCCCCGGTGAATCCCCCTGGCTTCGTTGATTTCCTGCACAAGCCGTTCGCGAGACGCCAGGACGCCTTCAGCAAAGGCAAGAAACTTCTCTCCAGCCGGGGTAAGTTTGAGGCGACGCTTGCCGATCCGTTCAAAGAGCTCGCAGTCCAACTCCCTTTCAAGAGACCGTATCTGCTGGGTCAGAGCGGACTGGGTCCGGAATGTCGCCTCAGCAGCCTTCGTGAAACTGCCGAGATGCGCGATCCTGTGAAATCCGAGTATTTGTTGCCATTCCATAGAGTCGCAATCCCTATAGATATATATTAGATAAACTAATTAATAATATTCAAACTATTAATTTGGATAATCACAACTGGACAGGTAATAATGGATCATATTCGGAAAGGGGGAGTATCATGACGAGACAGACCTTGCAGCAGGGTCTTACCAGCATGTTTGTGTTCAAAATACCGGAGGACAAAACGGTGCCCTATCTCTATCCCGAATCTCCTGAATTCCAGGAAATGCCCAGGGTATTTGCCACCGGCTATATGGTCGGCCTGATCGAATGGGCGTGTATCCGGGCTGTTAATCCGTACCTTGACTGGCCTGCGGAGCAGACGGTGGGCACTGACGTGAAGCTGAACCACAGGGCGGCAACTCCGCCTGGCCTTACGGTGACCGTGAAGGTAGAGCTTCTTTCCATCGAGGGAAGAAGGCTGGTTTTTTCTGTTACCGCTGACGACGGCGTTGACGTTATTTCAGAGGGAACGCATGAGAGGTTCATAATCTCTGCCGGGAAATTCAATGAGAAGGTGAGGGCGAAGGGAGCGGCGGTGAGGTAGAAAAGGGGCGGGCTACTTCAGCGCTTTCCCGTCCATCACCAGGCCGGTGATGATCCCTTTGCCGTCCTTGCGCAGTGACACCTCAACCATGAGGTCGCGCGCGTTCCGGGCCGTCTCTATAGCCCTGCCTTTTCCTTCCTCCACAAAATAACTTTCAATGCCGTATTCAACGCTGAGCTGTTTGAATCTGGTTTCTTTTATGTCTTCGACCGTTGCCCACAACGGATTGCCCGAGGAACACTGAGGCTTATAGGAGGATGCGGGCATTTCCTTTGACTGGCTGAGAACATTGCCCCGTTTGTCCAGACAAAAGAGGATTCGCTCGCCCGTTGCGAATCCTCCGAACCACCTTGGACGGAGCCGGAATAAGGCGCCAGCGTCATCCCTCGCGGCCACCTCCCACTTTTGTGCCTGCATCTCGTGCCGTGCCCTGCCCTGTATGAACTTACCCAGTGTCGGCGGCATCGCGCCGGCGGACACAGCCCTGTACGTGCCGTCTGCATCCGGGGTAAGGCTGACAAATATCCTGTCATTTGTTTTGATGCCGGCCGGGGCGCCGAGGGAGTCGAGGTCAAGGCTGGAGATATCATAGCTGAGGTTTACATAGTCACCCCTGAAGATATCCCGGGGATCAACCGGCGCTGTCCGCAGAAGTATCCGCTCGCCTGTGCTGACCCAGTGCTGACGGTAGCCGATCATGCCGGTAAGCAGTAGGACCTGCAGAAGGACTATGATAAGGAATTTGGTCCTCACTGCTGCCCTCCTTTACTGAAGGCTGCAAGGACCTTTCGCCGCTTCTTCTCGAGGAACACTCCGCCAAGCACGAGAATGACCCCTCCGGCGATGAAGAAGATGGAACGATCCAGCAGCTTCCAGAAGAAGTCGAAATATCGCGCAGTCACGTCCAGGACAAAAAAGATAATGCCGATATTGATGTAGGCAGCGTTTCTCCGGATGTATCCAAGGGTAATAACCCCGATGATTTCGAGGGCTAAGAGCATGTTTGATGCAAGCACGGGAAGAGTGCTCGACAGGGCGCGGTAGGGGGTAAGCGGATCCCTCTTGTACAGAAAGCTTAGCGCTACGGCCAGTGACATCAGAGCTACGAGGCCGAGCATCTCATAGCCCCAGAGCCTTTCCTTTTCTCCCGAGAGCGCATACAGCAGGGCAGACAAGAGAAAAAGACCTATGATGCCGCAGTAAAACCAGATGAGGCCGATATCTCCCAGTGCAACCCCGAATACATCAAAGGTGAAAATATAAGTTCCACCCATCGTCAGAAGCAGGCCGGTAATAGAGTATGGTCCGGCCAGGTCCGCGATACGGCCGAAACCACGATGGACCATTCCCATTGTCCAGAGGCAGATGCCGGTCATAAGAAAGAGCATCACAAAGGGCAAAGGCCTGTAGGCGATCAGTGACACATGGAAACTGGATTCCATTCCCTGCCAGACCAGGAGGTCGAGGAGGCATAGGAAAAGCAAGCTCCTGAAACGCAGCAGATAGGCGAGTGGCAGCGCTCCCAGTCCCCAGAGAAGCGGCCCGTTCGGATAGTGGACGCTAATGTGATAGATCTGGGCGATCAGGAAGATTCCGGCGCCGAAGATGATTGAACCAAGAAGGATTAGCGAGGCGCCCACTTTCGGATAGTTTTTCTTCTCGTATCTCAGGTAAAACCCAGCGGCATAGTTGATTACCATGGAGGAAAATATGATGCCGAGTTTTCCCCAACGCGGCACCTCGGACCAGTTGGAGGCGACAAAGAGGATAACGCCTATGCCGATGAGGATGGAACCGAGAACAGAGACGGTTGTGATCAGCCTGCCCGGGCCGGCCTTCTCGTCAGCCTCGGCTATGCGTTGATAGCGGGAAAGTATCCGGTCTTTTTGCTCCGGAGTGATGAGGCCCTCATCAAGCCAGACCCGCAACTCCTGTCTTAGCCTTACAGAAAAAGCGATTTCCTGTTCCGTATCCGCCATGATTAAGAGATATTCCCCTTGTTACTCCCCTTTTCGCGAATGCTCCTCATTTCAAAGGTAGGATAAATGAAACAGCCCTGCTTTTCAAGAGGAAATATAGTTGGTGACACCCCAACAGGGCAGACGGTCCAAAAGGAACGGAGCCCACCGAGGACTGGAATAATCGCCTCTGTTCCTTTATTATATAATAATGGCGGAGGTTGCGATGGATCTGAGACAGCGGGTTGAGGCGGTCCTCGATAAGGTGAGGGCTGGACTGAAGACCGAAGGGGGCGACATAGAGCTTATCGATGTGAAAGAGACGGCAGTCTATGTGAAGCTCAAGGGCGCCTGCGGCAGTTGCCCGATGTCTTCGCTCACCATGAAGGGCCTCGTCGAACAGAGCATTAAGAAAGAGATCCCCGAGGTGACCTCGGTCCAGGCGGTCTGAGAGAATGAGCCACGCAAGGGAGATCGTTCTCAACAGTTGATCAGTAAGAAGGGATACAGGCCTTTTCTACAGGGACTTATCGTCCTTATAAGCGCGCTTTTTTTTCTCCCCCGAATTTCTGCTGCCGGCGTCACCGATGTAACGGATATAAGCTACTGGTCCTATCCTGACTATACGCGGGTGGTGATCAGCCTCTCGGATACCGCTGATTTCCTCAAGAAACGACTTTCCAATCCCGACCGTCTTTATTTCGATATCAGGGAGAGCAGGATCAAAAAGGAGATCAAGGCCAACCTCCCTGTTGGAAACGGCATGCTCAAGGCGATCAGGGGCGGCCAGTTTGATGAAACCACCGTCAGGATCGTGCTGGACCTCGAGAAGGTGAGCGATTTCAAGGTGATCAGTATGGAAGATCCTGTCAGGATCGTGATCGACATCTACGGCCACACTACGGTCTCCACCAGGAAGAGGATCGT
>JAKAGF010000102.1 GCA_021825805.1 Nitrospirota bacterium
CTTCCAGTTGTAATAGGTCTGATCGCTGATCCCATACTTCCGGCAGAGTTCTGAGACTGCTATCCCTGCTTCAGCCTCCTTTAAGATGCCGATTATCTGCTCTTCCGAATACTTGCTCTTCTTCATACTTCGCCTCCCTGTTTTGAGTGTTTATATTATGCCCTACACTCAAATTACAAGTGGCACATTTTTCAGGGGACAGGTCCGCATTTGTTCTGGTCATCAGTTGCTTTCCATTCTCTCGATCAAGCGCGAAATGCTGGATGCCGCCACTCCCATATGCCGTGCGATTTCAGCCGCCGACAGACCGAGTTCGCGACGGCTTCGCGAAGCTATAGCCCGCAAACGACTCACCGCTCTGAGGGGCGCGCTGTTCAGCGCCCCTCTCGACCCGCTGGGTGGGATCTCTTTCTTGTTTTTCTGACATGAGCGAGATCGAGCAAGGCATCAGGATATTTTGCCGCCATTTGCAATAATATGCGCGCAGGAGCATATTTCTATTTCGCCCGAAAGACGCAACTCTTGCATCCTGCTGCCTTCCCTTTTGCGCAGAGTCCCGCTATCCCGTGATGACAGAGGGCAAAATCATACTTCAGGGGATCATCTGCGTCGAGGCGCTTCAGCGCCTGCGTAATCTCCACCGCCATCTTCCAGTCCTGGGTCCTGCGTTGCGTAAAGCCGAGACAGGCTGCTATGCGGGCTATGTGCGTATCAAGAGGGATGACCAGTCTGTTTTTGGGGACCTCCTTCCAAATCCCGAAGTCAATATCCCTGTCGCGGACCATCCAGCGGAGAAAGAGGTTTGCGCGTTTGCAGGCGCTGCCCTTTTCAGGTATGGGGAAGAATTGAAGCAGACCCGGCGGTTTGCGATTCGTCCCGTATACTTTTGTCGTATCCGCCTGCAGGAAGGCAGCCATCAGGCCGGATAGTCCCTGTTCAATACTTTCGTCCTCTTTCCGGTAATGCTGCCTGAAGAGACGCTCCAGTGATGAGTGAGTTGAGAGGATTTCATGCAGCAGGAACAGCAGCGCAATGATATCATCGTTTTGATTGAAGCGGTACTTGATCCCTGAAAAAAGCCGCCGGTGCTTTGCCACGCTGAAGCCAATAAGAAATTGGTACGGGCTTTGGCCCATGAGAGAGAGGATACGCCCGGCAACAGGCAAAAAAAGATCCACTTTGCCATAGGCAAGGGACGAGGCTATGAATCCTGCCACCTCGATGTCGCAGGCATCGCTGTATCGATGCGGAATGGCTATGGGGTCGGAGAGCAGCCTCCCTGGGAAATCATACTCGCGGTAGTATATGTCGAGGACCTGTCTTAGTCGGTTCATGGTTGATGTATTATAGCAGCCACTCCCCGGAGGCAATACGAAAATAAAAAAAATCAATAAGACTTTTCCCCCTTTTTCCTCTAACATAATCACTACAGTGCACTGTTCAACCAGGGTATCTTCTCCACGGTGGAATGGAAAAACCGCACATCCAGGAGGTAGTATCATGAAGGTGAAAAATCTGCTCGAAGCCAAGGGCAAGGACGTTGTTTCCGTTGATGCAAACAGTTCGGTGGAGGATGCGATAAAGGTGATGAACAGCAGGAAGATCAGCGCCATCATGGTTACCGATCACTGCAACACCGCGGGTATCTTTACGGAACGCGACGTGGTCCGGTGTTATCTTGCGACGGATGGAAAAAGCTTCAGGGAAACCCCCATAAAAGACTCGATGACCACCAACCTCATAGTGGCGCGCATGGAAGACGACCTCAACGATATCATGTCCATCATGATCGAAAAAAACATCCGACATCTCCCCGTGGTGGAGGGGGGGAATGTCATCGGCATGCTCTCCGTGCGTGATATTATCCAGACGCAGGTGAGCAAACTCACCTCAGAGATCCACTATCTCAAGGATTACATCATGGGCAATGCCTGAGCCCTGTCGCAGGTGACTCCATAGCGGAATTACCCGAATTCTTTCATTAATTTCCCCTCTGTACAACCCTTCCGGTGCTTTGTTGTTTTTTTAATTTTTATAGCATAAAATATATTTAGTATTAATCTTTTGCTTTGCGCAAAAAAATAATATTTTATGGTATCATTAGTTTAATTTATAGACAGGGAACATGGAAAAAACTCTTAAAGAGATAGTGGACGGTTACAGAAAGAAAGGCGGCAATATCATCACCCTTCTTCAGGGAACCCAGGACGCCTTTGGCTATATACCCAGGGAGGCGGTCGCCTTTTTCTCCGAAGAGCTTAACATAGCGCCCAGCCGTTTCTACGGTGTGGCAACGTTTTATGCCCAGTTCCGTCTGAAACCCATCGGCAGGCACAAGATCACCGCCTGCTGCGGGACAGCATGCCACGTCAAGGGGTCGGACAAGATCATCAGCGGCCTGAAGCGGGAACTGCAGCTCTCAGGGGAAAATGACACCACCGGCGACGGTGAGTTCACCCTCGAAGAGGTCGCCTGTCTGGGGACCTGCAGTTTCGCCCCTGTGGTCCTCGTAAACGGCTCTGTTCGAGGAAAGACCAGTTCAGATGCTGTTGTCAAAGAAATCCGGGCACTGAGGAAAAAAGAGAATGAGTAACACGACCGTTATTCGGGTCTGCATGGGGCCCGGCGGTATCGCTGCGGGCGGCAAAGAGGTCCTCGATACATTCGAGAAATGCCTCTCTGAAAAAAACATAGAGGCATCTGTCAGGGAGAACTGTTCGTCTCATCAGGTCGGCTGTATGGGCCTTTGCGCGCGGGATGTGCTCGTGGAGGTTCATGCAAACGGCGCCAAGACCACCTACCAGTACATAAAGCCCGACATGGTCGAGCGCATCGTCACGGAACATATCAGCGGCGGCCGGCCGGTTGCGGAATGGCTCGTTGACGACGCCTTCAGCGCCTTCTACAAAAAACAGGTGAAAGTGGTCCTCTCGGACGTAGGCAAGGTGGACCCTGAAGACATTGACGCCTATATCGCGGCTGGAGGCTATGAGTCAGCCCGGGAGGCCCTCACCTCCTGGACCCCCAGGGACATTATCGATGAGATCAAATCATCGGGGTTGCGCGGCAGGGGAGGCGCAGGATTCCCTACCGGCCTTAAGTGGGAACTGGGCCGCGCCTCCGCAGGAGACACGAAGTATATAATCTGCAATGCCGACGAGGGCGACCCCGGCGCATTTATGGACAGGGCTGTGATCGAAGGCAACCCGCATTCGGTTGCGGAGGGGATGATCATCGGGGCTTATGCGATCGGCGCGTCCAAAGGATATGTCTACATCCGGGCGGAATATCCCCTCGCTGTCGAGAGACTGAAGCTCGCCCTTCACCAGGCGGCAGATCGGGGCTTCCTCGGCACGGGCATCTTCGGCACGGCGATGGATTTTGATATTGAGATCAAACTGGGAGCAGGCGCCTTTGTCTGCGGCGAGGAGACCGCCCTGATAGCCTCTATCGAAGGCCAGCGGGGCATGCCGAGGCCCAAGCCGCCGTTTCCGGTGAACAGGGGGCTCTGGCAAAGACCTACTGTCATCAATAACGTGGAGACCCTTGCCAACATCCCCTATATCATAAGAAACGGCTGCTCCTGGTACGCATCCTACGGCACTGAAAGATCAAAGGGCACAAAGGTCTTCGCCCTGACCGGCAAGATCAGGAACCCCGGGCTGATCGAGGTCCCCATGGGCATTACCCTGCGGGAGATCATCTATGAGATCGGCGGCGGCATCGAAAACGACAAGAGCCTGAAGGCTGTCCAGACCGGCGGACCCTCCGGCGGCTGCATCCCCGCGAGCATGCTCGACCTCAACGTTGACTACGACTCCCTTGCCAGGGCCGGCTCTATCGTCGGCTCAGGCGGCATGATCGTCCTTGACGAGGATGACTGCATGGTGAATATGGCGAAGTATTTCGTGCACTTCACCCAGACCGAATCCTGCGGCAAATGCGTGCCGTGCAGGGTTGGGACGAAGAGACTCCTGGAGATCCTCACCCGGATCACCAGGGGCGAGGGCAAGACAGGGGACATCGAACTCCTCGAAAGACTGAGCGCCGGCGTCAAGGCCGCCTCGCTCTGCGGGCTCGGGCAGACCGCCCCCAACCCCGTGCTGAGCAATATCAGGTATTTCAGGGACGAGTTCGTTGCGCACGTCCGGGACAAGAAGTGCCCGGCAAAGGTCTGCAGGGAGATGCTCACCTACCGCATCCTCGAAAAGTTCTGCAAGGGCTGCGGCGCCTGTCTGCGGGCCTGCCCCGGCGGCGCCATAACCGGGGCAAAGAAGAAACCCCACGTCATAGATCCTGGAAAATGCATCAGGTGCGGGGCCTGCTTTGACGTATGCAGGTTCAAGTCAGTGGAAAAGGAATAGCCATGGTAAAGGTACGCATAGACGGAAAGGAGATCGACGTCCCCGGCAGCATCACGATCCTTGAGACAGCGCGGCGGAATGATATATACATTCCGACCCTCTGCCACCACCCAAAGCTCACTCCCTTCGGCGGCTGCAGGCTGTGCATCGTCGAAATCAAGGGGATGCCCAGGCCGGTCGCTTCCTGCACAACGCAGGTTGCCGAAGGCATGGAGATCACCACGTCCACCGATGCGATCGAGGATATCCGCAAGCTGGTGCTGGAACTCATCCTCTCCGATCATCCCAATGACTGCATGGTCTGCGAGAAAGCCGGCAGCTGCACCCTTCAGGACCTCGCCTATGCCTACGGCATCAGGGACAACGAGTTCCCCGGTGAACGGCGGACCTACACGACAAGGGACGGCAACCCGTTCATCGAGCGCGACCTCGAAAAATGCATCCTCTGCGGCAGGTGCGTGAAGGCCTGCGACGAGATACAGGGAGTAGAGGCGATAGATTTCGGATACCGGGGCTTCAAGTCCAAAATCTGCACCGCCTATGAAGAAGACCTTGACTGCGAGTTCTGCGGCCAGTGCGTCGCCGTATGCCCCACAGGGGCCCTCACCGGCAAGGCCTGGAAACAACAGGGAAGGACCGGCGGCCTTCGGGAAGTGGATACCGTCTGTCCTTACTGCGGCACCGGATGCAACATAACCGTTCATGTAAAAAGGAACGAGATCGTCCGCATAACCTCGGCAGAGGACACCGCTAACGAAGGGTGGCTCTGCGTCAAGGGCAGATTCGGCTACAACTTCGCCTCGAGCCCAAATCGGCTCACAAAGCCTCTGATCAAAAGAGACGGGGTATTCGTCGAAGCAGGGTGGGATGAGGCCCTTGACCACATCACGGCACGGCTGGGCGAGATCAAGGCACAACACGGCAGCGACGCCATCGCCGGACTTTCTTCAGCCCGGTGCACCAATGAGGAGAATTACGTCTTCCAGAAGTTCATGCGCGCAGCGGTCGGGACGAACAACGTCGATCACTGCGCCCGTCTCTGACACGCCCCCACTGTGGCCGGTCTGGCCGCGATCTTCGGTTCAGGGGCTATGACCAATTCGATACGCGAAATCGAGGGCATGGATGTCCTCTTCATCATCGGGTCGAACACCAAGGAGTCCCATCCGGTCATCGCAAACCGGATGATCAAGGCCTACCGCAGGGGCGCGAGGATCATAGTCGCCGATCCCCGGAAAGTGCCGATGGTCAAGTTCGCTGATCTCTTCCTTCGGATGAGGCCGGGAACGGACATCGCCCTTCTCAACGGCATCGCCAATGTCATAGTTGCCGAGGGGCTCCAGAACTATGACTTTATCAGGGAAAAAACCGCGGGCTTCGAAGAATGGAAGAAGACTTTGGAACAATTCAGTCCCGAACGGGTGGAGCAGATCACCGGCGTCCCCAAAGAAGATATCATAAAAGCAGCCCGGCTGTACGGCGGATCGAGAAAGGCCGGCATCTTCTACACCATGGGCATCACCCAGCACACCTGCGGCACGGACAATGTGCGGGCCATCGCGAACCTCGCCGTCCTCACCGGGAACATCGGACGGGAATATACCGGCATCAATCCCCTCAGGGGACAGAACAACGTGCAGGGATCATCTGATGCGGCCTGCATGCCCAATGTCCTGCCTGGTTACCAGCGTATAGACCTGCCTGAGATAAGGCAGAAATTCGAGGCTGCGTGGGGAGTAACCATTCCTCCGAAGCCGGGGCTCACCGCGACCGAGATGATGGATGCCGCCGTTGAAGGCAGGATAAAGGCAATGTATATCATGGGAGAGAACCCCATCATCACAGACCCGAACATGCACCATACAACCAAGGCGCTGGAAGGCCTTGATTTCCTCGTTGTGCAGGATATCTTCATGACCGAGACGGCTAAACTGGCGGATGTCGTGCTTCCGGCTGCCTGCTCTTTTGAAAAAAACGGCACCTTCACCAATACCGAACGCAGGGTCCAGCGGGTACGCAAGGCGGTGAATCCCCCCGGCGAGGCCAGAGACGACCTCTCCGTTATCATGGAAATCTCGCGCCGCCTGGGGTATCACATGGAATACCGCTCTCCGGAAAAGGTGCTTGAGGAATACCGGCAGCTCTGGCCGGCTATGGGAGGTATAACCTACGGGAGGCTCGAAGGTAAAGGCATCCAGTGGCCCTGTCCGACCCCGGAACATCCGGGGACTGAATACCTCTACAAGGACGGCTTCCCGAAGGGGAAGGTGAATTTCACCCCGGTTTCCTATAATCCCCCGGCTGAGCTCGCTGACAAGGAATTCCCGTTCGTTCTCACCACAGGAAGGAATCTGTTTCAGTACCATTCAGGCTCCATGACCCGTCAGGTGAAGGCTATCGAGGACCACGCCGGCGAGCCCTATGTGGAAATAAGCCCTGAGGACGGCCATACACTGGGCGTTTCAGACGGGGATGTCATCAGGGTCATATCCCGGAGGGGAGAGATACTCATCAAGGCAAGAATCACCCGGCGGGTATCCGCGGGAACGGTCTTCGTCCCCATGCATTACCGCGAAGCAGCCGCCAACGCGCTCACCAACGACGCCCTTGATCCTGACGTCAAGATCCCTGAGTTCAAGGTCTGCGCCGTAAGGCTCCAGACTGCTTCCTGAGTGGTTCTCCAGCGGGAGGAAAATGGTCGGGGCGAAAGGATTTGAACCTTCGACTCCACGGTCCCGAACCGTGTGCGCTACCAGGCTGCGCTACGCCCCGTACCAAGAATGATAAGAATCTTCCGGGGATAAAGTCAAGTCGATTGACGCCGCCCGCCTCTGGTAAACTGATAACATGGATGCTTACATGAAAATCCCCATCGTAAAGGTCAGGGAGGGATCATGCTCTGACGCGGACGATCTCATCGCCGTCGAAAAGAGACTTAAGATATCCGTCAACGGCAAGCCGGCGCTGAGTCTATATTGCACGCCTCTCATGGTCCGTGAACTCGTCGTCGGCATCGTTCACAGCGAAGGGCTCATAGCAGGCGAATGGTGCGCGGAGCGGATGACGATCGATTACGGAGACGATATCCTCGTTGACATACCGGCATCCGGGACCATCCGCGAGGGGGAGCGGACCATAACCTCGGGGTGTGGCGGCGGGATCAGCATCAGCCGCAGACCGCCTGACGAAACCATAAAGGATCCGTCCGCCTTCAGCATTGAAACCATCAAGCAGATTTTCCGGGAGTTTCAGATGACGTCAGAGTCATACAGACTCACCGGCGGAGTACACAGCGCCGCGCTGACCGACGGCGCGCACATGATCGCCTTTGCCGAGGACATAGGACGTCACAATGCCGTAGACAAGGTCATCGGCCGATGTCTTCTTGAGAGTATCCCCTTTGCGGGGAAAATCCTGCTTGCAAGCGGAAGACTCTCCTCGGAGATCGTCTCAAAATGCGCCCGAAGCGGCATCCCCGCATTGGTGAGCCGGGCGGCGCCGACAAGTCTTGCCGTTGCATTCGCCAGGAAGGCCGGCCTGACAATGATAGGTTTCGCACGGGGAGACCGGATGAATATCTATACCGGCAGGGCGCGCATCATCCTGTAACGTTCCCGGTTGCTGTTGCCGGATGGGAGGGAATCCGCAGCCCGTGAAAGTGTCTTACAGCTCCATGATCTTGTTTTTGAGGATAACGATCTCAAAGCTGTAGGCAGCCATGGCTACGAGCGAGTTGATATAGTTGAGGCTCGCATCCATAACAGCGCTGTTGCCGTTGTCTGCATAGAGGAGGGCTATTATTCTGTCCCGGATCTGGATAGGCATGAGAAGGCAGTCCTGGGGGGCGCCGCCGAGGATCGAGATGAGGGCCTCATTGCCCGGGATCTTGAGCAGCGGGCCACGATAGTAATTCTTCCTGCTTATCACATCGGAGAAAACCGAGTTCGGCTCAACCGGTATCTGCGCGTTTTCAATCGTGATGCCCCGGGCCTTCCAACCTGACAGCGTATCCCCCTTGAGAATCAGGATTGCAACGCGGGAAGCTATTTTTTTTGTCTCACTGAGGAGTATCCCGATGATTTCTTCTTTCTCCCGGGCGCTCGAAAAGGCCTCCTTTACCTTCCGCACCTGTTCCTTGTTATCCTTGCCGGGCACGGCTTCCGCCTCGTCCTTGCTGAATATGCTTATATAGCGGATGTCCCGCGCGACGCCATAGTATTTCTCGAGGGTATAGAGGAGCCGAAGTTCTGACACTACGTACGGCACAACATCATAGCCGGTAATGAACCGCAGTTCGTCCACCTCGGCAATGGAACGGGGATCAAGCATAGCCACATGAAGTCTGTTGCGGTCCTTTCTGAAGGGAACGACCTTATATTTCTCGGCTGCCTCCCTGCTGACGCAGGCAATGGTCTCCTCGTCCACGGAGGCAAGCTGGACCGGGTCAACTGCGGGGATTCTGAAATACCTGCTCAGGAACTCGGCCAGCTCCTTCTCTTTGAGCGCGCCCAGTTCAACGACGTTCGTTCCGATCCGGCCGCCAAAGATCACCTGCCGTTCAAGGGCGAGCTTCAACTGCTCTCTCGTGATCAGGCTTTCCTTTACCATCGCCTCGCCGAGTTTCATCACTGCCATTTATTTTATCCCGTATTTCTGCAATCTATGCCTGAACGACCGGAATGAAAGGTTAAGCGCTTTCGCTGCAACAGTCTTGACACCTTGAGCAGTCTCCATAGCCGCAAGCAGGTACTTTTTCTCTATCTTCTCAAGGGTGGCTTCCAGATCAAACCCCTCCTCCCCGATTTCAGGAAGGACTTTAAGACAGTCCGCCGCATCGGTTATCTCAACAGGCAGGTCCTCGGGCATAATGATCTCGCGGTCGCAAAGAAGGACCATCCGCTCCACCATATGCTCCAGTTCCCGAACATTTCCCTTCCAGGGATAGCGCATCAGGATCTGTAATGCCTCAGGGGATATCTTCTTCCGGGTCTTTGCAAACTTGCAGAGGAAATGTTCCAGCAGGAGCGGGATGTCGCTCGTCCGCTCCCTGAGGGGCGGGATCGCGATGGGAACAACATTCAGTCGATAATACAGGTCCTCCCTGAAGGACCCCGAGGCAACCGCTTCCGTGATGTTCTTGTTGGTGGCGGAAATGATACGCACGTCCACCGTGATGTCTGATGTGCCTCCCACCCTTCTGAAGGTGCCGTTTTCGAGGACGCGGAGAAGCTTTGCCTGGATAGACAAGGGCATCTCGCCGACCTCGTCGAGGAAAAAGGTCCCCCCGTCAGCCACTTCGAACAGGCCGGACTTGCCGGCAACAGCTCCGGTAAAGGAGCCTTTCATGTGACCAAACATCTCTGACTCAAGAAGTCCTTCCGGGAACGTAGTGCAGTTGATCGTTACGAAATTCTTATCCCTGCGGGGACTGAGATTATGGAGGGCGGAGGCGACCAGTTCCTTCCCTGTACCGCTCTCCCCCGTGATAAGCACCGCCGAACTGCTCGGGGCAACACGCGGGATGAGCTTGAAGAGCTCCTGCATCCGGTTGCTCTTGCCGATAATGTTTTCGAGCCTGTAGGACGTCTGGAACTTCTCCCTGAGAAGGGAGAGTTCTTCGCTCAATCTCTTTTTTTCAAGGTCCTTCCTTACGATAAGCCTGAT
>JAKAGF010000103.1 GCA_021825805.1 Nitrospirota bacterium
CGAGACGAACGGCGGTGAAGGGAGAGGGTAGATTCCCATGCTTCTTCCTCCGGACCTCTTCAGGGAGAGACTCAACTGAGATACTCTTTTGCGATTTCGCCATGATAACCGCGTGCTCGATGGCATTCTCGAGTTCACGGACATTGCCGGGCCAGAGATAGTCAGCAAGAATCTTCATCACCTCCGGACTAAAGCCCTTAATTTCCTTCGAAAATTTGCGGGAGTATTTGTCCAGGAAATGAGTCGCAAGGAGAGGGATATCGTCGCGTCTGCCTCTCAGGGGGGGGATATCGATCATGACCACATTGATGCGGTAGAAGAGGTCCTTCCTGAATCGTCCTTCTTCGCTCTCGGATTTCAGGTCGGCATTGGAGGCAGCGATGACACGAACATTGATATCTATCTGTTCGACTCCTCCTACCCGGATGATCCTGCCGTCCTGTAGGACCCGGAGGAGTTTCATCTGCATCGAAGGCGAGGAGTTGTTGATCTCGTCGAGGAACAGCGTGCCGCCATCCGAGGCCTCAAACAGCCCCCGCTTCATCTGGGCCGCGCCAGTAAAGGCCCCTTTCTCATAGCCAAAGAGTTCCGCCTCCAGGAGGGATTCCGTCAGGGCCGCGCAGTTTACCGCGAGGAATTTGTGAGACGCCCTCCTGCTGAGCCGGTGGATGAGTCGTGCGACCAGTTCCTTGCCGGAGCCTGTCTCCCCCTGGATCAACACCGTTGAATCGAACGGCGCTACTTTTTCTGCGAACTTTCGCGTCTTGACCGCACCGTTGCTCATTCCCACGAATTCTTCCCCAGCGCAACTCTCGAGGGCTACCGAAAGTCGGATATTCTCGTCGATCAGCCTTCGGTAGTCGAGGGCGCGTTTGACCACGAGGAGGAGTTCGTCAGGATCAAACGGCTTCTGCACGTAGTCATAGGCGCCCTTCTTCATCGCCTCAACCGCCGAGTCGACGGTTGCATACCCGGTCGTGACGATAACGGGGGTGTCCGGATTGACCTCCCTGGAGACGCTGAGCACCTCCATGCCATCAAGATGGGGCATCTTGAGGTCCGTGAGGACAATATCAAAGAAACGCTCCTTGATCAGGGATACGGCATCCCGGCCGTCTTCCGTGACCGTTGTGGTATACCCCTCCTTTTCGAGAAGCGACTTCATGAGAAGCCTCATGCGGTAGTCGTCTTCGACGATAAGCAGGTGGGCAAGCGGAGTTGTCTCAGGAGAGAGATCGCTGCGGGTCATAGGGATCTAACGGGCAGGCGGAAAGAAAAGATTGTCTTTCCCCGGGTGTCGGACTCCGCCTGTATTGTTCCGCCATGGTCCCTGATGATTCCCGAGCAGATGGAAAGGCCAAGGCCGATCCCCTCTCCTACGGGCTTTGTGGTGAAGAAGGGATCAAATATCAGGGGGAGCAGGGTGTCGGGTATGCCGGGGCCGTTATCGATAATACGCGTCTCCACAAAGGCGCCGATACATTGCGTCTCTACGATGATGGCGCCCTCAGGGGTCTGCGCAAGGGCGTGGAGCGCATTCAGCACCAGATTGCTGATCACCTGCTCTATCTGCAGGGGGTCTGCCTCCACGATGGGTATCGGCCGGAGATTCTTTATAGTGGTTGCCCCCTGACGCTCGATTTGTGTGGAAAGCTCCAGGAGCACCTTGTTGACCATGTCGTTCATTGAAATTGGGGCAAGGGTAGGCTTTGACTGCCGGGAAAAATTGAGGAGTCCCTTGATTATCTCGCTGCCCTTCTTTGCCTGTTCAACGATGACCTGCAATTTTTCCTTGTGGTGGTCGCTGAGGTCCTGCTCCTTTAACAGTATTTTGGCATAGCCGAGGATGTTCCCTAAGGGTGTATTGATCTCATGGGCAACTCCTGCTCCGAGCAGGCCGATGGCCGACAATTTTTCGGCCTGCCGCATGCCTTCTTCAGCCCTCTTTTTTTCGGTCACGTCGATCGAGACCTCGACGACCCCTTTGAGGGTGCCGTCACGGTTTTTCAAGGGAGAGGTCACGATCTGGAAATACCTGCCCTTCTTCTTGATTTCCCTGATGAATACCGGTTTTCCCGTCTCGATGGTTTCGATGGCGGGACAGTAGAGCGCTGGAGAATCGTTGCCGCAATAGACCTCGTAGCAGTAGCGGCCGACAAATTCCTTCTCATTAAGATCGGAGATGAGCAGTTCCCGTTGTTTCTCATTGCAGCTGATGATCCTGAGGTCTGGGTCGACGATCGAGATGCAGACCCCGGCGGTCTCGAAGACCGCCTGCAGCTGATCTTTGGTGTTGATCAATTTTCTGTTTGTCTCTTCGAGATGTTCGAGGACTTGGCCGAAGGCGTCGGCTATGATGCCTATCGGGTCGATGTCAAGCAGCGTATTGTCGTCAAGCTCCGCAGGATCCAGCGACCGTGTGCCCATCATAGAGAGCAACTGGTTCACCTTTTCCCTGATGTAACGCTTCAGCCTCTCATTGCTCTTCTGCAGCTCATCGATGTCGTTGTTGCGGGCGGGAGCGATCTTTCTCATTTCCGGTAGCCAATGGTGATCTCGTAGTAACCCTTCCGGCCTGTAACATTGATGTCATAACCCATCGCGCAGACAGTGGACGGTATTGTCCTTGTAGCGTCACGGTGATCCGTCTTGATGACAAGGCGTGCCCTGCCGTCCTTCAAGACCGTTTTGTGCGTGTTGATTTCCCGTAGAGTGATCAGCAGACAGGCGGGGCATATCTGGCCCCTGATATCAATAGCTATGGTTTTCAAAGGGAGTACACCTCTCAACCTGAAGGACCGTCGTGAGCAGCAGGCGACCTCCGACATATGCGCCGAAGCCCATGCCGAAAACAAAGAGGACGCTTTGAAATGCAAGGAGCGGAAGTCCTCCCATGATATGCCATACATTGCAGCCCCCTGCCATGAGAGAGCCGCATGCGAGGAGGATGCCGCCTGCGAAACCTGAAAGGAGCTGCCTGCGGGGAGGCGCCGGCCAGATGGTGAGCTCCCCCAGCCTCAGGGCGGAAAGGAATGCGCCGATGACAATCCCGAAAATCATAGGTACCTGAGTGATCATTACAGGATCAGTCCCTGACAGGTACTTTTGATCCATGACCTTCCCATAAAGGAGACGTACGGAATCGTCTCTATCAACAGGAAGGGACGTGACGCCGCCGGGCAGAATCCTTTCCGCAAGACAGGATGCCAGTCTCGAATATCCCGAAGTAAGCGCGAGGGGGCGGCCGGTAAGGGTAAAAGAGAGGATAATGATCGCGCAGACGATAAGCGCTGCCTTCCAGGGGTCAAGATATCCCCTGGCAAAGGCATTTCCCGTCCAGGCTGGATGTTTTTTTCCCCTGAAAAGGTACAGGAATGATATCGAGACAATGAGAAGGGCCGTTAGCCCTGGGGAGCCGGTCAGATGTTCCATGGCGGTAAAACCGCCTGATACGGTAGTCGCCTCGACAAAGGAACGGTGCAGCGGATATGCCCAGGCGAATAGCAAGCTGCCGAGAAGGAGTCCTGCAAAGGCGCACACGCTGACAAGGTTTCCTGCCCCCATTTTATAGAGGGTTCCCATAACACAACCGCCAGCAAGTACCATGCCGATTCCAAAGATCACACCTCCCGTAAGATGGGCTATGGACGGGGAAGAAAAAAAGGACGGAGGATAGGAGTCTACGAGACCGGAGGCGCGGGCCAGATAAAGCAGGGTGGATGTGACGGACACCAGGAGAATGACGGATCTCATCCGGAAAAAATCCCCGGTGAGGAAGATGTCACGAAATGCGCCGGCCATACAGAAATCCGACCGATGCATGACAACACCAAGTCCAATGCCAAAGAGAAAATGAGTAAGAACAATCTCCGGATACATTGACGCGCCTCAAAATATTATACGGATTTAGAAAGCTAAAAAGCCAACTCGAACATGTTGCGTATGGTGCTTTTTTCATGATGGCTATGATCGCGAATTCTCTCATTTTGAAATGGCGTTTCAATATGAAATGACGGGAGGCTGTCATGGGGAGCTAAGAAGGCCTTTTTGTCGGGCACGGGATTTGCCAGTCTTGATTCTATGAGCACAGGTGCCTTGATGACGAGGAGAGGCGTCCCGGAGACGGCGATACGGGTGGTGCCCCTTGGGAATGTCGATATCTCTTTAGTTTCAACGGTCGCGGAAGAGGCGGGGTCGCTGCTGGGTCTTGCTGTTACCGTGGCGCCGGCCGCCTCTCTTGAGGGATTAGTATCGGAGCCGCCGAAAAAACAATACGTTGCGGCGCATCTATTGAAATGCCTGCGCGCGTTGGGAGAAGGGCCGGGACTGACCGTTGCGATTATTGATGTTGATCTTTCGTATCCAGGACTGAATTATGTATTCGGTCTTGCTGATCGTGAATATCCCGCTGCCATCATCTCGATATCCCGCTTTGTCAGGTGTGATGACAGAATCCGGATCAGCCGGGTGGTTGTCGAAAGAACGGTCAAGACGGTGGTCCATGAAGTTGGTCACCTTCTGGGACTTTCTCACTGCAGTCAGCGGCAGTGCGTCATGTTCTTCTCGTATAATCTCAGTGATACCGACCACAAGGCAAAAGAATATTGTTTAGCGTGCAGGAGTGTCCTCACGAGGAACACGCAGCGGTCTCGCGGTGCGTTTGAGTTATAGGGCCGGGTGTTATTTCATCTGTCTGAAATTGCGCAATTATGGAAAATGCTGCTTGAGCGAACAGGTGGAGCAGAGGGGGAAATAGTTTTCCGCACCCCGGTTGACAGGGACGCTTTTATTTTTCGGTCATCGTTATGGTAGAGAGCCAGCGGGATATCTCGTTGCGCATGCTTTTTGCGTTATAGCTGTACCATTGTTTTCTCTCCGCAGGGAAAGGGGCAAGGGCGTCCTTGAACTTCCTGAACGCACCCTCTCCGCCCAGGACTGAGAGAAGGCGGCTGCTTAGGGTCGGATTCGCCAGTTGCCCGGCGAATTCCGTCATGGCAACGTAGCAGTCCCGCGGGTCTCGCTCGGGGATCCTCTCGTAGCGCTCTCTTTCGTAAAGGAAAATATCAAGCGCGAGGTCTATTTCATCCTCCATCCATTCGGGAAGATCGGTCTCCTCGTCGAGCTCCACCTCATCATAGCTATCTGCGTCGTCGTCGAGATGCTCGGAAAGCAGGTCTTTTGCCCTGCTGATAATATCCTCGGAAAGGATGACAATATCACCGGTGGCTGTATCCAGAAAATAGTCAAAGGCATCTCGCCGGGTGTCTTCCATGGCCTTTTGAATCTCGTCAAAATCAATTGGATGCTTATTCACTTATGCCCTTTACGAGGTTATGGAGAGCGGGAAATCGGTTGCCGGCAATCTCTGTCTCCTCGCGGAGATAGGAGAGACAGCGGGGGATATACTTGAGAAAATAGGTTTTTTGTTTTTCCTGCGAAAGAAAACCGTAGGCGCCGAGGGCCTGCATATGCCGCTGGAGACGGCAGGGCAGCAATGTCCGCAGGAAGTCTTCTTTATCCGGGGATGCCGAGGACAACAGGAATTTATCGAGATAATAGGTTAGAAGTCGTTCGCGCATGGAATTGTCGAGATCAACATAGGGGTCCCATAGCAGGGAGGCGAGGTCATAGGCCGGCGGGCCCATCCGGGCGCCCTGATAATCGATGATGCGGGGGGTGTCGCCCTGAGTTATCATGATATTCTGCGACTGAAAATCCCTGTGGATTATTGTCTTGGTGAAGGAATCCACTTGCCGGGCGAGCTGATGGAATTCATGAGAAAGGGCTTCCCTGTCAATGATGTGGATTCCCTTCAACCCGCAGATAAAACGTTCGATAAAGTAATCAGTCTCCCAGCGGAGATGGTCGTAGTCGAAGATCCTGGACTTGAGGAGCGGGCAATCAGCGACGCTTCGTGTGACATCCGTGTGAAGCCTGACGAGCACATCCAGAACCTTCTGGTACAAAGTCTCTATCAGTTCAGTCTTTCTCCGGCACCGCAGCCAGGAATAGAGGGAGAGATCTCCGAGGTATTCAAATACCGCATATTTGTGTCCCCTGTCGGCAAAAGCCGGATTCATGCCCCTGTCTCCTTCCGCGGCGAGGAGTTCCGGCGCCGGCACCGAGTTTTTTCGGAAAAACTGCGTGTAGATGATATGCCGCTGATAGTCGAGGTCGCCGGAGGGACACTGCATCAGCACAGCTATCTTGTGTCCGTCGGTTATTTTGAAATAACTGCGGTCAGACCCTCCGGCGCCGATCAGCGTCATTTTTGTTGCAGCCTCAGCATTCGAGATAAAGTCAGAAACAACAGATGATGTCAGCGATAGGGGCAGAGCGAGACGTTCCTCCAGGGGCAGGACATAGTCCGGGCCTATAATGACATTTTCCATGTGTGCGCCCTGGACAACCTGTGCGCCTGCAAACAGAATGCTGTTTCTCAGGGAGCAACCACTTGTCAGGACGACCCTCTCCTCAAGCACTGTCTTTGCGCCGAGGACTGCTGCTCCGCAATGAGCAGTTGGATGGACAAAGACTGACTCCCCCTCTTTTGCGAGGGCCTCGAAGACCGCCTGAGCATATGCTGCAGGGGTCCCGATATCGATCCATCCGCAGCCTGAGAAGTCTATGGTTCCAACCTTCCCGTATGATGCTGCCTTCATCCAGACGTCCGGGACATGGGATGCGCCGTCAGGAAGGAGGCCAAGGAAATCAGGCGAATAGGCTGCTATGCCGGTGAATGCAACGCACCTTAGACCATTGCTGCTTTTCAGGGGTTCTTTTCCTATATGAAGAAGCCGTCCCTCCCTGTCAATCCAGACATTATTAAACTGATCTTTGCTGTGCACGGCTAAGGTGACGAGGTCGCCTGAATGCCGGTGCCTCTCAAGCAGAAGCCCGAGATCAATGTCTGACATGATATCAGCATTATGCGTTATAAAATAATTCTGTCCCAGGAATGTTGCAGCGTTCTTAAGAGCCCCTCCTGTGCCAAGGATTTCCAGTTCAGGAAAGATTATAATCTTTCCGCTGAAGGCTGAAGAGTCAAGCCATTTCTGCATCAAATCCCTTTGGTAATAGGTATTTACGCCTATGTTTACCACGTCAAGAGCGGTAAGCCGTTCCAAAACAATCTGGATGATCGGCTTGCCCAGAACAGGGAGCAAAGGTTTTGGCAAATGATCGGTTATCGGCCTGAGACGTTCACCGCGGCCTGAAGCAAGGATGAATGCGTTTACTGAGTTCATGGGTAAAGAAGATAGGACCTTCGAACGGCTTTGTCGAACAGCTCACTTTCCTCGAGCCACCTTTGAGTCATCTTCTTCAGGGAAACTCCTGATACAATGTCCTTCCTGAGGCGGTCTGAGCCTGAAAGTATATCAATAGGCATAAGCTGTTCTTCATATTCGTAAGGTGGGTTTTTCCATTTGAACTCCCTGGGATAGAGTTCGTGAACAGCTTTCAGTATCGAGACACCAAGCTGAAACGGCCGGAAGGCCTGCCTGTCGGTAACGTGTATCTGACATCCTCCGCATAATGTGCCTGCATGTTTCTGAAATGTCGGCTGGAAATAGAGAGGTCTGAAGACAACGCCGGGAAGCCGATATTCCTTCATCTTCCTGGAAAGGACATGGGGATCGATGAAGGGAGCGCCGAAGATCTCGAAAGGCCTGGTAGTCCCCCTCCCTTCGCTCAAATCCGTTCCTTCAAGGAGACACATGCCGGGGTATACTGTCGCTGAATCCAGGGTGGGCATGTTGGGAGAGGGCATGACCCATGCCAGCCCTGTCATGTCATGCCACATGCTTCTTTTCCATCCCTGCATCGGAATTACCTGAAGGTCAAGCGCCGGATAGTTCTGATCTTTCACATACAGTGCGATTTCTCCAATGGTCATCCCGTGGCGCGCGGGAAGTCTGTGGAGACCGACAAAGGAACGGTAGGCAGGTTCGAGAAGAGGCCCTTCAACATGGCGGCCGCTGATCGGGTTCGGCCTGTCGAGAATGACCACTGACTTGCCTGTCTCCGAGCAGGCTTCCATTATCAGGGCCATTGTCCAGATAAAGGTGTAATATCTGGCGCCAACATCCTGAAGGTCGACTACCATGACATCAATATCGCGTAGCATCTCTTTTGAGGGTTTGCGGGTCCGGCCATACAGGCTGTATACGGGAAGGCCGGTTATTTTATCCGTGAATCCCTCCCACTCTATCATATTGTCCTGGGTCTCTCCCCCTATGCCATGTTGCGGGCCGAAAAAAACAGCGAGACGAAAGTGTGCGGACTTCATGAGCAAGGAAGAGGCGTGAATAAGGTTTCTGTTGACAGACGCGGGGTGGACTACCAAACCGGCCCTTGCTCCGGAGAGGCGCCTTGGCCATCTCCTGCCGATAAGGTCGAGGCCGATGCTTACCCGCGGCGGCATTTATTCGAGGAGGAGGTCCCTGATCTCCATGGTCAGCTCCTTAATGAGCTGATCCCGATTTTCAACGGTCAACTCAACAAGCTGAATGTCATCGCGCTTCTTGATCTCCTGGATGAAAGCCGACCCCTTGTCAGCCATGGAGGCGATGACAGGCTGATCTGAACTGAAAAGCTCGATAACCAGCCTGCAGAATTTTTTAGACTGACATTCCACCTTGCCGATCTCATCAATAAAGTAAAGTCCGGTCTTTCTGTCCTTGGTGAAGGCATTTGACAAGAAGGTCTCAAAACCCTTCAAATCGATGCGGAATTTGCCGACAGCATGCTTGGATTTCAATCCCGGATGAGAGATGATCTTGCTTTCACCGGAAAGGCTGATGACGCCAAAGCCGGTAACTATCGCCTCTTCCTTAAGCTCTAAAGTAAGAAATCCCTGAGGATTGAACTCCTTGAAGATGTCCGCAAGTTTCTTGATAAGGAGTGTCTTGCCCGTGCCGGATTGTCCGGTTATCAATATATTTTTCATCCCTGCAAGATCTCCAGCAGCCGGTCGAGTTCTTCAAGAGAGTAATATTCTATCTCTATCTTGCCTCGCTTGCCTTTGTGGTTTATCCTGACCTTGGTACCCAGGTGTTTGATCAGTCTTTCCTCCAGCGCGGCGATTTGGGCGTCTTTTATGCCGGCATGCCTGGAAGGTGACGATGCAGCCTTTGCCAGTTTTTCCGCCTCCCGGACGCTGAGCCCGCCTTTAATAATCTTCCGCGCAGCCTCCACCTGTTTTGTACGTCCTTCGATAGCCAGGATCGCGCGGGCATGTCCCATGCTCAGGGCGCCGTTATAAAGGAGGGTCTTGATCTCGTCAGGAAGTCTGAGAAGCCGGAGATAGTTTGCGACAGTCGCCCGGTCTTTTCCTACTCTGTCCGAGAGCTCCTCCTGGGTAAGACTAAAATCCTTTATGAGACGGTTGAAAGCCTCGGCAGTCTCAACTGGATTGAGATCCTCCCGCTGTATGTTTTCGATCAGGGCTATCTCCAGAGCGTCTTTGGATGCCACATTCTTGATGAGCGCGGGGATCTTTTTGAGGCCGGCTATAGTGGCAGCCCGCCATCTGCGCTCACCAGCAATAAGGTTGAATGAGCCATCGCCGGTTCGCGATACAATGATCGGCTGGAGCACCCCTTTTTCTTTGATCGAAGCTGAAAGTTCCTTTAGCGATTCTTCATGAAAAACCTTCCGTGGCTGTTGTCTGCCCGGGAGTATTCGGTCAATGTCAAGGAAAAGAACCTCCTCGCCCTTCTCAGGGATGAGAGCATTAAGCCCCTTGCCCAACGCTGGTTTCATTTAGCATCTCCTTTGCCAGTGCAAGATAACTCTGGGCGCCCTTGGACCTCACGTCATAAAGAAGCACGGGCTTGCCG
>JAKAGF010000104.1 GCA_021825805.1 Nitrospirota bacterium
AGCCTCTGCGGCCTTTTTTTCGCCTGTCAGACACGATCAGCAGGGAAAGATAATCATCTCTTGAGTCTCTCGTACATGCGGGCGTTGTCGATGGCGATACCGCACTGCTCGGCCAGGGCGACAGTAAAGGATATTTCGCCCTCGGAGAATTGGCGCGGCCGTCCCGTAAGGAGTCTCAGTACGCCGATCACCCTTCCCCTGGCTATGATCGGCAGGGTGAGCATGCTCTTGATCCCCTCCTCAGCCGATTCCTTCTGGTACTTAATCCTGGGGTCTGAGGAGACATCGGGTATTGCGACCGGTTTTTCATTCAGCGCCTCGATCACATTTTCCTCGGTATCGACAGGTCCTCGGTTGAGGTAGCGCTGACTCAATCCCTGGGCAGCAACAAGCTGGAGTTTCCTGCCGCTTTCGTCCAGGAGCCGGATCGTCGCCGCCTTCAGGTGCATCACCTCGGGCAGCTTGGTAACGATCATCTGCAGCACCTCGTTGACATCCAGGGTTGAACTTACCGCCCTCGTCACCTCCTGAAAGACATTGAGGTATTCCCGCTCACGCGAGACCGACCGCTCGAAGTGCCGGGCATTGACGATGGCAATGGCTGCCTGCTCGGCAATGGCTGCTGCGAACTGGAGGTCTTCGTCGGAATACTCAACCGGCTCTGCGGTGTACATCCTGAGCACGCCGATGACCTCGTCCGTGGACCGCAGGGGAATCGAGATTATGGACCTGATGCCCTCCTGCTCCGCCTCGCTGCGGTATTTGGCCCTGGGGTCGGCCGTTATGTCATAGACGGATGCCGGCTTTCCCGCAAGGGCGTCGTCGATGCTCGCGTCGTAGTCAACAGGCCCCTTGTTCACGTATGTGCCGCTGAGCCCGTGATAGGCTGCCAGTTCAAGCTGGTTCGTCTCCTTGTTGAGAAGCCGCAGGAGACTCGCCTTGACGTTCATCACCTTGACCGCGTTTGTCACGATCAGCTTCAGGACTTCATCAAGGGAGAGACTCTTGCTGATGGCCTTGCAGACATTCTGGTAGCTCTCGAGATATATCCTTTTTGAGAATATCTTCTCAGCGCAGACCGGGCACATGGTATGAGTGAAATCGCCGAAGCCTTCCCTTGTCAGGAATGCCTCGATCTGCTCCCATGCGTCTGTGTCCTTTCTGATCTTCTTGCACCAACCGCAGACCGGGACAAGCCGCTCCATCCCGTGGACCCTCAACTGAAAGGGCCTGAGCTCCCGGAAAAGGGAGGCGTCCCTGAAGACCACCACAACTTCCGGACAACCGTCGGCCGGCAGGGAGATGTGCTCCTCAACGAGCAGCCTGCTGCCGTCCTTTTTCCTGAGGAAAACATTGCGTCTGACAGGCCCAGTGTGTTCCCCTGATACGACGGGACAGCCGGCCGCGCAGGGAGAAATGCCCTCTTCATCCTCATGGCGGAGAAGACTGGAAGAACAATCCCTGCCCTTCATCTCCTCGGGGCTGTAACCGGTGATCGCAGCCGCCCCTTTGCTCCAGTAAAGGATCTTCCTGTCTCTGCCGACAACATACACGCCGTCAGGAACAGTATCCATGACCCGGCTCAAGAAAGCCGCTTTTCGGTTAAACATGTGTCCTCCCCTTGAGAAACAGACAAAAACGTTAACAATACTTGTGTAAAATTATTATAATGGTAGATACACCTTATTGGCTATAGGTACTTTTTTGTGCTAAAGGAATCCATCTATCCCGCGCTCAAGGAGAAGACAGCGGAATTTGCCCGAAGAATCGGACCGCCCTCCTTTTACGCCCGATACCGCGAGGAGGTGGAGATTGCAGCGGCCTCGCTGCGGGAGAATGCCCTCCTTAGAAAATGCAGGTCCTATATCGATGAGTCGAAGCTGCATCACGCGCACGGGATGGCCCACGGCGAAAAGGTTGCCGTAGAAGCGGGAGCGATCCTCCGCATCGAATGTGCGGCCATGGGATGTGCCGAGGCAGACGGGCTCATGCTCTGCGCGCAGGTTGCGGGGCTCTTTCACGATATCAAGCGCAGGGAGGATGACCACACGATCAAAGGGGCGGCTGAGGTTGAGCGGATACTGAGGGATTTTGACATGGATCCCGCATTCAAGAGATATATTGCAGCAGCCATCAGAAACCACGAGGCGTTCAAGGAGGTCCTTGATTCGGAAGACGGTCAGGCGAGGCTGGTGAGCAATGCCCTCTACGATGCCGACAAGTTCAGGTGGGGCCCGGACAATTTCACCACCACCCTCTGGCTCATCCTGGACCACGCCAGAACGCCGCCAGAGGAGCTCTTCAGGGTCTTCAGGAATAAGCTGGAAGGCATCCGGAGGATCAGAGAGACCTTCAGGTCCGGCACAGGAAAACGGCACGGTCCGGAGTTTATTGATCTCGGCATCGAGATCGGCGGTTGCATATATAATGAAATGGAATGCCTGCTAAGGAATACTCGATGATATTGATCACAGACCTGAAAGACATAACAACGAAGTTTACCAACAGCATCATCACCCTGGGGAACTTCGACGGCATACACCTCGGCCATCAGGAACTGATCCGCATGGTGATCCGTCGCGCCCGTGAAACAGGCGGCACGAGCCTCGTCGTCACCTTCAGGCCGCACCCGCTGAAGATCCTCGCTCCGGAGAAGTGTCCTCCCCTGATCAGCATCTACGAGGAGAAGATCAGGCTCATCGAGGCCCTCGGCGTAGACGCGCTGGTGAAAATCCCTTTTACCATGGACTTTGCCGCCATGTCCCCGGAGGCCTTTGTAAAAGACATCCTCTGCGACCTCCTTGGGGCGAAGGAGATATTCGTGGGGTTCAATTACCGCTTCGGCAAGGGCCGGGCGGGCAATATCGAGATGCTCAGAGAACTTGGAAACCGGCATGGATTCACGGTCAGGGAGGTGGAGCAAGTCTCCCTCAGGGGCGAGGTCATCAGCAGCACCGCTATCCGGCAACTCCTGAAAGATGGGGAGGTGGAACATGCGGCCCGGCTCCTTGGCCGCGTGTATGCCGTAACCGGCATAGTTGTAAAGGGAGACGGCAGGGGCCGGGGACTCGGGTTTCCCACTGCCAATATCGCGGCAAAGCACGCCATCATCCCCTCTGACGGAGTCTATGCGGTGCAGCTCAACGTCCGGGACCATTTTCATGACGGTATCGCCAACATAGGGCTCCGCCCCACGTTCAATAAGAATATCCGCGCCATCGAGGTCCATGTCTTCGATTTCGATGAAGACCTCTACGGGGAGGACATCTCCCTGTATTTCATCAGAAAGATCCGTGAGGAGAAGAAGTTCAAAGGGCCGGATGAGCTTGTCAGGCAGATCACAAAAGACATCGCCTCTGCCAGGGAAATACTCGCCGGCCTTCATTAACCGGGAATGACACCTTGCAGGGAATATGGATAATATCGCCCTCTGGATAACCGGCCTGCCCGGGAGCGGCAAGAGCGTCGTTGCAGACTCCTTCAAGGCCCGTCACCCTGATTTTGTTGTCCTGCGGATGGATGAGCTGCGCAAGATCATTACCCCGGAACCGACGTATTCGGATACTGAGCGAGACACGGTCTACCGCTGCCTCGTCTGCCTCGCGAAGAATCTCACGGATCTCGGTCACAGCGTGATCATCGATGCAACCGGCAATCTCAGGAAGTGGCGATCTCTTGCCCGCGAACTGATCCCCGCCTACGCCGAGGTTTATCTCAAATGCGCCGTGGAGGTATGCAGAGGACGCGAACAAAAGAGAAAAGAGACCCGGGGGGCTCCAAGAGATATTTACAACAAGGGCAATAAAGGCTGGCCGGTGCCTGGTGTGAATGCCCCTTATGAAGAGCCGGACAATCCGGAAATAGTCATTGATGCAGCCGCCGCAACCGTTGAGGAGACGGTCAAGGCGATAGAGGCATATCTCTCAGCAACGCATCAAAAGTAGGTCCTGGCGTCAGCAGGGCTCTCTTTCACCGACATCTTCGAGTTAAGCCCCACGATATCGAAGAAGACCCTCATCGTGAAATCGCCTGGCCGTTTCACCGCCTCCACCCTGATGCCCCAGCACTGCTTCTGGTATTTGAGATTCACCGTGAGGTCCCTGAGCCCCTGTCCCTTGGCGTCATACCATATCTGGCTGGTCAGCCGCAGGTAGTCATTGGGGCTGAAAGACGCGGCGCCGGTGTATATCATGATGTTGTCCTTCCTGTTGAACCTCTGACCAACAGCCAGCTCGGTCTTGAAAACCCTGAAGCCAACATCCGCGGTGAGGGTCTCGATATTCCCGGAATAGTAGTCATAGGTGGCCTCAAGGCCGATGGCAACAGGCGTCCTGACGACTGCCTCAAGATGCAGGGGGAGAAACGGCCTGTTGCCGCCGTTGGTATCCAACGCCTGGGTGAGCCTTGCCAGGAAAAGCTCGGAGCCGGAGGAGATGCCCCTGTTGAGAAGGCCCAGCTCCACGACCGACGTCTTTCCGAAAGCCTCGGCAGAATCAAAGACCGGCAGATCGTTTTTTGACGAGGAAACATAATGAAAGCCAAGGAAAGGCTCGATGACGTGCGTAAAAGATCCATACCGCTTATAGAGCCTCGTATGGGCGTTCACGTCATATTCAAAGGCCGATCTGAACGTATTGTCATCAGTTCCATGCGTCCTGTAATACGAATAGGCTGTGCCCCTGACAGCCGCTGCCTGGGATACCACCACGTCGCTGCCAAAGGAGTAGAGCACCCTCGGGTAGATATCAAACCTCTCGGCCGAAAGGCCGTTTTCGCGCCATATGTTTGAGGCAGACATCTGGGCCGCAACCTTCAGCCCGCCAAGGGATATATAATTGAGCACATACCCCAACTCAGGCAGCCTCTGGGGCGCGTCTCCTGTGGCGTTCTTCAGGTCAACCCAGTATTGGGAGAGAAGGTAGAGCCTGCCGTCCGGCAAGGGCTTGATCGCCTCTCCGGTGGACTCCAGGAACCGCTGAACGCGGATCTCCCGGCGAAGGCTGAACTGCTGGTAAAAGTCCTGCTGGTTCACATAGTTGATGTTGAGGTATCCGCCGATATCGTTTGCCTTCCGCGCCTCGTATATCCCCTTCACCTCGATGAAGTCCCTGTTCAGCTCAGTATCCCTGATGTGATAGGCCCAGAGATTGCCCTGTACCCCTGAGGGTTCGATGAACCGGTATTCCAACCCTGCGCCGAGGCCCCGCTTGCTGAAGGCGTCAAGGACAACGGTTACGTCCCTGTTTTCCGCGATGTTCCAGTAGAAGGGAAGGGTTAATTCCACCCCGTTTGTCTTGCTGTAGCCAGCCACCGGAAGGAGAAACCCTGTCTGACGGTCAGCCTCCAGGGAGGTCTTAAGGTAGGGCGCGTAGAAGACCGGCAGGTCCTTTATCCTGAAGGTGACGTCGCGCGCTGCAAACGATTCCCTCAATACCGTGTGCACCTCTTTGCCGCGGAAACACCATGCCGGGACCGGCGCATCACAGGTGGTAAAGGAGGCCTCGGGGGTGTAATACTCGAATTCCCCCCGCTTCTCGATCTCCTTCCCTTTTAGGTAGGTGTGGTCCTTCCGGAAAAAAACGATGCTGTCATACAGCTTGCCTGTTTTGTTGTCCATCCTGAGTTCAGCCTTTGCCGCCTGTATGGATACCTCAGCGTCATCATACCGGACATTTCCAGAGGCAACTACGTCAGTGGTTTTTTCGTCGTAGGTCATCTCGTCGCAGGTCATGACTGTCCCGTTCTTCTTCATCTGCACTGAACCTGATGCGACATATTTCCCGGTCTCCGCAAAATACTGAAGCCTGTCCGCGGTGATGGCTGTGGCAGGCTCCTCAGCGGCAACAGGCTGCGCCCCTGTCCAGCAGACGGCGGCAAAAGAGAGCGCTATCAGGAATCGAACAACTGCGCGGGCGTGCCGGGTCATTCCCTGAGCCTCGAAAGCACTCCCATGGAGCCAAGGACTTCCTTTGCCTCGCCGATGGTATAGAAAGAGCCGGTGATGACGATAAGGTCGCCCTTTCGCCAGAGCCCTTCGGCGCGTGCTATTGCCGCCGGGACCGTCGGCGCGGTCTCCGCTGCAAAGCCCAGCGAAGCGGCGACAGCCGCGAGATCTCCGGGGCCGGCCGCCCTTCCGTATGCCGGAGCGGTGAAGATGATCTCAGCGCCGCAGGGAAGCAGAGGGGCAAGAATCCCGGCCACGTCCTTGTCCTTCATGACGCCCAGCACGAGAATGATGCGCTGATATCGTTCTGACAAAAGTCTGCGGAGATATTCGGCGAGGACCGCGGCAGCCTGGGGATTATGCGCCCCGTCGATAAGTATGGGCGGGTGGGTCTTTACCGTTTCGAGCCTTCCCGGCCAGCGGACCCTGCTGATGCCTCCCCGGATATCAAGATCAAGGTCATGCCCTGTCATGATGAGCTCAGCCGCTTTTGCCGCCATGGAGGCATTGGCAGCCTGATGGCTCCCCGGAAGGGGGATCCGTATGTCTCTGATCTCTTTTTCCCCCCGGTAGCGCAGGGTGATGCCGTCAAGGTCATCCGCTGTAACATCGGAAAAGTAATCCCGCCCGTAGATGAAGAGGGCCGAGCCCTTTTCCCTCGCTTTTCTTTCTATAACCTCCGCTGCCTCCGTCGCCTGGAGGGTTGTAACCAGCGGGACCCCCTCTTTGATGATGCCGGCCTTTTCAGCCGCTACTTCAGCCAGGGAATTGCCGAGAAATTCGCAGTGGTCGAGCCCGACCCTGGTAATGATCGAAACCTCGGGCATGATGGTGTTGGTGGCGTCAAGCCTGCCTCCCAGTCCGGTCTCGACAACAGCCCATTGGACATGCTGCCTCCTGAAATGGATGAAGGCCATGGCTGTAACCACCTCAAAGAATGTGGGGCAAAAGTCTTCGAGCCCGCGGCTGATCTCACGCACCTCATCAGCAAGGTCGATCACGGTCTGTTCGGCGATCTCGGCGCCGTTGACGCGGATTCTTTCAGTGAAGCTGATCAGATGCGGCGAAGTGAAGAGCCCTGTCGTGATGCCGGAGGCCCTGAGGATGGACTCGACCATCGCCGCTGTCGAGCCCTTGCCGTTCGTGCCCGCCACATGGACCGCGCGGAAAGACCTCTGTGGATCGCCCGCTGCCCGCAGGACCATCCTTATGTTGTCCAGACCGAATTTCATCCCTTGCTGCTGCAGTCCGTAAAGGTACCGGATGGTTTCCTGATAGCTCATGCAAGGAGTTCGATGATCCTGGAGACGGTCTTCTTCAGGTCCTTCCTGTCGACGATGGTATCGATAAAACCGCGCTCCAGGAGGAACTCTGCGCGCTGGAAGTCTTCAGGCAGCTGCTGCTTGATCGTCTGTTCGATGACCCGCGGCCCGGCAAAACCGATAAGACTCCTGGGCTCGGCTATGATGATGTCTCCCAGCATGGCAAAACTGGCGGTAACACCCCCGAAGGTGGGATCAGCGAGCACGGACAGGTACAATATGCCGTTATCCGTGAGACGGCCGATGGCTGCGGAGACACGCGCCATCTGCATAAGAGAGAACATCCCTTCCTGCATGCGGGCGCCGCCGGAAGAGGCCACAGTGATGAGAGGCCTCCTGGTCTCAATGCCGGCCTCTGCCGCACGCACCACCTTTTCGCCCACCACGGAACCCATGCTCCCGCCCATAAAGGAGAAGTCCATGATCACCACGATCACCGGATGCCCCTCGATAGTCGCCTCGCCGTACAGGGCAGCCTCATCAAGCCCGCTCCTGACCCTGTTTTCCTCCATGCGATCGCGGTAGGATATCTTGTCCCTGAAGTCCAGGGGATCGTCCGAGGAAAGACCAGCGTCCATCTCCACAAAGCTGCCCTCGTCCACCAGGAGCTTGATGCGCTCCCTGGCGCTGATCCTGAAGTGGTAGTTGCACTTGGGACATATCTTGAGGTTCCGGTCGATCTCCTTCCGGTAGATGATCTCCCGGCAGCTGTCGCACTTTACCCAGAGCCCCTCGGGGATCTTGACCTTCTTGTCGGCCTTTATGTCCTTTGTCTTTTTAAACCACGCCATCGGCAGCGCCTGCTATGAGTGTCTGAAGAATCGCGATGTCAAATCTCATATGTCTTCCCGTCTCGGATCATCTCTATCCTCCGGTCTTTCATTCCTCTGATCTCTTTCTCTATCTGTTTTATATACTGCGGTTTGGGATGGGTGACCAGCACCCTGCCTGGGGCGCTCCGGAATTTCGCAAGCTCCTGGCCGAGCAAACCCACTGTCAGGTGGCCGGTCTTGAGCGCCAGGGCCTCCATCCTGTTCGGAAACGAGACCTCGATGATCGCCACATCCACCCCTCCGGCAACCCGCCATATCCGGTCTGTCGGACCGGTATCGCCTGTGTAGAGAAGCGCCCTGCCGGATTTCTTCTCCCTGATAATATACCCGACAGCGGGCACGGTATGGTTCACCCTGCATGCGGTAATCCGGCAGCCGTCCACGGAAAAGGACCTCCCGGCGGTAACCTGCTTCATCATGATGACCGGCTCTATTGCAGCGGAAATCTTCGTGAAGTCAGGCCAGATCCTGTCGTTGAGGAGGTTTTCCCGCAATGCGGAGAGGGTCTCCGGTATGCCGTACAGGGTGACGCTGTGCTTCTTGTTCTTGATGATGATGTTGTCCGCCAGAAAGGGGATTCCCTTGATATGGTCGAGATGAGAATGCGTGATGAGGATGTTCTTGATGCCCCACTGCTCTTTCTCTGTCAGGCGCGTTCCAATGGTGCCTCCGTCAAGAAGCAGCGAGCCGTTGACGAGGAATGCCGGCGGGTTGTATCCCGGATATTCCGCCCCTGAGCTGCCGAGGACCCGCAGTTTCACCGGCCTTCCCCTCCCTGTTCAAGGCAGCGGATAAAATGCTCGACCACCCCGGCGTCAAACTGTATGCCCGCGAACTTCCTGAGTTCACCGACAGCTGTCTCCATGCTCAGCGCCTTGCGGTAGGGCCTGTCCGTTGTCATGGCGTCATACGTATCGGCAACCGCGATAATCCGCGCCATGAAGGGTACGTCGCCCCCTTTGAGCCCGTCGGGATATCCCGTGCCGTCGATCTTTTCGTGATGCCCGCGCACCCCTGGTATGACGCCTCTTAGTTGCCTCACGTGCCCCAGTATCTCCGCCCCGTACTCAGTGTGTCGATTCATGGTTAAGGTCTCCTCCCGGTCCAGCCGGTCGGTCTTGAGCAGGATGTTGTCCCTGATGCCTATCTTGCCGATGTCGTGAAGGATCGCCGCAAGCTTCAGGGCCTCGAGCTCCTTGTCCGGAAGCCCCATCATCCTGCCTATAGCGACGCTGTAGTTCATCACCCGCTGGGTATGACCTCCGGTGTAGGGGTCCCGCTTCTCGATCGTCTCTGCCAGGGCCTCGGCAGTGCCGTAAAATGCATCCTTCAGTTCCTGATAGAGAGTCGCATTCTCAACGGCAACAGCGACCTGGTTCGCCAGCGCCACAAGGCCTTCCTTGTCCAGGTCGTCAAATGCGCCGCTTTTTTTGTTGATCGCCTGCAGCACGCCGATCGTCCTGTCCTTGGTCCTTACCGGAACGCAGATCATGTTCCTTGTTGTAAAGGCGCTTTTTTCATCAGCGCCCTTGAAAAACCGGGGGTCTGACTGTGTGTCATTGATGATCACCGCCTCGCCCTTCTCAGCCACCCAGCCGGCGATCCCCTGGCCCCTGGCGAGCCGGATCTCCCTGATCCTGTCGCCATAATCACCGAG
>JAKAGF010000105.1 GCA_021825805.1 Nitrospirota bacterium
TGATTACCTCCAACAAGAGCTTCTCGGAGTGGGAGGAACTATTTGGTGACCCGGTGATCGCCACGGCGATCCTGGACCGCCTTCTGCACCACTGCCGGGTGATTAACATCAAGGGCAACAGCTACCGCATGAAGGGCTATAAGGAGAACAACGGCGGAGCATGAGGGAATACTTGGATATGGGCTGCCCCACGAAAAACGAGCCTGGGGCAAATGAGAGGGCCGATATGGACCCGGCAACAGCCAAAACCCCTCTCACATCATTAACCCGGAGGAAGGTCCCTGACTGGTACACTTTTCAATGACCAGAATTGGTACCCTTTTGGATGACCATTGACACCAAGAAACCGCTCACCGTTGAAATGAATAAGATGAGTCGGCGATTCGGCCACCCAGACTTCTGTTTCCCACGAAACATCCTCAAGATATTTCTGCATTGTTCTGCGGGAGAGAAAGGCCGTAACAAATACCAAACCGACCTTTGATCCGGCAAAAAGTTGCTTCAGTTCCTGCCGCCGCTTCGGGTTTACCGGGCCGTGGCTTGTCACTGCTTCGATCAGAACAAGCCACTCTTTTTCTACATGATGCACGACAACGTCCGGCATCTTTCCGTGTTCCTCAATTTCAATTCCAAGCGCCCTGAGCGCATCGTGATCAAAATAAGCCCATTTCTTTTGAGTGTCGCCCACGTATATAATATGGCCGCTTGGTGTAAAAATCTGGCAAAAATCCGCGATTATTCTCTTTACCAAAACATTCTGGCCACCCGGTGAAAGCCTGATTTCCTTGCCAGCAGCAAGCTTCACTGGAATGCGGCGTTTCTCCCGCTCTCCCGCATACCGCTTCTTCAATGTCTCCGCAGATAATAAATATCTTTCCAGTTGCGAACTCCAATCCGGCTTGCCGAAGCTGCGAAGAAGTTTCAATGACGATGGCTCGATTTGATACACTGCTTTTGGGCTATTAGTCGGTCTGGACGGCTTATCGGGATTAGGCACAATCAAGCCAGCTTGAACAAATTGATGAACCGTCTGACGGCGCACTGTTTCACGTGTGTTCGGAGCGTACTTTTTGGCGTAATGCCCGGCAAAGAAGTCCATCATAGGAGTAATTCCCATCAAAGGAGCGCTTGCCATTTCCCAGGGATCGCCGGGTTTAAGATCAAGCAAGGAGAGAAGCGTAAGCGCGGAGCGCTCATTTTGCTGTTGCCGGGGAAGTCCAAGTGCGTCTAAAACCTTCAAGGCCTCCTTGATCTTTTGGGTCGCTTTTCTTGCATTATCTTTTTTAGCCATTATTCTCACATTCCTTTTTTAATATTGCGTCAACAGTTTCCTGATCCGGCATATTATGTTTTATATGGGCGCCTATGCGCATCAACTGATCATGGGAGGGGTAGCGCATTTTTCTCAGGTCTGTTGCATTCACCTGGGTATGGCCGCTGAATATGCGAAAGTACCGGTCAAAAAGCGTTGAATTGAGATATGAGGCAAGTCCTTTAGCCAGGTTTGGTGAAAGTCCTCTGCCTTTGGCATGGAAGTAATTCACATGGTTTTCAAACCCGACAAGCGAAGCGTTGATCAGATAAGGATCATACACAGCCGCCACGACCCGTCGTTTCTCTTCTTTTGAAGAAAATCGCTTCGTGAGCACATAATAATCCGCTTCGATCAAAAGGTCTTTTGTTTGCCGCGAGGCTTCAATGGCATTCGGCTTTTTCTGTGAATCCGCCGGCCATTGAATAAAGCCGGCCTTGAAGTGAACCGGATATATTAGCGGCACAGTTCCTTTCATGGGAAGCTTGTGCAGATACTTCTGCGCCCGAAAATCCACGACAGGTCCTGTGGAAACCTCAAGTTCAAGCTGTTCGAGGGTCGTAATAAAGCGGTTCATTCGATGCGTAGTGCGGGTGTCTTCGTCACTCAACACGAGATGAATAAAAGCATCCCGATCTCCCGGCAGCACTACCCGGTCATAAGGAACGGTCCGGCTCATCACGCGATCAAAATCCACGCCGTCGGACGACGAAAGCAGGATATTTCCCGGCTTCCTCGCTTCCTTGATCGCATGAAAGATCACGTTTTCTTGAAGTACGGCATCATCGCCAAAAGCCTTCTTGCGGGACTCGAACACATGTATATGACGCAGACTCATCATTTCGAGTAGTCCTTTTCGAAACCGGCGAAAGTACGGTCCGTTGCAAAAACTGCGCGGGGTGATTGCGACCATTTCACCGTCTGGTTCAAGCATCAGCGCTGTGAGCCAGACAAACGCTGCATACAAGTTGGAGACCTCAATGCCTGCCGCGTACAACAACTGACGCATAGCCGATTCCCCGCTGATTTTCTTGTATGGTGGATTTAGGATGGCATGAGTAAAGCGCTCCCTCTGAGTTATGAACAAACCTTCTTTCGTCTGTGCGATAGCGTCTGTAACAAAATCTTTTGAACGTATTTCCCCGTAAAATGAAATGCCTGCATCCCGGCATAGCATCCTACAACGCTCCATCGTGTCTTTTAAATAGGGAATAATTCTTTTATCAATTTCATATGCCACCACTTCGATTGAACGCGGCGGCCTCTTCTGGGCGATAAGTATTTCAAGCAACGCCGCAAACAAAACGCCCGTACCCGAGCCTGGATCAAGTATTCGGGCTTCCTGCCTCGCTTGCTGAAATAGTGACGCCATGAACCACGCGATCTTGGCCGGCGTAAAGAACTGTCCAATCTTAGACCGGGCCATCCGCGAGGTGGTGCCGTTCAAAGCTTTGCGGACTGCATCTAAGGTATTTGATAATTCAATATCATTTTCTCCTTTGGGCACGTCAAATTATAACAGAAACAATGGTTGTTGACACTTACTATCTGGGCATAACTATTATTGGCAGAAAAAAAGTGGAATGTGCGGCGTAAGGCGGGCGGATCGGCGGGCAGCGGAGGCGGGCTTCAGGAGTCTTCCCCCTTCTCCTGCTCGTCTTCCTCTTCTTCCTTTTTCCCCTCAACCCGGTATTCCTCTGCTGCCCATTTTCCCAGGTCGATGAGCTTGCACCGCTCGGAGCAGAAGGGCCTCCAGGGGTTTTCTTCCCACGTGGTCATCTCCTTGCATATGGGACACCGGATCTTCATGGTTCAGCCTGAATTATACACTATTCGTGTGACAGGTTCTTTATCAGGAGGCCGCCCACAATGCCGTTCATAAGGCCGGTGACAGCCCCGATGAGGATGATGACAGGGCTGATGATCATGATCGCCTCGAACCGTTGGATAAAAATGAGATAGGCGAGCGCCAACTGAGCCGCGTTATGGAAGAGGGCGCCGATGAGGCTAAGCCCCACAGGGCCGAAGAAGCTCCGGGACACTGCCCACGCGATCCCCATCGCGGCAGCGCTCGAGACGCCGCCGCCGAGGCTCAGCATGAAGGACGGCCCCAGGAAGGTCCCGGTGAAGATCGAGGCGAGGACCACTCGTATGAGCGTTACAGTCATCGCTGTCCTGAAGCCGTACAGCATCAGGGCTACGAGAGTTATGATATTTGCCAGACCGAGCCTTAGCCAGGGGATCGGTGTGGGCAGAAGGCCTTCGAATCCGTGAAGGCTGAGGGCATAGGCCGAAAGGACGGCGATCCGGTGCTTATCCTGTAACTGCATCCACTCCCCGGGGAGATCCTGCTGATTTGCCGCCCACGGTCACAACGATGCGGTTGGGGAGACAGACAATGACGCCCTTTGCGATCCATCCCTCCTTCAGGCACAACCTGTTTGGACAGCTTGCCTCCCTGATACGCACCTTCATGTCCTTTATCTCGACCACCGTCGGGCCGCAGGGCCCGTTAACGGTTACTGTCCGGTCGCCGGCGAGGGGGAAGGTGTACGCCGGCTTGCCGTTCACCTCGATAAGCACATCCGACGATTGGGAAACCGCCTCGCGAGAGATGAATATGCCCGCGCATGACGCAAGGATCAGGAGGAAAAAGAGGAGCCGGTCCGCACAAGTCGTATTCCTAATGACCGTCTTCAAATGTCACCAGTCCCTTGAGCCCGGGCGTCGTGTGGATGCCCCCGTCCTTGTCGATGATCAGCGCGTCAACGCCGGCGTCGGTAACGAGCCGCATCCCTTTTTCAGGTCCCGAGACAAAGACAGCGGTTGAAAATCCATCAGCGTATAGTCCGCTGTCGCTTATGACGGTCACGCTCCTGCATCCGCCGGCTGGATACCCTGTTTTGGGGTCCAACAGGTGATGATACCTCCTGCCGTGCTCTATAAAATATCTTTCGTAATCACCTGACGTTGATATCGCCTTGCCGGTGAGTCGCGCCCTGGCTATCAACTCGTCCGCTTTGCTGTTCTGTCTGGGGTTCTTGATCCCGATGTTCCACGGTGTTCCGTCAGGTTTCAGCCCGAAGGCCCTTATATCTCCGGCTGCCGCAACCAGCCCCGCCGTGATGCCGTTCCGCTTCAGATTTTCGAGAGCCATGTCCGCAGCGTACCCCTTTGCGATGCCGCCGAGGTCGAGCATCATGCCCTTTCTCCTGAGGAATACAGTGGACTTTTCCCGGTCCACAAGTATATCCCTGTAATTTACCAAGCCGAGCTTTTCCCTGATGGACGCATCCGGAGGCCGTATCTTCTTCGGGAAGTCCCACATCCTTGTTTCCGGTCCTATGGTCGGATCAAAGGCGCCTCCTGACTTTTCGGCGATAAAGACAGCCCTTTCTATCACCCCCAGGGTGTCTGGCGAGACCCTGACCGGCCTGATGCCGGCATCCCCGTTTATCTGTGCGAGTTCGCTCCGGTCAGAGAAGAAATTGATCAGCCCGCTGAACCGGTCTATTGTTGAAAGGGCGTCGTCGATCGCCTTCTCCGCCTCGCCTTCCGAGTTTGTAACCACGGTTATGGTCACGAGTGTGTCCATGAGGGGTTTCGTTTTCTTGTAGACAGCCGGTTTGCGGCCGGCGCACGCCGCGAGATTCAGAAGGGCGGCGAAGATAAGCAATACCAACAGATTTTTTTTCATGATCTTTCGAACTATGCGTTTACCGCTGCGGGCAGTTTTGCCCTGAGAAAGCGGCCGGTATGAGAGGCTTGGTTGCCGGCGACTTCCTCGGGCGTGCCGGTTGCGACAACCCTGCCGCCGTCCTCGCCGCCCTCCGGGCCCAGATCTATTATATAGTCAGCCGACTTGACTATATCAAGGTTATGCTCGATCACGATCACCGTGTTGCCCTTGTCAACAAGCATGTTCAGCACGTCCAGCAGCTTCTGGATATCAGCGAAGTGCAGGCCGGTGGTGGGCTCATCGAGAATATAGAGCGTGTTTCCAGTCGCCCTCTTTCCCAGTTCCCGCGAGAGACGGATGCGCTGCGCCTCTCCACCCGAAAAGGTGGTTGCCGGCTGACCAAGCCGGATGTAGCCCAGGCCAATCTCGTCGAGTATCTCGAGCTTGCGCCGTATGTGGGGAATATTCCCGAAGAAGAGGAGGGCCTCGGATACGCTCATCTCCAGCGCCTCGGCGATGTTCTTTTCCTTGTACCTGATCTCAAGGGTCTCGCTGTTGTACCGTTTCCCCTTGCATTTGTCGCAGACCACATAGACATCAGGCAGAAAGTGCATCTCCACCTTTATAAGGCCGTGGCCGCCGCATGTCTCGCACCTTCCGCCCGCAACATTGAAGCTGAAGCGGGACGAACCGTACCCCCGCACCCGCGCATCGGGCAGCAGCGCGAAGAGTTCCCGGATGAAAGAGAAAACGCCGGTATACGTGACCGGATTTGATCGCGGCGTCCTGCCTATGGGGGACTGGTCAACGCTTATCACCCGGTCGACGAGTTCGAGCCCGGTTATGGCCTTGTGTTTCCCAGGGGGGAGACGCAGAGTCTCCTCATTCGCAAGCTTCATGACCGCCGCCCGGTAGAGGATGTCGAAGATGAGCGTGCTTTTGCCCGAGCCGGAGACGCCGGTAACGCAGGTAAACACCTTCAGGGGGATACCGACATCAATGGTCTTCAGGTTATGCTCAACCGCGCCTCTGATGCGTATCTGTCCCTGGGGGGTCCTCCTCGATAAAGGGACCGCAACGGAGAGCTCTCCGCTGAGATACTGGCCGGTGAGGGACGATGCGTTCGCCTCGATCTGCATCGGCGTGCCTTCGGCAACGACCCAGCCGCCCCTGACCCCTGCGCCCGGCCCCATGTCCACGACATGATCAGCCCACCGGATCGTCTCTTCATCGTGCTCGACGATGATGACAGTGTTGCCCGCGTCCCTAATGGCGGCGAGGCTCTGCAGGAGCTTGGCGCAGTCTCTGGCATGCAGGCCGATGCTCGGCTCGTCGAGGACGTAAAGGACGCCGGTGAGCGATGAGCCCAATTGGGTGGCCAGACGTATCCTCTGGGCCTCCCCGCCGGAGAGAGTGAGGGAGGGGCGGTCGAGGGTTAGGTACCCGAGTCCGACGCGTTCGAGAAACAACAGCCTGTCACCCACCTCTTTCAGGACGCGGGAGGCTATGATCCTCTCCCGCTCCGTAAGATCCAGCTGCCCGAGAAAGAGGGCCGCCTCGGTCACCGAGAACCGGCTGAATTCCCCTATATGAATGTCATGGAACCTGACGCTCAACGCCTCCTTCCGCAGTCTGAAGCCTCCGCAGGCCCGGCACCGTCGCTTGTCGTCAAGCGCGACCGGCTCCTCCTGCATACCCTCGAAGCCGAGCCCTTCGCAGGAAGGGCATGCGCCGGCCTTGCTGTTGAATGAAAAAAACCGGGGAGTGATCTCGGGATAACTTATGCCGCATTTCAGGCAGGCGGTTGTTTTTGAAAAAAGGATGTCCTCATTGTCCTTTACGAGGTTGGCTACGACGGTGTCCGTATACTTGAATGCGGTCTCGACCGCGTCCTTGAGCTGCCGGCCGATGCCGTGTTTGATGATCAGCCGGTCTATGACGATCTCGATGGTGTGGCGTTTCATCTTATCGAGGACGATCTCCCGGGTGAGGTCCGTCATCTCCCCGTCGATCCGCGCCCTTACGAACCCCTCGTTCCTCATCTCCTGGAGTTCCTTGCGGTAGTGGCCCTTGCGGTCCCTGACTATGGGCGCCAGAATCTGCAGGCGGGACCCCTCTGGAAGCGCGAGGATCGCCTCAATGATATTCCGGGACTCCTGGGTCGAGATCTCGGACCCGCAGTTATAGCAGTACGCCCTGCCGAGACGAGTGAAGAGGACCCTCATGTAGTCGTATATTTCGGTAATCGTCCCCAGTGTGGAGCGGGGGCTGCGGCTGACCGTTTTTTGATCAATGGCGATGGACGGGGAAAGCCCCTCGATGAAATCGATATCCGGTTTCTGGAGCTGTTCGAGGAATTGACGCGAGTATGCTGAAAGGCTCTCGACGTAACGCCGCTGCCCCTCTGCATAGATGGTGTCGATCGCAAGGGACGACTTCCCGGAGCCGGAAGGCCCAGTTATCACCGTTATCGCCTGCCGTGGGATCGAAAGGCCGATATTCTTTAGGTTGTGTTCCCTGGCGCCCCGGATATTGATGAACTTCTGCATAAGAGTACCTCTTACTATAACCGAATTCCGCCCCATAAGTTAACCGGACCGGACCGGCGATCTCTGTTATATTTCCGGCTGCGTGGTGTACAATAAACCATGCGCATGCTTTTCGGTTCACTGTTTCTCCTCGTTCTGCTGTCGCCCGCAATATCCCAGGCATCGCCTGCCATCAGCTTCGGCGAAACCACGATTGATTTCGGCGAGGTGACGCAGGGACAGAGGGTCGAACACGTCTTTGAGTTTGTCAATTCAGGAGACGAAGACCTGGTCATCGAAAAGGTGACCGGCTCCTGAGGCTGCACTGCCGCGATGGCCAGTTCAGGCCATCTGAAACCGGGAGAAAAGGGCGGGATCAGGGTCAGCGTTGATACGAGGGGTGGGGCCGGCCACCAGTACAAGACGGTTCAGGTCCAGACAAACATCCCGGCAGCCCCTCTCACCCAGTTATCGGTCTCCCTGCAGATCAAGGTCCTGACCCAGGACGGAGCGAAGCAGCCCGCGAAGGACAAGAGACCATAGGGTACCCAGGCTGCGTTATCGTTTATGCTATGCTTACCGATGAAATGGCACGAGGAGCCGCGATGAGCGCCGTACTCCGGAGGGTAACTCTCTATCTCAGGATGATCAGGTTTTCCCACAGTGTCTTCGCGCTGCCCTTCGCCTTTACCGCCGCGGTGACAGCAGCCTCCGGCGTCCCGGGGCTCGGCAGGATCTTCTGGATCATCGTCGCGATGGTCGGGGCGCGTTCAGGCGCCATGGGACTCAACAGGATCATTGACTTCCGGATCGACGCTGAGAATCCCCGCACCGCCGGCAGGGAGATACCCAGAGGGCTGATCAGGTTGGGAGAGGCGTGGATATTTGTTGCGTTGTCATTCGGATTGATGATCCTGGCCTCTTCCCGGCTCAACCCGCTTTGTCTGAAACTTTCCCCGGTCGCCATAGCTGTTCTTTTTTTGTATTCGTACACCAAGCGCTTTACGTGGTTCGCCCACTTTGTCCTGGGGCTGTCGATCTCAGCCGCGCCCCTCGGGGCCTGGATAGCGGTGCGCGGTACTATGGAGTGGGAGGCCATACCCCTCGCTGCCGCGGTGATCTTCTGGCTTGCGGGGTTTGATGTGCTCTATGCCCTTCAGGACCTGGAATTCGACCGGTCGCACGGGCTGCATTCTATTCCCCAGCGATTCGGCATACGCTGGTCATTGCGGCTGGCGAGGATCTTTCACGCATGCAGCTTCTGTCTGCTCCTTTTCAATGGATACCTTTTCGGTCTCGGCGCGGTCTATTGGGCGGGGATGTTCGCGGTGGCAGGGCTGTTCATTTATGAACATTCCCTTGTCCGGGAGAATGACCTGAGCAGGCTGGACATGGCCTTCTTCAATATGAACGGGTATATCAGCGTGGCGGTGTTCCTCTTTACGCTGCTGGCCTATGTCGCTTAAACGTTTTATCTTTGCCATAACCGGGGCCACCGGCCCCATAGTCGGCCTGCGGGTGCTGCGGGAATTGTCCCGGGCCTGCGAGGTCCACGTAATCATATCCGCGACATCCTTTTCCATCATCCGGGACGAGACGGGAATTGATTGGACAGGCGATGACGAGGCCGGAGTGCAGGAGAAGATCAGGGCCTTCGCTGGATCGGATCTCATCCATTATTATGGCGACCGGAATTTCCATTCGCCGGTTGCGAGCGGCTCTTTCAGGACGGACGGGATGTTTGTGGCGCCCTGTTCCATGAAGACCCTCGCGGGGATCGCCTGCGGCTATGCAAACGGGCTTGTAGAGCGCGCTGCGGACGTTACCATAAAGGAGGGGAGGCCTCTGGTCCTTTGCCCGCGGGAGACCCCCTTCAGCGCCATTCACCTTGAGAACATGCTCAAACTCTCCCGTATCGGCGTGAAGATCGTGCCCCCGGTGATCGGCTTTTATCACCGCCCCGAGGGGCTTGACGATGTCATTGACTTCATCGCCGGCAAGGTCCTCGATGCCATGGGTGTTGAGCACCGGCTCTTCCGCCGCTGGGGAGAATAGGGCTTAGTCCTGCACCATCTATATTATGATCAGGCTGTTATTAACTGTCTCAAAATAGTATTCATACCAGTCTGTCATGCCCGAGGACTTTAATCGGGCATCCAGGGCTTGGAACCTGCTGGATTCCCGCTTACGAACTGCGGGAATGACAATCATA
>JAKAGF010000106.1 GCA_021825805.1 Nitrospirota bacterium
GGAACTGTCCGCACACCTTCAGCGCATCGCCCACTATGGAAAGTACAGTGTCCTGTTATTCGAGGGAGGGAGAAATACGCTGAAGTCCGTTGCCGAGAGCCGGAGGGGCGTCAGGAGTACGCTGTCCCCTGAGGTGACGGGCGTGGTGGTCCCGCGGATGGTGGACCTGGCGGAGGTGGTCCGGGAGGCAGGGAAAAAGGAGATAGTCTATGTGGGCGAGATGCACGACCGGTTCGCGCACCATCGCGTGCAGTTGGAGGTGATCAGGGCTCTGCATGAGGCGGGCAGGAAGGTGGCGGTCGGCATGGAGATGTTCCAGCGGCCCTTTCAGAGCGTGCTCGATGACTATATAAACGGAAGGATCGGGGAGCGCGAATTCCTGAAAAAATCAGAATACTTCAAACGGTGGGGATTCGATTATAACCTCTACCGCGAGATACTCCTCTATGCCCGGGAGTACCGGATCCCGGTCATCGCCCTTAATATCAGAAGGGAGATCGTCTCAAAGGTCTCGAAAGAAGGGCTCAGCGCCCTTACCATGGAGGAGCTTGCCGAGATTCCCCCTGACATGGACCTGACGGACAGCGTCTACCGCGACAGGCTCCGCCAGTTCTTCGAAGGCCACCAGGAGAAGGGCGAGAAGAACTTCGACTTCTTCTACGAGGCCCAGGTCCTCTGGGACGAATCCATGGCCCACAACCTCGACCGTTTCGTCCGGGAGCGCCCTGATCACCAGGTAGTGGTGCTCGCGGGGATCGGCCACCTCGCCTTCGGCTCCGGCATACCGAAACGGTCCCACCGCCTCAATGGAAAAGGGTATGCCCTCATCCTCAATACCGATGATGTGGAGCGTTCCATCGCGGACTTTGTCCTCTTCCCGGAGCCGATACCGTACAACAAATCCCCCATCCTGGGGGTCATGCTCAAAGAGGAGAACAAGAAGATGGTGATATCGGGTTTTTCTCCCAACAGCATCGCCGAAAAGGCCGGTCTCAAGGAAAACGACACTATCCTGTCCATAGACGGCTATCCGGTGGAATCGCTGGAGGACTTGAAGATCATCCTTCTGGAAAAGAAGAAGGGCGACGAGGTAGCAGCGAAGGTGCTCAGGAAACGGTTCCTCTTCGGCGATGAGGAAAAAGTCTATAAGGTTACCTTCTGAGAATTGTCTCGCGGCCTATTTCCACTCCCGCGGCAGCGCGCCGGATGAGCTTGTCCCTGTTTCCGTCCCCCGTCTTGAAGTATGCGGGGAAGGCGCTACACTTTAAGAAAAGGAGGTTGCCATGAAAAAAAATATAAAAATATTGTGCATGGCTGTCATCCTGCTGGCAGCGTCAGTATCCGCCTCCTGCATGTCAGGGGTCCGTCTGAATACGCAGGGGGCGCGGGATTCAGAGGTTGCGGGGACCTATAGCGTCATATTTTACGGCTGCAACTTCAATAACGACTTCGAGACAGTAGCCTTCCTGGACAAGGACGGCGATGGCTATGCCTTTGAGCCCTATGCCCCGGATTTCAAATATCGGGTGAAAAGGGGGTTAGGGGCAAAGGACGCCCTTTCAGAGGCGGAGAGGTTTGTGAATTGCGGCACAGCCTTCAGGAATATCCAGTTGTACAAGATCATTGGACCGCGGGGCGACATCCTCGGGTATGAAGTGAGGCCCCTGTATTATCCCTTTGTGTACGGCGCTGATGACGTCCTCTACACGGGGTATGCGCTGAGGGGCGATAAGGTGGTCATAACGGTTTCGTTGGCGCCCTGGGTTGAGAATATGCTCTCCGGCGGCAGGTCGCATAACGGGAGAGACTGATCCGCGCATATACAGTCGATCGTCTGAGCAGACAAAAAAAGAGGACCCAAAAGGGTCCTCTTTTTTTGAGCATCAGTGAAGCCTTATTATTTCTTCGGGGCTTCAGCGGGCTTCGGGGCCTCAGCGGGCTTCTCAGGTCCTGCCGGAGCCGGAGCCGTGGCCGGGGCCTCAGCGGGCTTCTGCTGGCAACCAACGGTCAGAGCGATTGAAAGAACAAATACCAAAGAAAGCACAATAGCCAGGATTCTCTTCATAGTCTCGAACACCTCCTTTCATTGCAAAAATTAAGCAAATCAACTGCGCAATCGCACAATTTAAGTTGAAGAAATATTATACCTTAATTCTATTCATGTCAACAAGAAATTGCAATTTCCGCGACTTTCCTGCCTGACCGAATATATCTACATAGCATGGAATGTGCCATCCTTGAAATATCGTTATTATCTGCGATGTTCAGCCGTGAAATATCCTGATTTGAGAAAACCTCTCCCTATAACGGAAAACACGGCCGGCCCGGCGCTTGTCAACGGGAGGACGCAAGAGTATAATCCTTTCATGAAAATTGCGCTCAGCATAGCAGGCTTTGATCCGACCGGCGGCGCCGGTCTGCAGGAAGACCTGAAGGTCTTTCATGCCCTCGATGTCTATGGTCTTTCCTCTGCCGCGGCGCTCACCGCGCAAAACACGCGCGGTGTCAAGGAGGCCGTGCCGGTGGAGGCGCGTTTTCTCAGAAAGCAGCTCGAGGTCCTGCTTTCCGATATAACGCCGGACGCGGTAAAGATAGGGATGCTGTACAGCGCTGATAACGCAAGGGTGGTTGAACGCATAATCAGAAAATACTCGCTCCATAACATCGTTCTCGACCCGGTTATCCGTCCGTCGCGGGGGAAGAGGCTTGCGGAGGCCCGTCTGCCTGCTGCGATCAGAGACGTCCTCCTCCCGCTCTGCGCGGTTGTAACGCCGAATCTCCACGAGGCCGCGGTCCTTGCAGGGATGCGGATACGGGACGCGGAAGATATGGCCTCGGCTGCGGTGAGGATCAGGGGGTTCGGCCCGAACTGCGTGATCATCACGGGCGGCCATCTTGAAGGCGAACCGACCGACATACTCTACGACGGAAGATTCACCCGTCTCAGGGGGAAAAGATCACAAGGCGAGTTTCACGGGACTGGATGTGCCTTTTCCTCTGCCCTGACAGCGATGCTCGCCCGCGGACATAGCCTTCGTGAAGCCGCGCGACTTGCCAAGAGATATATGGGGATATGCTTCAAACGTACTGTGGCTGTCGGCAGCGGCATGAGGTTGTTTAATCCCTGAAGAGCCGCACTGCCCTCATTTCCCTTCCAGGCGCCAAACAGACTATAATGATCCTGTGAATCTCAGGCATAAAGGCAGCGTCTTGTGGCAAAGGTAAAAACCTTTTATCAGTGCCAGGCGTGCGGTTTTTCGAGCCCCAAGTGGCTCGGCAAGTGCCCTGACTGCGGCGGATGGAACACCTTGGTGGAAGAAAAGTCGTTCTCCGGCCAGAGGCAGGCTGCTTCGTTTGCGTCCCACGGTAAGGCGGCGCCGGTGGCCTTGCAGATGGTGGAGGGAACCTCCGGGAAAAGGATAGGCACGGGGATCAGCGAACTCGACCGCGTCCTGGGCGGCGGCGTTGTCCCCGGTTCAGTGGTGCTTGTAGGCGGTGATCCGGGCATCGGAAAATCGACCCTTCTTCTTCAGGCCTGCTCAGGTCTCTCCGCGGCTGCTGGGAAACTCCTCTATGTCTCCGGAGAGGAATCGCCGCAGCAGATCAAGATGAGGGCGGACAGGCTCTCGGTGCAGGCGGAAGGTATTGTCCTGCTGTCCGAGACCGGCCTCGAAGGGATCATTGAGGCAGCCGCCAAACTCTCGCCCGGCGCCATGGTCGTTGACTCGATCCAGACGGTTTACACCCAGGAACTGCTCTCTGCTCCCGGCTCCGTGGGGCAGGTGCGGGAATGCGCAGCCAAGCTCATGCTTTTTGCCAAACGATCGGGGATACCGGTCTTTATCGTCGGTCACGTCACCAAGGAAGGGACGATAGCAGGCCCGCGCGTGCTGGAGCATATCGTTGATACTGTCCTTTATTTCGAGGGCGACAGGGGCCATTCCTACCGCATACTCCGGACGATCAAGAACCGCTTCGGTTCAACCAATGAGATCGGGATATTCGAGATGTCCGACTCAGGGCTCATCGAGGTGGAGAACCCCTCGGAACTCTTCCTGTCGGAGCGGCCGAAGAACGTATCCGGCTCAACAGTCGTCGCGAGCCTTGAGGGGACGAGGCCGCTCATGGTCGAGATACAGGCGCTCGTCTCCCAGACGAACTTCGGCATGCCGAGGAGGACGACTATCGGCGTTGACTTCAACCGGGTGAACCTTCTCATCGCTGTCCTCGAAAAGAGGGCGGGCCTGCACCTGGGGGGCATGGACGTCTTCATCAATGTTGTGGGAGGATTACGAATCATAGAACCCGCTGTTGACCTCGGCGTCATCGCTACGATCGCCTCGTCCGCAAGGGAAGCGCCTGTTGACCCGAGGACCTTCCTCTTCGGCGAAGTCGGCCTCTCGGGAGAGATCAGGGCCGTGGCCCAGGCAGAGGCCCGGCTCAAGGAAGCGGCAAAGATCGGTTTTGCCCGCGCGGTCATCCCGGCAGGCAATGCGGAGAAGTACAGAGGGTGCGACGGCCTGTCGATAACCGGAGTGAAAAATGTGGAAGAATGTCTTGAGGCTGTTCTGGGTTAGTCTCATCGTTGCGATGGCTGCGTGCGCCCCGGCCAGGGTCGTGGCGCCGTCCCACGAGGGGAGGGACCTCAGGGAGTACCTTGCCGCGAGGAACGGGATCTCCGAGATAGAGACGCAGTTTGCCATCCGCTTTGAGCGGAATGACAACGACATGCGGGGTGACGCCGCCCTGACCATCTCGAAAAACGGGGACATGAGCCTTCGTGTCTATTCTTTGGGTTTCCTTGCCATGGAACTCAGCTCAAAGGACGGCGTTACGAAGAGCAGACCGCACATAGACAGGGGACGGACGGACCTACTTACGCGCGGACTCAGGGATTGCCTCTTCTGGTGGGACGTGGACGACTACGCGGTCACGGACGAGGGGACGCGGTATGTGGTGAGGAACGCGGAACGGGAAGTCTGGCTCAGCAAGAAGACCCTCCTGCCGGAGCGGCAGCGCATATGGCTTGACGACGACAAGGAGCTGATAATCTCCTACAGCGAGCCGGAAGAAAAAAACGGGGTGTGGTACCAGTCGAAAATCAGGATAGAACTGATGCGCTACGCTGTCACCCTCTCCGTCAAGGGGATGGCGTTCAAATCGTAGCGGAGTTATTTATCACCCGCCCGCCTGCCGAGCCACTATGCTGCGACGAGGATGATTTCAATTTTGCCGAAGGGTTTAATTTAATGTCTTTGCGCGCTTTGTCCCGAACATCGATCTGTTTATTCAACCTATATCTCTCGGCCTTTTTTGAGAGGAACAAAAATCTGTATTACGACAACCTGACGCGTGTGCGTGAAAAAAACGACCTGATGAACTGGCTGAAATATTTCTTAACAGGGGTGGACGAAACAGCCCGGCAGGCCTCCAATACGCTTGAGGTAAGCGGCAAGACCCGCTACCGTCTTTTCATCTTCGTGCCCTATCTGGACTTATTTAAATGAGGCCACATGCTTGGACCGTCAGGCAGCCCGGACAGGAAAACGTTTAGCCTACGAATCCATCCCCAGATCCACGGCAACGGTCTTTATGGTGGACTCGTCGATAATGGGGTTTTTGAAGAGATAGCCCTCAAGGAGGGCGTTGTCGCAGATGGTGTTGATGAGTCTCGGGCTCCCGTTGGAGTATTTCCAGATGAGCTGGATGGACTTGTCCGAAAAGATGTCGTTTGAGCATCCCGCGACCTTCAGCCGGTGTTTTATGTAGTCGCGCGCGTTTTCCTGGGTGAACGCATCAAGCCGTATCCTGATGGCGACCCGCTGCTTGAGGGGCTCATCCAGGCTGAGCACATGATCGAGGTCGGGCAGCCCGAAGAAGATGAAATTGACCAGCTTGCCCTCGGGGCTCTCCATGTTGAGCAGGCCCCGGAACTCCTCCATGATCTCCCGGGAGTTGAGCATCTGCACCTCGTCCATGAGCACCACCGCCTTTTTTCCCTCTTCGCTTATCTCGGCGAGCCGGCGGTATATCTCGCTGATAAGCTCTATCTTGTCTTCCCTGATGTTCTTGACGCCCAGTTGTATCGCGAATTTCTTGAACAGCCACTCGGAGCTGACGGAGGCGTGAATGATAACAAGGAGCGCTGCCTCGTAATGTTCCTCGTCCAGTTCTTCAAGGAGCTTGCGGGCGAGGGTCGTCTTGCCCGCGCCGATATTGCCGATAACAACGGCAAGCCCTTTTTTTGTATCGATTGCGTACTTCAGCTTGGTGATGGCGGCGGACTGCTGGGGACTGTCGTAATAGAACCTGCTGTCCACAACGTTGGAAAAAGGGTGTTCGCTGAGCTTGTAATATTCCAAATAATCCATGCAGAATGTGTCTCCTCCGCTGACAAGTCAAAAGCTATTGTAGCAGATTCCGCAAATTTTGAGAATGCGGCGTGAGGATCAGAGGTAGGAAACCCGGTCCTTTTTAGATTTCGGCAGCTCCTTGGGTTCCTCATGGGGCGGTTCCGGCGGCTGAGGCTCCTGTCCTCCGGTACGCTCCCTGTTGAACTGTCCGAGTTTCTCGGATACGTCCCTGAACCGCGCGTTCCATCCGTACACCTCGGTGAAGAGGCGGAGGGCCTCTCTGGGGTTGCCCGCCTTTGCGTGCGCTTCGGCAAGATCGTACTTCACAGCCCAGTGCGCCTCGTCCCCGGCGGGTATCTCCTTCAGCAGCGCGGCGAAGACATCCACCGCAAGAGAGTACAGCCCCTTTTCCATGTAACAGACGCCGAGCATGGTTGAGGACTGCACCACCCGTTTCGGGTCCGAGCGCGAGGTCTGAAACTCCTTGATGGCATCGTCGATGAGTCCCATTTCCTTATAGGCTATGCCGAGATTGTAATGGGTCTCGGAGTCTTCATCACCCAGTTCCTTTTCCAGACCCTTCTTGAATTCCTGGAATATTTCGAGAACATCGCTGTCGAGGGACGGTTCGGGCATCTCCTGGGCGTCCATCAGATCCTGGTCGGTGAGGATAAGGTTTTCGAACTCAGGAGCAGGCTCCTCCACCTTCATTTCAGGCGAAGGCGCCTCCTCTTCCGGGAACACGGCTCCCGAGAGAGTCTCCTCCAGCGCTCCTTCCATCTCGGAGAACATGCCGGCCATTTCATCAGATGACCCGGTTATCTCGGAGATCTGGCCGAGGCTGTCGAGACGTTCGTTAATGTTCTTGTTGTCGGGAAAAAGATCATGAAGCCTCTCAAGGATCTTTGCGGCCTCCTGGAGCAGGCCCTGTCTGACATAGAAATCCGCCTCAGCGATTTCTTCCTCGTATTCCTCTATCTGTGGCCCCCCGGCGCCGTTTTCCGGCTCCTCCCCGCGGTATGAGGTGGGTTCAAGGAAGGAGGCCTGGGCCCGTTGGGCAAGACGCGGGTCTTCGGGGGAGATGGCCAGGGCGTCGCTGAGCATCTCTTCTGCCCGCGCCTCATCGTTGCGGCGTCTGTGCAGTTCGGCCATGATGAGGCATTCGGTGACCGCGGACTCTTTGTCTCCCGACTCCACGTAGAGGGACTTCAGCCTGGCGTGCAGCTCCATGTTCTGCGGGTCCCGCATCTTGAGGCCCTCAAGAATTTTGACCGCCTCGTTTACCAGGCCGTACCGGGAGAAGATGTCGGCCTCGATGAATATCTCCTCAGCCGTTTTCTTGCCCTCCGCCACGACGGTGATCGACTCAGGGACAGCTTCCGGCTCTGGTTCGGCAGCCTGTTCAAAGGCCGGCTCGCCGGCGAGGGACAACTCATCAACCAGGCCCCTGAGCTGTTCGTCGTCAGGGGTTATCCGGAGGGCGTCCTGATAACAGCTCAGCGCCTCATCCCTCATCTCCTGCTCCCTGTATGCGCCGCCCAGCATGATGAGGGCCGAAACGACCCTGGCGTCGTCGCCTGTCTGCCGGTATAACGACACCAGCCTCTTTCCGGTCTCAAGAGGATTGAACTCCAGAAACGGGTCCAGCAGTTCAACCGCCTCTTCATAGCGTTCAGCTGTGATCATTTCGTCGATGATCGGGAGGTATGCGGCCCAGGATGCCTGCGTATCCCCTTCCCTGAGGAGGATATCTCCCAGCAGTTTCCGGCCGCGCATGTCGGACGGATCCATGCCTGCGATCTTTTCCAGGGCAGCCCGGGCAGAGGCGGTATCGCCGGTCCTGAAAGAGAGCCCGGCAAACCGGAAGGCAATGTCGCTATCCTCCGGCAGAAGGATCATCGCCTGCTTGAGATAGGCTGTCGCATTCTCCGCATCGCCTAATTTTTCGTACAGGTCGCTTATTCCCAGGAGCCCCTCCCTGTTTCCAGGGGCTATTTCAAGCACCTTCTGGTAGTGCTCAAACGCCTTCTGAAGTTCCCCGTTGTCCGCATGCAGGCCGGCCATGTAGAGGTATTCCTTTGCCGCGTCCGGCAGGAGTCCTTCCTTGAGGAACATCTCGGCGATCTTGTTTCTCAACGGCATGTTCGACGGAGACAGGGAGAGTATTTTTTGATAGACGCTCAGCACGCTGTCCTTTTTCCCTTCCTTGGAAAAAGCATCAACTGCCGCGAGACAGTACTTGATCGCATCGGTGACCAGGCCCTTCTCCTCGCTCAGCTGGCCGAGCGCATAGAGCGCGTCTCCGTCCGCGGCATTGATGTTGAGCACTTTCTTGTAGAGCGCGAGGGCCTTGAGGGAGAACCCCTCATTTCTGAAGAAACCCGCGGCGCTGCGGAAGGAATCGACCGCGTTTTTCTTGTCGCCTTTTTTCAGATACAGGTCGCCGATGATGTTGTAGACGTTCCCGTCAGGCGATTCCCTAATGAGTTTTTCCCATTCAGAGATGGCCTTGTCGACCTGGCCTTTGGCGAGATACTTCTGCGCCTCTTTCATTATCAGGGTTTTGTCAGCCATAGGTGTACCTTTCATATTATCGTACCCACTCAAAAAGTGTCAATTATACAGAGTGTTAGACCGGGCGCAGGAGAGATGGACTGAGGGCGTTTGTTTGACAGTTTTTACGGTTTTATGGTTAAATATGCCTGCCTTTAAACATAGCACGGTGAGGCTAAGAAGGCTAAGGAGTCAGCGTGAGCTGCAGTCAGCACAGACAGTCTGCATCTCTCTCCCTGCGTCCCGACGGGCGTCCGCATCGCCGTCCATCGCAGTCCCTCTACAGCCTTTTTGCCGCCGTCATGGGTTTCCATGCGAAAAGAACTTCTTGACAAAAAAGACATTGAACGGGCCATAACGCGCATGGCCCACGAAATCATCGAGAGGAACAAGGGAGTAAAGTCGCTCTGCCTCGTGGGCATACAGAGGGGCGGGGTCCATATCGCCCGAAGGCTTTCAGCAAAGCTCCGGGAGATAGAGGGCAACGACATTCCCGTCGGCTCCCTCGACATCGCCCTTTACCGCGACGATATAAACGTCCGAAAGGA
>JAKAGF010000107.1 GCA_021825805.1 Nitrospirota bacterium
GGACAAGATCGTCAAGTCTATAAACGAATGCAGGAAGATGAATATTGCGATACTCCCGCCTGACATCAATCTTTCGGGAAGGGAGTTCAAGGTGATCGGCAATTCGATCCGGTTCGGCCTCGAGGCGGTGAAGGGCGTCGGAGGCGCTGCCATCGAGTCGATCATCGAGGCGAGGGACAGCGGTGGCAACTTCAACTCGATAGCCGATTTTATGGAACGGGCCGACACGCGCAAGGTTAACAAAAAGGTGCTCGAAGGTCTGGTAAAGGCCGGGGCTTTTGACTCGATCGGCGTAAAGCGCGCGGGTGCCATGAGCATGATCAGCGAACTCCTCAACGGCGGAAGGCCCGTGGATACCGGGCAGCAGAGCTTTTTCGGCGAGGAGGTCACGCTTGAAAAGACCCCTGCCGACGAGAGCGAATGGGACGAGGCGGAACTCCTCAGAAGCGAAAAGGAAGCCCTCGGCTTTTACATAACCGGCCACCCGCTCACGCGGTACGCGGTATCGCTCAAGAAGTTCATGGCAAAGAAGACATCAGAGATAGAATCAGCCTCTGACAGGGAAGAGGTTACGATCGGCGGGGTGTTGCGTGTCATCAGGCGCAAGGCGGTCAAATCCACCGGCGATATGATGGCGTATCTCACCCTTGAGGACGATGAAGGCAGCGTCGAGGTGATAGTTTTTTCCGAACTCTACAAGAGCATCGGCGCGCTTCTCGCCAAGGATGCCCTGGTGCTGGTGAAAGGGACGATCGACCGGGATGAAAAAGGCGCGCGGGTCAGGGCCCGGGAGGTGACGAGTCTGCAGGATGTCGGCAGGAACGGTTTCCGGCGGATCGAGATTACCCTGGCTGATCCGGATTCCTGCAGCGAACGCCTGCGGCGGATACACGACCTGGTCTCCAGGCGTCCCGGAGACTGCCAGCTTTTTCTGAACATCCGCATGAATGAGACCCGGACCCTCATCGCAACCGGCATCAACCTGAGCATCGACAACATCCTGCTCGACAGTCTTGAAGACGTTGCCGGCAGGGGGACGGTGACGGTCGGCTGATGCGGTACTACCTGGAGTTCGAAAAGCCGATCGAGGAGCTTGAGCTGAAGATCGAGGAGCTCAGGCGCATCTCGGACGGCAAGGACATCAACCTCTCTTCTGAAGTGAAAAAGCTCGAAAAGAAGGTGAAGGACCTTCGTACCGAGATATTTTCAAAGCTAACGCCGTGGCAGAAGACCCTTCTGGCGCGCCATCCCGACAGACCCTACACGCTTGATTACATCCCCCTGATCACCGAGGAATTTGTGGAGCTGCACGGGGACAGGCGGTACGCTGACGACAAGGCGGTCGTGGGAGGACTGGCGAGCATGGGGGGCAATCCCGTGGTGATCATCGGACATCAGAAGGGCCGTGGCACCAAGGAGCGGATACGCCGGAATTTCGGCCAGCCCCATCCGGAGGGGTACCGCAAGGCCCTCCGTCTCATGCAGCTTGCCGAGAAGTTCAAGAGGCCGGTCATCACCTTCATCGACACGCCGGGCGCATATCCGGGGCTCGGCGCCGAGGAGAGGGGCCAGGCCGAGGCGATCGCCGTGAACCTCATGGAGATGTCCAGGCTGAGGGTCCCGATCATATCCGTGGTGATAGGAGAGGGCGGCAGCGGCGGGGCTCTGGCGCTGAGTGTCGGCGACCGGCTCTATATGCTCGAAAACGCGGTCTACTCGGTCATATCTCCGGAGGGCTGCGCAGCGATACTCCTGCGGAAGGAAGGCGATCTCTCACCTGAGGATTTTTCGAAGGCAGCCGACGCCCTGAGGCTCACGGCCGGGGACCTGCTCGGATTCAGGATCATCGATGACATCATCCCCGAACCCACCGGAGGGGCGCACCGCAGCATCGAACAGACCGCAAAGAGCATCTCCGACAAGATACTTGAGGCCCTGGAAGAGCTGAGACCGAAGGCCCCCGGCAAGCTGGTTGAGGAGCGGTATAAACGGCTTAAACGTATCGGCAGCTTCCTCGGCGAGTAGGGCGGCCTTTTGCATTATTGGTGGTACAATAACGATTACTACGTGTCTGATCGGAGGATTGCATGAAACGTATCATAGTCGTTGCCATGCTTCTTGTCATGGCTGCCGGATGCCGGCAGAAGGAGGAACCCAGGCCGCAGTATCAGGTCCCGGCGGGCGGCGACATGCACACGCAGGAGGAGATGCGGCTGCTCAAAGAGGCTGTCAAAAAAGACCCCGGAAATGTAAACGCCTGGATAAAGATCGGCAATAGCATGATGGACGCCTCCCGGTTCAGCGAAGCGATAGACGCCTACCGGAAGGCGCTGCAGTTAGATGAGAAGAATGTGGACGTCAGGGTTGACCTGGGCACCTGCTATCGCGATATGGGGAAGCCGGATGAAGCGGTGAAGGAATACCGGAAGGCCCTTGAGATCAATCCCGGCCACCTCAACGGACACAAGAACCTTGGCGTTGTCCTTGCCTATGACCTGAGGGACAAGGCCGCGGCGATAAAGGAATTCGAAAGGTATCTCGAACTGGCGCCGTCTGCCCCTGATGCGGCGACCGTGCGGCAGGAGATCCAGAACCTTAAGGCAGCGAAATAGACGGCTGTATCGCGCCTTGGGAATCGGCGTCCCCGGCGGTTATGCAACAGCAAGGTCCATCCATGCAGGAGAAGTTCTCTTCAGTCCCCGGCAAGCCCGGAGTCTATCTACTGAAGGACTCCAGGGGCCGGGTCCTGTACGTCGGCAAGGCAAAGGGCCTCAGGAGCCGGCTCAGGAGTTACTTTCAGAAATCAGCCGCCCTTGATCCGCGGAAGGCCGAGATGATCAGGGAGGTGCGGGACTTCGAGTTCACGGTCACCGGCAACGAACTGGAGGCCTTTGTCCTTGAAGCTAATCTCATCAAGCATTTCAAGCCGCGGTTCAATGTTCTTCTCCGCGACGACAAGAGTTATCCCTATCTCAAGCTCACGCTGAAGGAGCGGTGGCCCCGGCTCGAGGTGGTGCGCCGGATCAGCCGCGACGGTTCCCGCTATTTCGGCCCCTATGTCCCGTCAGGACCCATGTGGAAGACACTCTCCTTCATACGCAACAATTTCCCGATCAGGACCTGCGGTTATTCGCTTGAACGGCGCATGCGGCCCTGCATTCAATACCAGATCAAGAGGTGCTCAGCCCCCTGTTCCGGCGAGATCAGCCATGACGAATATATGCGCATGGTGGATGAGGTCCGCCTCCTGCTTGAGGGCAGGAACAAGGGGCTTCTGGATATCCTGGAACGCAGGATGCGGCGCCTGTCCGACGATATGCAGTATGAAGAGGCGGCCCTGGTGCGGGACCGTATCGAGGCTATCAGCAAGATATCGGAATCCCAGAAGGCGGTTGCCCCGGGACTGGGGGATATCGATGTGATCGGGGTTTCCCGCGGGCCGAAGGCGGCGGTCTGCAAGATACTTTTCATCCGCAACGGCATAATGCTCGGCTCGCGCCACTTCTTTCTCCGGGATGTCTCGGCCGAGGGCGCCGCATCCCTGCTGAGAAATTTCGCGGGGCAGTTCTACGAGAAGGAGTTCATACCGCCGGCTGAGATCATTTGCCCGGCCCTGCCTGAGGACGCATCCCTCCTGTTGTCATGGCTTTCGCAAAAGCGCGGCAGCGCGGTGCGCATCAGTGTGCCGAGGAGGGGGATCAGGAGGAAGCTGCTGGAAATGGCGGAGGAGAATGCGGAGATACTGCTGACGTCTGAACAGTCCAAGGGCAAGGCAACGGACATGAACGAGCTTGCCGGGTTCCTGGGCCTTGATGAGGCGCCTGAGGACATCGGCGCCTTTGACATATCCAACATTTCCGGCGCCGAGCCGGTGGGGGCCTTTGTCTACTGGGCGGACGGAGACTTCCGCAAGGAGCGGTACCGGCATATGCGCATGGATGAGGTACGGGGTCCTGACGACTACTCCATGATGCGGGAGATGATACGCCGTACCGCCGAAAGCCTTGAGGGATTCCTCCCGGACCTGGTGATCATCGACGGCGGGAAGGCGCATCTCGACGCGGCCCTGGAGGTCTTTGACGCCATGCAGCCCGGCTGGTCGGGGGATGTCATCGCGGTCGCCAAGGACCCGGACCGGGTATTTCTCCGCGACGGCCGCAGCATGAGTCTTGCTGACGGCGCTGCGACCGTCCTTCTGCTGCGGAGGATCAGGGATGAGGCGCATCGCTTTGCCGTCGGCTACCACAAGAAAAGACGGGCGGAGCGGGTCTTCGCGTCCCCGCTCGAAAAGATCCCCGGGGTCGCGCGGCAGCGGCGTTTTGCATTACTGAAACATTTTGGTAGTATAGATGCCATCCGAAAGGCCACGGTCGAGGAGATAGCCTCTCTCAAGGGCTTCAACCGCAGGGTGGCCGAGGCGATCAAGAAATCCCTTTGAAGGAGTTACGATGAAGATCTACATATCCGGTTCCCTTGCCTACGACAGGATCATGGACTTTCCGGGGAAGTTCTCCGACCACATATTTCCCGAGAAGATCCATATACTCAATGTCTGTTTCACGGTTAACGGCATGGTCGAGAAGTTCGGAGGCACAGCCGGGAACATCGCCTATTCCCTGGGTCTGCTCGGAGAGGAGCCGCGCATCATCGCCGCGATCGGCAAGGACTATCAGCGTTATTTCGACTGGCTCGGACAGAACCGCATACCTGTAGACGGCATAAGGATCGTGGAGGAGGAGTTTACGGCGGGAGCCTACATTACAACGGACCAGGCGGACAACCAGATAACCGGCTTCAATCCCGGCGCAATGAAGCACCGGTCAGGCCATGCCTTCAGTAGCGACGGCCCTGTTGACTCCATCTGCATAATCGGGCCCGGCAACCTCGGAGACATGAAGGAGTACGCCGCCCTTTGCAAGAAGAAGGGCATCAGGGTGATATGCGATCCCGGCCAGTCCCTCACCCAATGGGACGGAGAGGGCCTCAGGGAATGGCTCAACGGCTCGATGATGCTCATCACCAACGACTATGAACTCGAGATGGTGCAGAAGATGACGGGGATAGACAAGAAGAGACTCATGGGCCTGACCGGCGTCGTCATCACTACTCTGGGCGAGAGAGGCTCGCTGGTTTCCTCCTCTTCAGCGGAGTTCGCCGTGCCCGCGGCAAAGGCAAATGCGGTTGTCGACCCCACGGGCGCCGGCGATGCATACAGGGCAGGACTGCTCAAAGGCATAGTCTCGGGCAAGGATCTGGAGACCTCCGCAAAACTCGGCGCTGTTGCAGCCGCATACGCTGTCGAGAAGTACGGCACCCAGGAGCACCGCTTCACTGACCAGGAGTTCAGGGAGCGATACCGCTGCAACTTCGGGGAACTGTAACCCGGCCGCAATCAGGGAGATGCCCGACTCATAATGTAACGGGAAGCGACGCCCCCGCTATCTCACCTCAACCCCGAAGGCGCGGGAAAACCGGGCTCTGGTCGTGAGGTCCAGTTCGATAGCGGCCGGCCTGAACGGGTAGAGCAGTTTCTCCGGTCCCTCAAGCCTCGGCTCTATCAGATATCTCTCATGTGCAATGTCCCTGAAGCAGCCTTCGCTCCTGTTCTTCCTGACGCGGTATTTCAGCTTCAGTGAAAACGCCCCGTCGTTCGAAGAGATGATGTTGTTCATGATTCCCGAGTATTTGTCAACATCCCGGCCGGTCAGGATAGCGAGGACCGTTATTGTCCTGTATTTCCTCCTGCCGTTGAGGTAGAGGTTCCGGACCACGTCTCCCGCCAGAAAGGCGACATGGCCGGAGTTGCCGATCAGGTAGTCCACGATCGGGCTGATCTGCCGCAGGTCTTTTTTCTTCAGAAGATGCGCATATTTCTCAGGGCGCGTCTCGAGACGGAAGAGGGGCATCGCGCTGGAGTGAATAACAGCAGGCTTGTTGACATCCGGCCGGCCTTCAAGGAAGAAGACCGAAGCGCTCGTTTCCTCCGTGCCTGCTGATACCGCCGCGGCGCGCGCTGGGAGGTCCTTGGTCCTCTCGTGCGTCATCTGTCGCCCCTTTCCTGAGGTTGCTTTCATTGTACTGGAAACCCGTGAAAAAAGAGAAGCACCAGGCGGAAAAGGGGTATATAATGGAACATGAAGCACGAAAGGAGGTGAAAACAGTGAAGATACCTTTTTTCAGGCAGGTCTCATGGTACCTGGTCTTTGCCCTGTTTCTCATCAGCATAGCGCCGAAGGCAGAGGCGGGCATCTCGCCGTCGGAGATGGTCAGCGTTGCCATTGACCGCGCTCATGACATGGAGCGGGTGCAAAAGGCGATCGAGTCGAAGATGATCAAGGAACGGCTCGGGAAACTCGGCTTTACCGACGATGAGGTCGCATCCCGTCTCGGCCGGCTCAGTGACCAGCAGGTCCACCAGCTCGCCCTGAACCTCGACAGCGTCAAAGTTGCCGGCGATGACGGACTCGGCGTGATCGTGCTGCTCCTGGTGATCGCCATCCTCGTTGTTATCCTTCTCCAGGTAACAGGACACAAAGTTATCGTAAAGTGATGGTCTCGGATTCTTCCATGCTGAAAGAGAGGGCGGCGAAGCAGTTTATGCTTCCCCGCCTCTTTCTGCTCATCCTCCTGGCGTTGTCTTCGTGTGTAACGGCATCTGTAGCTCCTCCCGGGACGGCCCGGGTCATTGAGCGCGTGCCTTTCTATCCCCAGGACGACTATCAGTGCGGCCCGTCCTCACTGGCCGCTGTCCTTAATCTCCGCGGCGTCATGGTCGGTCCGGCGGAGATAGCGTCAGCTGTCTACAGCGAATCGGCCAGGGGTACGCTCGACGTGGACATGATCTTCTATGCTGAGGCGAAGGGACTGAAGGCGGTACGGTATCAGGGCAGCGGGGAGGACCTCAGGCGGAATGTCGATGCAGGGAACCCGGTAATCGTGCTCGTTGACTATGGTTTCTGGGTGTATGAAAAAGCCCATTTCATGGTGGTCATCGGCTATAATGACCGGGGCTTTATAGTCAATTCGGGCAAAGAGCAGATGAAGTTCATTTCAGAAGATGACTTGCTGAAGGTCTGGAAAAAGACGGACTTCCGGACACTGCTCGTGGAGAGGAAATGATTGTCTTGAGTAAACGCCGTCTGTATGTGCTGAGTATTCTGCTGCTGCTTTGTGGCTGCGGCCTGCCCCGGATCATTGTGCTGGATGATCCCCTGACGCCTGAGGAGCATCTCAACCTCGGCGTGTCATACGAGAAGAAAGGCGAGCATGATGCCGCCCTTAAGGAATATAAAATCGCCTCCCGTCATCTTTCCGCTGCTTACCTGTATGCGGGGAACGTCTATTTTGCCCAGGGTGATCCGGATAATGCCGAGGAAAATTACCGGAAGGCGCTGGAGAGGGACCCCCGCAACGCTGATGCGTGCAACAACCTCGCGTGGCTTTACTACACCTATGGGAAGGACCTGCTGGAAGCGGAGCGGTTGGCATTGCGCGCCCTGGAACTCAATCCCGCAAAGGCCGGCGTCTACCAGGATACCCTCCAAAAGATACGCGAGAAGAAGCAGTAACATCTCAGCAGCGGAAGGTCTTTTCACATTAAAGTAATTTAACCCAACTTTCCGGAATATCGTGCTATTATTCTGTATTCAAAATAGACCTTGCCGCACCATAACAGAGAGAAGGAGGTATGAGCATGAAGAGGAACAAGATACTTTTTTTACTGTTCGCGGCTATGGCGTGTACCTTCTGTATCGCAATTTCGGAAGCTGCCGGAGAACCTGTAAAGACAATGGCCGATGAGCTGACAACCCCTGCTATGGATTACGGTTTTGCCGGGATGACCATCTCCCGAGGACGCAACGGAGAGTTGCGTGTTCCGGCCCGTTCCGGAGCCTGGGAACAGACTCGCAACACCAGGGCTGCGGAGCAGGACATTTCGATGCGTCACCGTACGGACGTGTTCAGGGTGCTTGCGGTCCTCGAACAGAGGATGGACGACCGGAGGCTCATCGACAAAGTGAAATACAAACTCTCCACCATGAGCGGAAAAAGGCTCCACCTGGCTGTTTCCCTGTCCGAACAGGCTGCGGACAACGGTCCCGGCGTCAAGGCCGACATCGCCTTTCTCCTCCTGACGACACTCATCGTCTTTTCCTGATCCAGCCGGATTATCCGCAACCATCAAGACAATAAAGAGGTGGCTATGTTTACAAAGCGACATATCAAGGATTTTATAAAGACGCCTGCGCATATCCTGTATCATGTCATCCTTATCGCCGTCAGCGCCGGCTTTGCGCTCTCACTGCCGTATACCGCCGATTTTCTGGCGAAGAAGTTCCTTGTCTACTGGACCCTCATCGGCAATGAGAAGGTTTTTCTCGTTGCCGTGGAGCTGGCGCTCGCAGTGTTTCTGATACTCTTTTTCAACTACGCGGGCAGGAGTTGGAAGGACCGGAAATACGCCCGCATGGCGAAGGAGGCGGGCCTGGTCTTTGTGTCCCCGGCCACGGGGTTTTTCTCAAAAAGGAGGTCGCGGAGTCTCAAGGAGAGCCAGGGGATAGCACGGGATGTGATGCTGATCGGATCGACCGGCTTCCGCACCTTTGCGGACGCCAAAGGCGACCTGCATAATGTCATACGGAACTGCCGCGAGGCGAGGATCATGCTGCTGAACCCCGACAGCGAGGGGGCGAGCATCCGGGCAAAGAGCATCCTTGACCCGGATATCACGGTGGAGCGCTTCAGGGTCCAGGTCACCAGGAGCATCGAGTTCCTCAAGGAACTCAAGGCGGTCCAGAGGAACGTGAAGCTCAAGCTCTACAACGAGATCCCCCTTTTGAAGCTGGTAATCTCAGGGGATTATATCTGGATGAAGCACTACCACGCAGGGCTCGATGTGCAGAGCCTGCCCGAGTTTGTCTTCAAGCACCGGCAGAGCCCCGGAAGCCTCTACATGCCTTTCTATCAGTATTTCCTTACCCTGTGGAACAACCCCGGCATCCCGGAATATGACCTCGAGACTGATGAACTCATCTACCGCGACAGCGCTGGGAATGAGGAGAGAAGGGAGCCGTTTCAAGCTCTGGAACCGTCGGGAGTTGCATGACGGAGCTCAACATGCCCGCCTCTTGCAAGCAGCCGAAAGTCTACTAAACGCGGCATATCGCAAAAGGAGGTTGTGAGTGGCTTTTTGGAGAAAAGGGAGGGTTTGGGGAGGCGGCCCGAAGACGCAGAAAAAGGGTCTGTCGGAGGGGGGCGCAAGCGGTCAGCCCTGTGTTTCCAAAAGTCTTTCCAGGCGTTCGTCGGCTTCATCCATTTTTCCGGCAAGGTTTTTCCAGTCGCAGGATTGAAGGTTCTGGACACGGGCATGGATCACCCTGTTCCGTATCGCCTTTATCCTCTCTTCA
>JAKAGF010000108.1 GCA_021825805.1 Nitrospirota bacterium
CCGGCCAAGAGGGCGAACTACGACCGGTTCGGCACTGCCGAGGGCCCTGGCGCCGGCTATGGTCCTTTTGGCGCGGGGACGGGGTTCGGCGATGTGTTCGACGATATATTCGGCGACTTCTTCGGGACCTTCACCGGCCAGCGCAGGACGCGTCCGTCCAGGGGCGATGATCTCCGGTATGACCTCGCCCTCACCCTTTCCGAGGCGGTCTTCGGCGTGGAGAAGACGATCAGGTTCCCGAGACTGGAGGAGTGCGGCGAATGCAGGGGGACCGGGTCCGCTCCGGGCAAGTCTCCCGAGGTCTGCCCCTCCTGCAAGGGGTCAGGGCAGATCAGGTTTCAGCAGGGATTCTTCAGCGTCTCAAAGACCTGCGGAAAGTGCTACGGCGCCGGGAAGATCGTGACGGACCCTTGCAAGGCCTGCCGCGGGGCGGGCAAGATCGAGAAGCTCAAGAGCATCTCGGTGAAGATACCCGCGGGGGTTGACACCGGCTCCCGCCTCAGGATCCACGGCGAGGGAGAACCGGGGGCTTACGGCGGTCCCAAAGGCGACCTGTATGTTATCCTCACCGTTGTTGAGCATCCCTTTTTCAAGCGCGACGGCGCCGAGTTATACTGCGAGGTGCCAATCTCCTTTCCACAGGCAGCCCTCGGCTCTGAGGTCGAGGTCCCGACGCTGGACGGCACGGCGCGGCTGAAGATACCCGCGGGCACGTCGTCGGGAAAGATCTTTTTCCTCAAGGGCAAGGGCGCTCCGCGCATCGGCAGCCATCATCGGGGGAACCAGGCGGTGAAGATATATATCGACGTGCCCGAAAAGCTTACCCCTCGTCAGCGGGAACTGCTTGAAGAGTTCGCCTCGATCAACGGAGATGAGGTCTCGAAGACGTTCAAAGAGAAACTGAAGGACCTCTTCACCCACGCGGAAAAATAGGACTCATGCCGCTCATCTTCCTGCCGGAGCCCGAAATATCGCCGGGCATTCTCACCATCACCGGGGAAAAGGCCCGCTACCTCGCGACAGTGCTTCGGTGCAGGCCCGGAGATCCCCTGACTATCAAAGACAGCCGGGGAAACGCCTTTGCCTCGAAGATCGTTGATCTCGGCAAAAAGAATGTTTCCGTCGAGATCACTGGCCGTGAAGAGGCTGAAAGGGAGTCTCCCCTCCAGATGGTCCTGGCCCAGGGTCTGCTCAAGGGAGAAAAGATGGACCTGGTCATTCAGAAGACAACCGAGCTGGGCGTCCAGTGCATCCGTCCTGTTGTGACCGGGAGGAGCCAGGTGCGGACTACACGCAAGACAGACCGATGGAAAAAGATCGCGGAAGAGGCGTCAAGGCAATCGGGAAGGGACCGCATCCCTGATGTGAAGGAACCGGTAACCCTCGCGGAATTCCTCGGCGAATCGGACATGAACGGCATTATCCTGTGGGAGGGTGGAGGACAGCCCCTTAAAGAGGCGCTGTCCTCAGCCGCCGGATCGGCCGCGGGAAACAAACCCACCCCCTTCCATATCCTCGTAGGCCCGGAAGGGGGGTTCTCGGCAGCAGAGGTTGAAGAGGCATCGAAGAGGGGATTTGTGGTCTGCTCTTTCGGCAAGAGGACCCTCAGGGCGGAGACAGCGTCCATAGCGGCTGTCTCCATCACCCAGTATGTTATAGGGGATATGGGGCTCTGACCTGCATGTCCACTGTCTCAGACGGATTTCTACGGCATGCTGTCTTCATGGAACTCCTTTGCTGTCTCCGGATAATCGCGTATAATTGAATAAAGAATGCTACCTGACATAGTGCTCATCCTGATTTTTCTGGTGCTCAACGGGTTCTTTGCAGCCTCGGAGATAGCCGTAGTCACGTCCCGGAAGTCCTTTATCAAGAACTTGGCTGAAAAGGGCAGCGTCAGGGCAGCGAAACTGCTCCACCTGCAGTCTGAGCCGGACAAGCTCCTCGCAACAGTGCAGATAGGAGTAACGGTCATGTCCGCCCTCGCCTCAGCGCTCGGCGGAGCGCTGGCGATCACGACGGTGAAGCCCTGGCTTGCGGCCATTCCTCTCCACTTCGTCTCGCACAACGCTGAGGGCTTCTCCATAGGCATTGTCGTCGCGGTCATCTCGTACCTTTCGCTTGTCGTGGGCGAACTTGTGCCGAAGTCCCTCGCCCTGAGGAACCCTGAACGCGTCGGCATAGCCGTGGCGGGGACTATCGCCTTCATCTCGCGTATATCCTCCGTCCTGGTCAACATCCTCACGGCGAGCAGCAACCTGTTTCTGAAGCCCTTTGGCGCCAGGACATTTTCCGAGCGATCCTTTATCAGCGAAGAGGAGATCAAACTCCTCATCGAGGAAGGCAAGGACAAGGGGATATTCGAACCCACTGAACATGAGTTGATCCACAGCGTCTTCCGTTTCACCGACATATCCGTCAAGGGTGTGATGGTGCCCAGCGCAGCCATGGTCGCCTTCAGCATAGACGACCCCCCGGAGGTGATCATAAGACGCATCACTGAGGAGAACTTCTCCCGCTACCCGGTTTATGAGAAGGACATCTCCGACATCAGTGGGATACTGTACAGCAAGGATGTTTTCAACCGGCTCGCTCACAAGAGGGAGGTGTCGATCCCCGGCCTGCTGCATTACGCCCTTTTTGTGCCTGAGAGCATGAAGATCAGCGCGCTCATGAGGGAAATGCAGAAAAAGCGCCTGCACATGGCGATAGTCGTGGACGAGTACGGCGCAGTGGCCGGGCTGGTTACCATCGAAGACCTCCTGGAAGAGATCGTCGGGGAGATCCGGGATGAATACGACACCGAACTTCCGGTGCAGACCCTGAAAAACGGGGCCATGCTCATCGACGCCTCGCTGGCGGTGCGGGACCTGAACGAAGACTATCACTTCGACATCCCGGAGTCGAATGAGTACGACACCCTGGGCGGTTATCTCCTATCGAGCCTGCAACGCCTGCCCTCGGTGGGCGACAGCCTCTCCTCGGATTCGTACAAGTTCACCATCGTCAGCATGAAGGGCCGCAGGATACTCAAGGTCAAGGCCGAACCCGTCGCCGAAATACAACAACAGGCCGGAACGGAAAGCTGAACAGGCAGCCTTAACTGAAGCTCTCCCTGTCCGAAGGAAACGACCCTTTTTCAACCTCTTCCCTGAACTCGACGATGGCCCTGAGCGCCTCTTCCCTGAGATTCACATATCGCTTCGCGAACTTGGGGACAAACCGTTCAAACAGCCCGAGAACGTCATGCAGCACCAGCACCTGGCCGTCGCAGTGGGGTCCGGCGCCGATGCCTATGGTGGGTATCGCAAGCTCTTCCGTGATCCGTCCGGCAAGATCCATCGGGATCGCCTCCATGAGGAGCGAAAAGGCCCCCGCGTCTTCCGCAATATGCGCCTCGTCCATCAGCCTCCGGGCCTCCTCCTCCGTCCTGCCCTGCACCTTGTACCCTCCCATCCGGTGTATGGACTGGGGAGTCAGCCCGATATGCGCCATGACCGGGATGTCCGACCTGCTCATCGCCCTGATCCGGTCGGCGACCTCTGAGCCGCCCTCGAGCTTCACCGCGGCAGCCCCCGCCTCCTTGAGAAATCTGCCCGCATTCCTCACCGACTCCTCGACGCTCGCCTGATAGGACATGAAGGGCATGTCCCCTATGACAAGGGCATTCCGGGCTGACCGCACAACAAGCCGGGTATGATAGATCATCTCGTCCATGGTTACCGGCAGGGTATTTTCGAGCCCCTGTACGACCATCCCCAGGGAATCGCCCACGAGGATGCAGTCTATTCCCGCCTCGTCCACGATCTGACCAAAGGGATAATCATATGCGGTGAGCATGGTAATCTTCCTGCTGTCCTTCTTTTTCCTGACGAAGTCCTGGATCGTTATCCTGGGCATGCTTGTCTCCTGAATCGATGGGATGATATGCAGATTATAACCGGCTGCCGAAAAAAAAGCATCTCTTCTCCGGCTATATAGTCAGCGGGAAAGCCGTCTCCTGGTGTGCTATACTCAAACAGGTGGCACATGGGTGAGCGTGATTTTTATCAGCCTTTGACTATGGAGGACAGGATAACGGTAGTCCTTTACAGGGCAGGCATCGTCCTCTCAACGGTGATCATCTGTCTGTCCGCTTTCCTCTCCTTCCGGGGGGTGCAGGATGTTCCCTTTCTATCGTCCGGACTTGGCGGCATGCTTCTTCTTGTCGGTCTTTACGTGAGCGTGGGGATAAGCGTATTCTTCATCCATCTCTACGTCGGGAAGTTCCACCGGGTGCTGAAGAAGATTTACTATGCTGCCGCGGTCTGTCTCGTCGCCCTGTTCGTTATCGGAAACGGCGACCCTGTTGCTCCGCTCGTGAAGACCCCTCACTTCAGCGCCCTGTTGCTGATCCCCCTTTCTCTCTGCCTCGGCTTTGTGACGGCAAAGGAGGCCTTCTGCTTCAGGCTCCTGGAAGGATACGCACTGGCCTTCATCATGCCCGCGTATATCTTCTACTACGCAATGGGGCTTTCAACGGCACGGGGGAATGTGATCGGAACCGGCATCGTGGCGTTTCTGCTTTTGCTCTTCACCGCGCGGAAAGCCTTCCAGCCCCTCCACTACGATATCGGCGACAAATCCGCATACCAGCCCTGAGCATAGGAACGTAAGAGGTCTATGTTCAGTCGAACGTCGGTCTCGGATACAGTCCCGCCGCCTTGACGATCCCTTCGATGGCTGACTCCCATTCAATCGCCTGGATGTGCACACCCTTGACGCCGGGGGTCTCGAGTACCTGGTGGATAAGCTCGACCGTGATCTTGATCCCCTCTTGTTCCTGAAGCTCCCTTGCCTTCTTCTTGTCTTCTCCGGCAGCCTCCTTTGCCTTGTTCATCCGCTCGATGAGGGACTTTGGAACAGACACACCGGCAACAGAGGAGTCCATGTACTTGAGCATCATGGCGCTCTTCGGCACGATGATGCCGCCGAGGATGGCGGTCCGCTCGTGCAGACCCATATTCCGTATTTTCTCCATCTGCGAGCGGAAACCGGCAATGTCGTAGATGCCCTGGGTCTGGATGAAATCAGCCCCAGCGTTCACCTTCTTCATGAGATTGATCGGCCTGAAGTCAACGGGATCAGCCATGGGGGTCCACGAGGCGCCGATGAAAAACTTGGGCGCCGCCTCCAAGGGGTCGCCGCCTTCCTGTTTGCCCTCGTCGCGCATCTTCTTGAGAATGCCGACCAACTGACAGGTGTCCACGTCATAGACGTTCTTTGCGCCCGGATGGCCCTTGAGCTTGCCCGCTGCGCTGAACTTCTGATGGTCCCCGGCAAGGCAGAGACAGTTTTTCAGCCCCATGGCTGCTGCGCCCAGGAGGTCGGCCTGTATGGCGATGCGGTTGCGGTCGCGGCAGGTCATCTGCATGACAGGCTCAAGGCCCTGCTGAAAGGCTATGGCGCCTGCCGCGATGCTCGAGATGCGGACCACCGCTGTCTGACAGTCGGTGATGTTGGCCGCGTCGCAAAAGCCCTTGAGGAGCCGGGCCTTTTTCACCACCTCATGTCCGTCCGCGGACATAGGCGGCCCAAGTTCCGCCGTAACAGCCGGCTTTCCGCTTGCGATTACCTTTTCGAGGTTGCTTCCGCTCTTCATTATTTCTTACCTCCCGCCGCCTGGGCCTTCTGTTCTTCCTTCTCTTCGTATTCCCTCAGGTGTTCAAGGGATATCCGTCGCGGGCCGCCGTCCCGCGACGTAGCCCAGTTCCTGGGCGGCTGGATCTCGGTGAGCTTATCCAGAGTGCCGAGTTTCTTCATCCTCTCAACGATGAGGTACCACACACAGTCTATCTCATTGCTCACCTCGCACTTGCCCTTGTTCGTTCCACCGCACGGCCCGTTCATGAGCGTCTTGGCGCAGCGTGCGATGGGGCATATGCCGCCCGTCAGGTGCACTATGCAGTTGCCGCATCCGGCGCAAAGCTCTTTGAAAAAGCCGGGCGCCTCCACGGATCCGTAAAACGAGGTGTTGATGCCGGGATAGACCGGGATCGTCCCGGTCCGGTCAGACAGGAAGTTGACGCCCACGCCGCAGGCGGTGGAGAGGATGAGGTCGTATTTCCTCACTTCGTCAATGACCGGCTCAAAGTACTCCGGCTCGCAGTGGCGCATGGCGCCCATGTGGTTCACCTCCATCGCCTTGCCCTCCTGGGAGGCTCGCATGCGGATGAGAGAGGCCATGGTCTCGGCCTCCTTCTCACCTCCGGCATGACAGACGGCGACACAGGTGTTGCATCCGAAAACAAGGACCTTGTTGAAGTCCTTCACCATCGCCCAGATTTCATCGATTGGCTTTTGTGATCCCATTATCATGGTTCAATGCTCCTTTGTTTATAAGTCATGTCAGTCTTTCAACATTTCAGGCCTTTCTCAGGCCGATCTCCTTCACCCTGTCCGAAAAGGCCGAGCATACCGCCGCATATGAACCGTCGTCACCAGCCGCGGCCGAGAGTATCTCAATGCGGCCCGGCTCCATACCCAAAGCCTTGATCAGGTCCTGAACCCGCTTCGCCCGCGCGTCAACACGGTGCATGATGCCGCGATATTTACAGGTCCCCTCTCCGCAACGCACTACCGCGACCCCGTCGGCGCCGCATTCGACCGCCTTCAGCACGTCGAGCACATCCACCCTGCTGGTGCAGTGCACGGGTATGGCGCGAACGTTCCCTGGAACTTTAAAGCCAAGCACGCCAACATGATGCGTGCATATGAAGGCGGCGATGTGAGGCTCCTTTCTTCCGGGATCAACAGCGCCGATCAGGGACGGCATCCGGTCCCTGAACTCCCGCACGTCATAGCTGACCATGCTGATCGCCTGACCGGGGCATTCCGGCGCGCAGAGGCCGCATGCCTGACAATACTCCGGCCTGATCTCGGAGACCGAGGTCACCACGGGCGCGCCATATGGACATATGCGCTGGCAGGTGAGGCAGGCCATGCACTTATCGGGGTTTACCACAGCGCCGCCCCCGCATCCCCGGCAGCGTCCCGCCTCCTTCAACGCCTCAGTCTCATCGTAGCCGATCTCGAAATGGACCATGGTATCGCAGCGGACCTCAGGGGCAAGATGTTTGATCTTAACCCTGGGCTCCTTTGCCACCTTCTCGGCAACCTCGGCCGGCAGCTGCGCTATCTTCTCCCTCTCCTGCGCCGGGAGTCTGCCCTCAATCGTCTCGCCCTGGCAATACAGATGCATGGCTATGGCCGCCCGATGGCCGCTGGCTACCGCGGCGATAGCCGAACCAGGTCCGGTCACCACCTCGCCCGAGAGGAACACCCCCTGGGCGCTGGACATCTGGGTCTCGGGGTTCCACTGTACGCGGCCGCGTTCATCGACCTTCACAGCCGAGTCTTTCAGAAAGGAGATGTTCGACATCTGGCCGATGGTGATGATAATGGTATCAGCCTCCAGAAGTGTTGTATGGTTTTCGTCGTATGCGGGATTAAACCTGCCGTTGGCATCGAACACTGACTTCACCTTCTTCACCTCAAGGCCCAGGACCCTTTCGCCTTCGCGCTTCACAGCCTTGGGACCCCAGCGGTGGTTGATCGTGATACCCTCTTCCACAGCCTCATCCACTTCCCATTTCCAGGCAGGCATCTCCTCGGCTGATTCGAGGCAGACCATGGACACGGCCTTCACGCCCAGTCTGCGGGCCGTGCGCGCAACGTCCATGGCAACATTCCCTCCGCCGATGACAAGCGCCTTTTTGCCCAACGTGGGCTTCCGGTCAAAGGCAACGTCCTCAAGAAATGGTATCGCCAGCAGGATGCCGGGACCGTCAACGCCCGGAATGGGCAGAGACCGGCTCTGGGACAGTCCGATGGCTATCAGCACGGCGTCGTGCCTCTTTGCGAGTTCGTCGAGCTGCGCGTCCCTGCCGATCTCGAAGCCGGTCTTCACCTCAATGCCTTTGGAGAGCACATCGTCGATGTCTTCCTTCAGCATATTCCGGGGCAGCCGGTAAGGCGGGATCGCCGAGGCGAGCATGCCGCCCAGGACCGGATGACGCTCGTAGATCGTGACGTTGTAGCCGAAATCCGCCAGGTCCCGCGCTGCGGTCAGGCCGGAGGGGCCGGAACCGATGATCCCGACACTCTTGCCCTTTGTCTTCCGGACAAGCCTGCGCCTGGCGCGCCGGTACTCCAGGGACTTCTCGATAGCAAACCTTTTGAGGTGGCGTACCGAAAGGGGTTCGTCCACCCCGCAGCGGCGGCACGCCTGCTCGCAGGGATGGTGGCAGATCATGGAGCAGACCGAGGCGATGGGATTCGGAGCCGTGATCACCTCGAAGGCCTCGGTATATCTTCCCTGGGCTATCAGTCCCACATATGCCTGCACGTCTGTATGGGCCGGGCATGCTGCGCGGCAGGGCGAATAGGGCCTCGTCTCCTTTATATCAGCCCCGTAGGGCCGGTATGGTTCAGTCGTTGTTCCTGTATCCTGTGGCGTCATGTATCACTCCTGCAAAACGTTGATGTTAAATGACAGCTCCATTGATTATACTAACGTATTTACAGCCCTCTTCTCACTTTATTCCCGCGTGCAGCTTCGCTGACTTCACGGTATTCTTCATAAGCATTGTGATCGTCATGGGGCCCACGCCGCCCGGTACCGGGGTTATGGCTCCGGCGATCTCCCTGGCCGCGTCGAAGTCCACGTCGCCCTTGAGGATCGGGACCATCTTGCCTGTCTTTTCGCTCATCTTCTCGCCGACGCGGTTGACGCCGACGTCAATAACGCAGGAACCCGGCTTGATCCATTCAGGCTTCACCAGACCCGGCACGCCGGCTGCAACGATGAGTATGTCGGCCCGCTTGCAGTGTGCATCGAGGTTCTTCGTGCCGGTATGAACAATAGTGACGGTTGAATTGGCACCCTTGCCCTTCTGCAGCATAATGTTGGCGATAGGCTTGCCGACGATATTCGAACGGCCCACCACGACCACCTCTGCGCCGGAGGTCTCAAAACCGGAACGCACGATCAGTTCCTGGATGCCGGCGGGCGTGCATGGCAGGAATTTCGCCTCGTCGCCCCCGATCATGAGGCGGCCGACGTTGATTGGATGGAACCCGTCCACGTCCTTGTCCGGATCGATGGCATTGAGCACCTTCTTCTCGTCGATATGCTTGGGAAGAGGAAGCTGCACGAGGATCCCGTGCACCTTCGGGTCCTTGTTGTACTTGTCGACGAGCTTGAGGAGATCGGCCTCGGATACGTCTTCAGGCTGATCGTCCTGGATTGAATTGAAACCCAGCTCATGGGCAGTCTTCTGCTTTCCGGTGACATAACTGATCGATGCCGGATTCTTCCCGACGAGTAT
>JAKAGF010000109.1 GCA_021825805.1 Nitrospirota bacterium
CCTTCGGAGGCTCCAGCCAGACACTCTTCGGCGCGCGCGGCGCTGCCACGTTCTTCAGCAAACTGACGACCATCGCCGCCGTCGTGTTCATGCTTACGTCCTTTTCCCTGGCCGTACTGACCACCAGAGGCGGATCAGTCGTAAAGAAGCTTCCCGCTGCGACAGAGCAGAAGAAGGCGATCCCACAGGGTCCCCAGGGGCCGTTGGCCCCTACGCAGGGACAGCAGACCCCTGCGCCCGCGGCCCAGCCTGCGGCAAAGCCCGCTCCTGCAGGGCCCTCAAAATAGCTTTTCTCTCTTGTTTTGTCTCCTTGGTTGGCAGGCCTGATGACGGCAAACAGATTATCGGGACGAACGTTTTACAATGAACCGAGGTCTGCGAAGTTTTTCTTCCTCAGCATGTTCTCCACCTTTTTTCTCACCTCGACCCAGACCGGGTGGATCGAGCAGGCGCTGCTGAAGCCGCAGATCTGAGGGTCAACGGCGCATGCGTTCATGGCAACCGGACCCTGCGTTGCTTCAATAACGTGAAGCAGAGTGATCTTTCCCGGATGACGGGAAAGTTCGAACCCGCCCTTGACGCCGCGATACGAGCGCACGATGCCCGCCTTACTGAGTTTCTGAACGATCTTCGCCAGAAACGACTTTGGGATGCACATCTCCTTTGCGATCTCGTCCACCATGGTGACGCGGCCGTATGTCCGCGTCAGGTAGTGGACGCACCGGATTGCGTAGTCTGTTTCCCGTGTTATCTGCATGATCCTCTGTTTGTCCTGGGCGGCGGGGCGGAAGACTTTCGCCCCGCCGCGCTATTATATCCCATCAGTATGTCTCCTTGCCGGATACATCATCCGCCGTTGTCTTCTGGCGGAAGACCCGATAGGTCCATATCTGATAGGCGATGACGACCGGAACGAAGACCAGGGCTACCACGGTCATGATCCTGAGCGTGTAGATACTCGATGAAGAATTGAAGATCGTAAGGCTGTAGTTCCGGTCGAGGTTTGAAGGGATGAGATTAGGGAACAGGCCGATGACGCCGGTGAAGGTGACCAGGAGTATGGTCGCGCAGGAGGCATAGAACGCCTTGAGGTGTTGCCCCATGGCTGCAAAGACCTTGATTCCCAGGAGTGAAAGCACCGCGAGCACGGGCACTGCAAAGAGCACAGGGTTGTTCAGATAGTTCGTATAGAGCGCCGTGGCAAAGTAAGTATGGACGAGAAATGCAACCGCCACCGCCAGGAGCGCGAACCAGAGTCCGCCTGACAGCCTGCCGGCGCGTTCGCTGAGTTCGCCGTCCGTCTTTACCGCGATGAATAGACTGCCGTGCTCCACGAAAAGGAGTACGAACAGGACCCCCGTGAGCAGGCCGTAAGGGTTGAGCAGCATCAGTAGGGAACCGTGGTAGCCGGAGATGTCCATCGGCAGGCCCTGGAAGATATTGCCGAAGGCAACGCCGAAGAGAAGCGCCGGCAAAAAGCTGCCGAGGAATATGGCGATGTCCCATTTCTTCCTCCAGCCCTCGTTGTCCATTATTCCCCTGAACTCGAGGGATACCCCCCTGAAGATCAGCGCAAAGAGCACCAGCAGCAGGGCGGTATAGAGGTAGCTGAACATGAGGGCGTAGGTCGTCGGAAAGGCCGCAAAGGTGGCCCCTCCCGCTGTTATCAGCCAGACCTCGTTACCGTTCCACACCGGACCTATGGCGCGGAGGATCTTGCGTTTGTCCGACTCGCTCCTCGGAAGAAATGCGGAGAGGATGCCTGCGCCGAAATCAAACCCGTCGAGCATGAAGTAGACGGCCCAGAGAACACCCCAGAGTATGAACCATATAATCTGAAATTCCATGACTTATACCTCCTGCCCGGCCACGGGGTTGATGAGGGTTGACAGGTCGCTGTCCGGCCCCTTCTTCGCGTAATGTGACAACAGGTAAATGTCCACCACCGCCAAAAACCCGTAGACAAGGGTGAACCCTGCCAGCGATACCATGACGTTGGCCGGGGATATGGCCTTTGAAACCGCATCGGACGTCTTCAGTACGCCATAGACAATCCACGGCTGCCTGCCGACCTCCGCGACGATCCAGCCGAGTTGACCGGCTATATAGGGGAGGGGGAGGGCGTAGAGCATCAGCCTGAGAAAGCCTGTGCTCGTTTCGATGCTGTTGCCCCTGGATTTGATGAATGCGATCACGGTCAGGAGCAAAAAGAGTATGCCGAGCGCAGCCATTCCCCGGAAGCTCCAGAACGTGGGGGAAACGGGAGGACGCAGTTCCTTCGGATATGCCTTGAGGCCCTTGATCTCGGCCTGGCCTTCGCCAAAGGCGAGGAAGCTGAGCATCCTGGGGATCTGTATCGCCTCCACGCTGTTCCTCTCATTGGCCGCGTCAGGAAGGATCAGGAAGCTGTAGGGCGCCTCTTTTGTCGATTCCCAGACCGACTCCATTGCCGCGAACTTCGTAGGCTGCGTCCTGGCAACCTCCCTGGCGTGAAAGTCTCCGACCAAGAAGATCAGGATCGAACTGACGAGACCAAAGGTGGCTGCTGCGCGAAATGATTTCCTGAAGAAATCGAGGTTGTTTTTCCTGAGGAGGTGGTAAGCGGAGATGCCCATAACGAAGAAGGCGGCGATGACATAGCCAGAGAGCACGGTATGGGTAAATTTAAGCCATCCGTAAGGATTGGTGAGCATGGCTGTGAAATCCACCATCTCGGCCCGGTTGTTCCTTAATACAAAACCGACGGGGTTCTGCATCCAGCCGTTGGCCAGCAGTATCCAGAGGGCCGAGAGGTTCGTGGCTATCGCAACGAGCCAGATGGAAACCGCATGCGCCTTCTTTGATATCTTCTTCCAGCCGAAGATCCAGATTCCGATAAAGGTTGATTCGAGAAAGAAGGCAACGGTCGCCTCGATCGCCAGGGGGGCGCCGAATATGTCTCCAACGTATTTTGAATACTCCGCCCAGTTCATGCCGAACTGGAACTCCATGGTAATGCCTGTGACGATCCCGAGCGCGAAATTGATGAGAAAGAGCTTGCCCCAGAATTTCGTCATTTTCAGATACAGCTGATCGTTCGTGCTGACGTAGCGGCTCTCCATGTAGGCCGTCAGTATTGACAGGCCAAGGGTCAATGGAACGAAGATGAAATGAAACATGCTTGTTACCGCAAACTGCAGCCTGCTCAGTCCTAATACATCCATGTTCTCCTCCTGCTGTTGCTGGTTGCCCCTGCATATATCCTCCCACCAGTTGACAGGTGAATCAACCTGGAGTTTGACAGGGATATTTCTAATTAAGACTAATTTACTCCTATATCAAAAAAAAGTCAAGAATGGATATGCGGGTCCGTCTTAATAATTATTACGCCCTGTGGTCTCTATCGCAGGGTTCTTCACGCGCAGCTTCTTTTGAATGCAAAAAATTTCTTGACAAAAACAACAATTAGGTTAGAATAATTATAAAGAGATGGCAATGGACAGATATAAGAATATAGGTCTCAAGCTCACACCGCAACGGCTGGCTATCCTGGATTTTCTTGAGGGAAACACGACGCACCCTTCGGCAGAGGAGATCTTCGCTGCCGTGTCGGACCGCTTTCCGACGATGTCCTTTGCGACGGTCTATAACACCCTTGAGACATTGAAGGAAAAGGGCGCGGTGATCGAGCTTACCGGAGATCCCCGGAAGAAACGGTTTGATCCCAATACAGCGCCCCATCATCACCTCATCTGTATCCGGTGCAGGCGCATTGCGGACGTGCAGGTGGATTACAAGATAGACCTTCCGAGATCGAGCCGCATGGGGTTTGAGATAACCGGCAACCATATCGAGTTTTACGGGGTATGTCCGGCGTGCAGAAAGGGTGGTCCGGAAAAAACAGGGTCAGGAGTACAGACAGCAGGGGAGGAGAGCCATGAAAACTAAGCGCGTCAAGACCAAGGAGCACAGATCGTTCATCGTGAAGCTTGGACAGGACGAGCAGTTCATCACCTGCCCGGCATGCGGTTGGGAGATGGAACTCTGGTCAGCGGGTGATGATGAAACCCGGTGCATGTACTGCGGCCGCAGGTTCTTCAGGCGGGAGACGACTGTTCATTAAGACTCTTTGCGATGCGGCAGTTGCGTGATATTATTTCAGTGGGATGCACGAATAACGGACAAGGAGGCACATTATGAGTGAACATTGCTGCGGAGTCGGGATCGGAGAGATTGTCCCTGACTTCACGCTCGAAACATTTGACCCCGGCAAGGGCGACTTCGGGGAAATAGGCCTTGCGCAGATCAAGGCCGCGAACAAATGGACGGTGCTCTTTTTTTATCCGGCTGACTTCACCTTCGTCTGAGCGACCGAGTTTGCCGCTCTGGCAGAGCGGTACGATCAGTTCAAAGAGGCCGGCGCCGAGGTTGTAACGGTGAGTACTGACACCAAGTTTGTGCATCTGGCGTGGCAGCGGGAGGAGAAGCTGCTCGAAAAGGTGAAGTACCCGATGGGTTCCGACCGCGCCGGGAAGGTGTCCCGGATGTTCGGGGTGTATAATGAAGAGAACGGCCTGGACCTGAGGGGGACCTTTATCATCAGTCCGGAAGGCAGGCTCATGAATTCCGAAGTCAATTTTTATAACCTCGGCAGGAATATCGATGAGATCGTCAGAAAAGTGAAGGCAAATGCCTATCTCGGCCGGCATGGCGACGAGGCATGCCCGGTGAACTGGAAGACCGAAGGCGACAAGACCCTGAAGCCTTCAGCCGAGATGGTGGGCCGGGTCTACGAAGCGGTGAAATAGACTTCCTCCTTTCGGGCGGGAGGGGGTTTCTCGCCTCCCCGCCCCATCCTTTTTTCTGTTCACGCCGATGTGGTAAAATACCGAAAATTCATTGCGAGGGAAACGAATGCTTTCTGAAAGGGCAAAAAAGATCAAACCGTCTCCGACCCTTGCCATCGACTCCAGGGCAAAGGCGATGAAGGCATCCGGCGTTGATGTGATCAGTTTCGGCGTTGGCGAGCCTGATTTTGACACGCCTGACTACATCAAGGAAGCTGCCGCAAAGGCGATGCGGGACGGGTTCACCAAGTATACCCCTGTCGGCGGCATCGACCCTCTCAAGGATGCTGTGATAGAAAAATTCCGGGCTGACAATGGACTCGACTACAGGCGCGAGGAGATCATTGTCTCGAGCGGGGCGAAACACAGCCTGTACAATATCGCCCAGGCGATCTACGGTCCGGGCGACGAGGTGCTCATACCCTCGCCCTATTGGGTTTCGTATCCGGACCAGGTGATCCTCAACGACGCAAAACCCGTCTATGTGAAGACCTTTGCGGCTGATTCCTTTATGGCGAGGCCCGAGGCGTTGAAACAGGCGATTACCCCGAAGACGAAGGCGCTTATTCTCAATTCGCCCTCAAACCCGACAGGGCTTGCCTATGACAGGAGATCACTGGAAGGCATAGCGGAGCTGGCGCTGAGGCACAAGTTCTATATCATTTCCGACGAGATTTACGAAAAGCTTGTCTATAACGGCACCGCGCATATCAGCATCGCCTCCCTGGGTAAGGAAGTAAAGGACCTGACGATCGTGGTGAACGGCCTTTCGAAGTCTCACGCCATGACCGGCTGGAGGATCGGGTATACCGCGGGGCCTGCCGCAATCATCAAGGCGATGACGAACATCCAGAGCCAGTCCACATCGAACCCCAATTCCATAGCCCAGAAGGCCGCGGTGGCCGCCCTCTCCGGCCCCCAGGATTTCACTGTCATGATGCGGGCTGAATTCGACCGGAGGAGGCGGTATCTTGTTGACGCGCTCAATACGATTGAAGGCATCACCTGTCTTATGCCGACGGGCGCTTTTTACGCCTTTCCAAACACCTCGAAGCTTTACGGCAGAAAGGCCGGAGATCGCGTCATATCGTCATCGGAAGACCTCGCCCTCTATCTTCTTGAGGAAGCGAAGGTCGCTGTTGTCCACGGTTCGGCATTCGGAGACGATGACTATATCAGGCTTTCCTATGCCACATCCCTTGAGGATATCAAGAGGGGCGTGGAGCGCATAAAAGGGGCGATCGCCGCCCTCAGCAGATAGCAGCGGAATGGGAGCGCGGTTGCCGGGTCCATTCCGTTCAGGCTATGTTTCCATTATCGGCAGGCCGAATGTCGGCAAGTCCACCATCCTGAACGCCGTCCTCGGCCAAAAGATATCCATCGTTTCTCCGAGACCGCAGACGACCCGCAACAGGATCATGGGTGTCAAGAATCTCGACAACGCGCAGATCATATTCATCGATACCCCAGGGCTGCACCGGCCGCGCACCCTGCTGGGTGAATCGATGGTAACGACCGTCAGGGAGGTCCTCAGAGAGATCGACGTGGTCGTCTTCGTCGCGGAGACCGGCCCGCGCATCGAGCAGGACCGCCTGATCATCGGGACCCTCGACGGCGTTGACAAGCCGGTCATCCTTGTCATCAACAAGATCGATCAGCTCAGGAAGGCCGAGATCCTCCGGGTCATTGATTCGTATCGCGCGCTTTACCCCTTCCATGAGATCATCCCTGTCTCCGCCCTCAAGAATGACGGCGTCGATCTTCTCCCCGAAAGGATAGCACGCTGCCTTCCGGAAGGGCCGAAATATTATCCGGATGACCTACTCACCGATCAGTATGAACGGTTCATGGCGGCGGAGATCATCAGGGAGAAGATCATGGAGCGGACATCAGAGGAGATCCCGTACTCTGTTGCGGTCGAAATCACGGACTGGACCGAACGGGAAGACGGCATGGTGAGCATCGGAGCACAGATATATGTTGAAAGAGAAGGGCAAAAAGGTATAATAATAGGTGGAAAAGGGAGGATGCTGAAGACCGTGGGGAGTCTTGCCCGCATGGAAATCGAAGGCCTGCTCGGCACCAGGGTATTTCTTCAATTATGGGTCAAAGTCAGGAAGGGATGGCGTGACGACAAACGCATGCTGCATGATCTGGGATACCGGTAGATGTTAGTCGAGATGAAGGTGGAAGGTCTGCTCTTTGACCCCCGGAGCAATATGTATATCCTCCTTCTGAAGGAAGTGGACGGCGCAGGGACCCTGCCGATCTGGATAGGCAAGCCCGAAGCGGACTCCATCGCACTGGCGCTCGGCAAGGTGGTCACCCCGAGGCCGATGACCCATGATCTCATAAAGAACGTCACCGACGGCCTGAAGGTGAAGATCACCCGCATCGTGGTGACCGAGATCATCGATAACACCTACTACGCCCTCATCCATCTCAATGACGGCAAGAAGGAGACCCTTATCGACTCGCGGCCGAGCGACGCTGTTGCCGTTGCCCTGCGGGCGAGCGCACCCATCTTTGTTGATGACAGCATCATGGGCACGAGGACGGCCGACGAGCTTGATGAATGGCTGAAGAACCTCAAGCCTGAAGACTTCGGCAACATCATGTAATGCTGCGCCGGACGGAAGGTATCGTCTTAAAGACCTTTCCCTTTGGCGAAGCGGACCTTATCGTCACCTTTCTCACCGGCAGCTACGGCATCGTCAAGACCTTTGCAAAGAGCCCGCGCAAGACCAGGAGCAGGTTTGGAAGCAGTCTCGAACCCCTCACCCATTCGAAGATATCCTTTTGGGGCAGGGAGGACGCGGCTCTGCCACGGCTGACCCAGGCGGACATCATCCACCCCTTTGATACCATCAGGTCCGGTCTGCAGTGTTTCCTCAAGGCGTCGGAGGTGCTGGAGCTTACCCTCATTTTTATGCCTGAGCGGGACGCCTGCGCCGGGGTCTACGGCCTGCTGGTCAGCACACTGCATGCGATGGAGGCGGATTGCGGGGCAGGGCTCAGGGTGCTTCACTACAAGTTGAAGCTCCTCGATAGCGTCGGCTACCTGCCGCGGCTGAAGGGATGCGGCAGGTGTGGAGGGGATTCCGAGAGCTTTCATCTCTCCCAGGGATCGGTCGTCTGCGACGCCTGTTCAAAAGGCTCTGCCGTGACCTTCAGGCTCTCCCCCGGCGTGATCAGCCTCGCCTCCAACCTCCTTGTGTGGGACACAGCAAAGATACAGCGCATCAAACCTGCGGACGGCCTGGTGATGGAACTCTCGCGGCTGCTCGACGAGCATGTGAAGTATGTTACTGAGAGGGAGCTGAAGACCAGGGCGTTCAGGGGTTGAGCTATTGTTCCCTGAGCCGCTCTTCTTCCTCCTGCAGAGTTTTGCACTCGATGCACATCGTCGTGACCGGCCGGGCCTCGAGCCGCTTGACGTCGATCTCGTTGCCGCAGTCATCGCAGATGCCGAAGGTGCCGTTGTCGATGCGGTCTATCGCATCCTCGATCTTCTTCAGGAGCCGCTGTTCCCTTCCCCTCAGCCGCAGCATGAAGTTACGGTCGATCTCAGCGGTCGCCTGATCGCCCAGATCAGGGAAAATGGTCTGGCCGGGGAGCTCGTTGAGGGCTGACTCAGCCTCGCTCAGCAGCATCTCCTTCTGCTTGATCAGCATGAGCTTGATCAGCTGCAGCTTGTTTTCCCGAGGAGTGGCTTTTCTTTTATCTTTAACGGATGAATTCACAGTTACCTCTTTTATCGGCGGTTTCTTGAGATTCTTCAGGGGAGTCCGGGCGGCAGGGGCTGCCTTGGATTTTTTCGCAACAGGCCGGGCCTTGGCCACCTTGGGAGACGGTGCGGCCTTCTTCGCCGCGGACCTTGCCGGCGCCTTTGTTTTTGCCTTTTTTGTGGGTTTTGTACGGGCCATTCAGAACTCCTCTTTTGTGATTAAATAGCATACCAGAGTACGCAAAAGTGAGTCAAGAAAATGGCCTGTGCCGGACGCGCCGCCGGTCGCACTCCCCTGCATTACGCCTCTTCCCCGGCGGCATTCCCCTTGTTTGTTACCAGCAGGATCCCCTGGCCGGGTCTCAGGTCGTACGAAAAAGGTTCAGGCACATAAGCCATGGCGTACTCGGGAGACAAGTCGGTGAAGGGCGTTCCCGCCTGTATGAACCGGTGGAGATTGTCGGCATGGAAGCGCTGCTTGTTGTATGTGTCCTTGTTGAGTATCAGAAGCGCCTCCTGATCCGCCGTTGCCGAGGCCTTCCACAGCAGAAGCACATGGGGGTTCTCATAATGCATCACCTCTGAGGGCGCCTCCTCCTGGAAGACCCTGTTTGACGCCTTCACGGCGTTCACCTTCCTGATGAAGTCCCTGAGGTCGACGCCGGTCTCTTCCCAGTCCTCGGG
>JAKAGF010000110.1 GCA_021825805.1 Nitrospirota bacterium
ACGTCAAAGGCTCGCTTAACCGGAAAAAAGACCACTACGGCCTGTCTTCTTCGGAATGGGAGATCGTGGGCGGCGGCATGTGGGAGGTGGATGAGGGGGCGATGGTTGCCCGGTTCTTCGGCCGGTCACAGGCATATGGCGCATTCGATCAGGAAGGGCTTGCAGGCAGACTCAGGGGACTTTCCGTCTTTTCCGGTTACAGCATCACTATACAAAGATAATGGGCGACCGGCTATTTGTATCTTGCGAGAGGATCGCAATTTGCCGATAAACATCAAGTTGCGCGGGTGCGGCTATGCCGCACCCGCGCAACCGTCTTTGCGAAGTATCTTCGAAATCAAAGCAGTTTATAGATAACTCTTGTGTTACCGGGCATCTCCGAGGGGCCGCATTGCTGTTGTTTGGGAGTGCACTTGGTAATAACACACGTGGCGGTTGTGGGATGGACCGGATCATCTAATGTGCATGTGAATTCCAGATCTGTGGATGTCCACCAGGACTTAAATGTCAGCTGGTTCCCGTTTTGCGTGGCGTTAAAAACGTCGAATTCATATCCTTTGCCGTATTCATTCCCATAATATGACGCCAATGAGATGGTATTAGGGCCGGTCTCGACAACGAAATGGGCGGTATTGGGTTCAGTCTGAAGATTGCCCCATATTCCGGCAAGGCCGGCTCCGAAAGCAACAACCGGATAGCAGACAACAAAAAACAGCGCCACGACAAAAGCCCTTTTCATCATATCCTCCTGACGTTCTCCGGGTTTGCAGACCCGGGCTAAGATTATCGGAATTGCACACCGGGCTGATGAAGAGATATCAAATACAGCAGATTCTGTTGCCGGCAGTCCAGACGGAATCTCTTTCATCGCAATACCATCTTCCCCTTAGTACCGATCGAAAAGTCCAGGCTGAATTTGCCTTATGCCTTATATTATGGAATGACCTTAAAAATGTCAACTGCAATCATTGGGTCTTGTTCCGTGCATTATCTGCTTTGCCTATGGTTCTGCTAACCGTTGAATAGTGGATATGCAGATAGCCGGCGACCGTAGAAGGAACGAAAAAGCCCTCCTTTTCGAGGAGGGCTTTTTGATGTCTGAATTCCCGTCTTCGCGGGAATGACAGGCGCGGGCCTACGTCCCCATCTCCCAGCTGTGGAGATACTTCTTCTGGGCCAGCGTCAGGGAGTCCACCTTGATGCCCATTGACTTGAGCTTCAGCCGGGCGATGTCGCCGTCTATCTTCGCAGGCACGCTGTAGACCTTGTTTTCGAGCTTCCGGTAATTCTTCGCCATATGCTCGGCGCAGAGCGCCTGGTTCGCAAAGCTCATGTCCATGACAGCAGACGGGTGCCCTTCCGCGGCAGCGAGGTTGATGAGCCTTCCCTCACCAAGGAGATAGAGCCGCTTGCCGTTTTTGAGGGTGTATTCCTCCACAAAGTCGCGGATCATGCGCCGCGATTTAGAGAGTTTTTTCAGCTCCTCTATCGAGATCTCGACATTGAAGTGCCCTGAGTTGCAGAAGATCGCGCCGTCCTTCATCAACCTGAAGCAATCCTTATAGATGACGTCGATATCTCCGGTTGCGGTCACGAAGATGTCGCCGATCCTGGCTGCCTCCTTCATCTGCATCACCTCATAACCGTCCATCGTCGCCTCGAGGGCCTTGAGAGGGTCCACCTCGGTGATGAGGACCCGCGCGCCCATGCCCCGCGCCCTCATCGCGATGCCCCGGCTGCACCAGCCGTAGCCCGCGACCACGAAGACAGAGCCGGCGATAAGCCGGTTAGTCGCCCGGATGATGCCGTCGATGGTAGACTGGCCGGTGCCGTAGCGATTGTCGAACATGTACTTGGTGTAGGCGTCGTTCACAGCGATGATGGGGTACATGAGGACCCCCTTTTCGGCCATCGCCCTGAGCCTGATGACGCCGGTCGTCGTCTCCTCGGTCCCGCCGCGCAGGTTCTTCAGAAGGTCCTTCTTCTTCGTGTGGAGCACGGAGACGAGGTCAGCGCCGTCGTCCATCGTCATGTGCGGCTTCGCCGCAAGGGCGTCGAGGATATGGCGGTAGTAGGTCTTGTTGTCCTCGCCCTTGATCGCAAAGACCGGGATGCCGGAGTGTTTCACGAGCGAGGCGGCAACATCGTCCTGTGTGCTGAGCGGATTCGACGCGCAGATGACAACGTCAGCTCCGCCTGTCTTGAGGGTCTCCATCAGGTTGGCGGTCTCGGTCGTCACGTGCAGACAGGCTGCAAGCCGCAGCCCCTTGAGAGGACGCTCCTTCCTGAACCGCTCCGCTATGTTCTTCAAAACCGGCATCTCCTGGGCAGCCCACTCGATCCGCAGCCTCCCCTTATTCGCGAGACCTGCATCCTTTATGTCGTATTTCGGCATCTCTCCTCCGTTCCGTTCGTTCTGTGCAAGGCGGCTACAGGCCCGCCTCTTTCCTGATGGTATCCGCCTTGTCGGTCTGCTCCCATGTAAAGTCAGGGTCGTTCTTTCCGAAATGGCCGTATGCAGCGGTCTTCTTGTAGATGGGCCTCCTAAGTTTCAGATGATCGATAATCCCCTTTGGGGTGAGATTGAAATTCTTTCTGACGAGGCGCACTATCTTCTCCTCCGGCACCTTTCCCGTCTCAAAGGTATCCACGAGTATCGAAACCGGCTCAGGGACGCCGATCGCATAGGCGAGCTGGACCTCGACCCTGTCCGCGAGCCCGGCTGCCACGATATTCTTGGCGATGTACCGCGAGATATAGGCGCCCGAGCGGTCAACCTTCGTGGGGTCCTTGCCTGAAAAACAGCCGCCGCCGTGGCTTCCCACGCCGCCGTAGCTGTCAACGATGATCTTCCTGCCGGTCAGCCCGGTATCACCCATCGGCCCGCCCGTCACGAATCGGCCGGTTGGATTTATGTAGTATTTGATGCTCTCCTCGTCCAGGAGTTCTTTCGGGAGGGTCGGCTTTACCACCTTCTCTATGATGTCATCCTTCAGGTCCTTCAGATGCACCTCCGGGCTGTGCTGGGAGGAGACGACGACCGTGTCGATCCGGAAAGGCCTGCCGTTGCGGTATTCCACGGTCACCTGGGATTTGCCGTCAGGCCGGAGATAGGCGAGGGTGTCGTCTCTCCTCACCTCGGCCAGCCGCATCGCGATCTTGTGGGCGAGCATGATCGGCAGGGGCATCAGCTCCTTTGTCTCATTGCAGGCGAATCCGAACATCAGCCCCTGGTCGCCCGCCCCACCGGTATCAACCCCCATGGCGATGTCGCCCGACTGCTGGTCAATCGAGGTTATCACCGAGCAGGTCTCGTAATCAAAGCCGTATTTCGCCCTCGTATAGCCGATATTTTTTATCGTCTGTCTGACGATGTCGGGTATATGGACATAACATGTCGTGGATATTTCGCCTGCCACAAAGGCGAGTCCTGTGGTGACGAGTGTTTCGCAGGCGACCCTGGCAATGGGATCCTGGGCCAGTATCGCATCGAGGATGGAGTCGGATATCTGGTCGGCGATCTTGTCAGGATGCCCTTCGGTGACAGACTCTGACGTAAAGAAATAGTCCTTTCTTGCCATAGGCTTTCTCCTTTCACGGAATGGAATTAGATATTTTAAAACTTTTCGGATAAAAATAAAAGACAACCAGTCTGATCCCTGCTACAATTCTAACGAAAGGAGGTGCTCGATGAAACGGATTCTGGTTGCCCACGACGGGTCGAAGTCTTCGGAGAAGGCCCTGAAAAAGGCCTTCGAGATCGCCGGAAAGTTCAAGTCTCCTGTGGTGGTCGTGTCGGTCATACCCGACCTGTACCTTACGGAGCTGATGGAGATGGACCGCAGGCGCATCGTGAATGCGCTTTCGGAAGAGGCGAAGAAGCTGATGGACAAGATCAGGAAGAGGTCAGGCGCCTTGTCCGTAAAGACAAGCATCAGGCAGGGCGACCCCGCGGAGGAGATACTCAAGGCAGCAGTCGGGATGAAGGCCGATGTTATTGTCACGGGCTCTCATGGCAGGCACGGGGCAGGGAGGTTTCTCCTCGGCAGCGTATCCTCCAAGATCGTAGATCACGCTGAGTGCTCGGTGCTCGTGGTGAAGTAAAACCGGCTACCGGACAAACTCTTTCAGGGCCTCCTGATACCGCCGCGGCCTGAACCCGAAGGCCTTCTCGACCGCATCGGTATCGCAGATATTGTCGAGTTCGAGGAGCCGCGCCTGCTCCACGGTCACCGGAGGAGAAGGGAGCGCCGCCTCCAGGACCGAGGCGGAGAACTTCATGAGCCCCATGGGTATGCTCAGGCGCAGCTTATGACGCCCCATGACCTCTGCCAGTGTTTCGACAATCTCCCGGTAGGTAAGGTGTTCAGGCCCGCCGATGTCATAGGTCGCCCGGTATTCGCTCGGGTTCTCTATTACCGCGCCTGCGCACCTGAGCCAATCATGAATGCTGACGGGCTGAAAACGCGCGCCCCCGCCGCCCGGGATCGGCAGCACGGGCAAGAGCCTGATCATGTCCATCAGCTTTTTCGTGAACCCGTCCCACGGCCCTATGATCAGCGACGGCCTGAAGATCGTCCAGCCCAGACCGCTGGAACGCACGATCTCCTCTGCCTCCGCCTTTGTCCTGAGATACCCGGAGAAGGAGGCGCTGTCAGCGCCGAGGGCTGACTGATAAAGGAAGTGTCGAACACCGGCGCGCCTCGCCTCTGCAACAAGATTGGCCGTGCCGTCCACATGTATGGAACTGAAGGTGGCCTTCCCCTGCTCCGCTATGATGCCCACCAGGTGGATGACAATGTCATCCGGATCGAGAATATCTTTCAGGGTCCCTGGTTCGGTAACGTCTCCGCGAAGAACCCTGACCCCCCGGCGGGCCAGCGCATCAGCCGTCTTGTCCGAACGCGCCAGGCATTTCAGGCCGACCCCCTTAGCGAGCAGATAATCGACAAGGTGGCCGCCGACAAAGCCGGTTGCGCCTGCGATGAATATCACGATTATTTCCCCAGAAGTTCCCTGAAGCGGCCCAGGGAACGCTGCTCTATCTCGCGGTGCATATCATTGCCATGGCTATCCATCGTCACCACAGCGGGAAAATCCTTCACCTCAAGGATCCAGAGCGCCTCGGCAGGACCGAACTCCTCCAGCTTCCAGACCCCGATCACCCGCGCAATCCTGTCGGCAAGGTAGACCGCGGCTCCGCCCACGGCATTGAAGTAGACACCCCCGTTCTCCCGCAGCGCCTGAAGGGTATGGCTGCCCATGCCGCCCTTTCCCATGATCCCCCTGATGCCGAACCCGCTGATGACCCTCGGTTCGTACATCTCCATGCGCATGCTGGTCGTGGGACCGGCTGCCACTGCGGTGAATACCCCGTCAGTCTCCTTCATCACCGGGCCGCAATGGTAGAGGATAGCGCCGGCAAGATCAACTGGAAGTTCATCCCGCCCCGGCATCTTCTCGACCAGATACGCATGCACCTTGTCCCTGCCGGTGACTATCACGCCGGAGATCGAGACTACATCTCCCGCCTTCAGGCCGCGGACATCATCGGCGGAGAGCGGCGTCCTGAGGACAATGGGACCTACCATATGAGCCTTCCCCTCCTTGTGGCCCAGCAACTGACCGATACGTCTACGAAGTACGATGCAGGGTGGCGATGGTTCGCCCCGATCTTCACGGCCATGACCGTTGTCCTGCCGCCTAAGCCCTGCGGCCCTATGCCCAGTTCGTTTAGTTCAGCGGACAGCCGGGCCTCAAGCTCTGCAAGGGGCTCGAATTTGTTGACATCGCCCAGCTTCCGTATCAGTTGTTCCTTCGAGAGTCTGGTCACCTGGTCCTTTGCAGCTCCGACGCCGACGCCGATGACATACGGAGGGCACGCCCTGCCCTGGGCCTTCTGCACGGCGTCGAGCACGCAGCGTCTGACTCCCTCCATGTCCCGTCCTGCGTCCAGTTCCTCAGAGGGGAGCTTATAGAGCTGCCCAGCGTTTTCCGAACCGCCCCCCTTCAGCATCAGGTCTATGGTGAGCGTGTTCCCCCTGGTCTCTTCGAAATAGATCACAGGGAACCCCGCGCCAGTGTTGTCTCCGCTGTTGAGTTCCGTGACAACGTCGACAGCGTTAGGCCGGAGAGGCACCTTCACGGTCGCGGTGCGCGTCGCCTCGAGGATGGTCTCCTTAAGCTCCAGCTGGCTCAGGCCCATGGGCACCTTTACAAAAAAGACAGGGACGCCCGTGTCCTGGCAGATCGGCCGCGCGGTGTCCCGGGCTATGCGAACGTTTTCGAGGACCACCGCAAGGGACGAGTTCGCGGGTGAATCTTCCCTCTCAAGAGACAGGGATTTCCTGAGCGCCTCTTCAACGTCCGGAGGGAGCGAGGTGGCGACCTTCCGGTACAGCTCTACGATGCCGTCACGGAGTTTCAGCAAGTGCAGTCCGTGCCTTCTTCAGGTAGTCGATGTGGGAAAGCTCCTGCTCCATCATCTCCCTGAAAACCACCTTCGCGTTCGTATCCACCGCCTTTTCAGACATCTTCCGGTACAGGTTGTACGCCTTCCCCTCTATCTCAAGGGCAAATATAATGGCCCCCATATCGTCAACAAAGCTATGCCGTTCAAGGCTCGCCTCCAGGTCCTTGACCGGGATGCCCGCCTCGGTGACCGGCGCCGCGGCATGTCTGCTGAACTGTTCAAATCCTTCCAGGTCCCTCTCATCCTGGACGGAGAGATACAACGACCGTATGTAATCCATATGCTTTTCCTCCCAGGCCGAGAGGGCCTTGAAGGTCTTCCGCGCCTCCGGGTCCAGCGCCTTCTGACCGGCATCCGCATAGAACTCACGAGTGCCTTTTTCCATGAGAAATGCTTCGATGAGTGCCTGAAGAAGATCCTCTTTTCCTGTCAGCATGTCGCTCTCCTTTGCAGCTCTTGGGTAATCCCCCGCACAATGCGGCATGGCTACAATCATACTATAATATGTCCTGTTTAAAAAATCACGATATTGGGAATACATTTATTAATTTATTTATTTACAAAATCTTTTTTTTGTGCTATGTTGGCTAACATGAATATGTGCATCGACGAAAATTCGACGAGAAACATGATCGTCCTGCATCTGAAAAAGAACGGCGGCATGTCGATCGATGAATTGAGCAAGGTGATCGACATCACTCCCATGGGCATCCGCCAGCACCTGATAGCCCTGGAGAAAAAGGGGCTTGTCACCTACGTGCCTAAACGCCGGGGCATCGGCAGGCCGGGCTTTGTCTACATGCTCACCGATGCCGCGGACGGTCTCTTCCCGAGTTCCTATGACGAGTTTGCGCTGGGTCTCCTGCGGGAGATCAGAGACCACGAGGGCGCTGAAAAGATCGACCGGATATTCGGGTGGCGGAGGGAACAGCTCTTCAGGGACTACAGCGCGGCCCTCGCCAACAAGGACGACCTCGGCGATCTCCTGCCTTCCCTGAAGGGGCTCCTCGAGTCCAAAGGGTATTTCGTCGAGGTCTTGACAAGCGGGAACCAGTGCCGGCTAAAGCAATATCATTGCCCAGTGAACAGGATTGCAGCCGAATTCAGAGATGTCTGCAGGCATGAACTGCAACTCTATCGCGAGCTCATCAACAGGAATGTCACCCGCGAACAGTCGATGACCGAGGGCGCCTCAAGCTGCATCTATATCATCCCCGCAAACTGACAGGCTATCGCTTCCCATATCGCCGCAGCGCTGAGAGCAGCCGGCTGATGTGGCGTTCGGTATGGGCCGCGGAGACGGTTATGCGCACCCGCGGCTGACGCACCGCGGGAGGCCGTATCGCGGGCGCATATATCCCGGCCTCGCCGAGACTGGCTGCCATTCTCAGCGCATCCCTGACACTCTGCGTCTTTATCGGGATGATGGGGGTTTCACTCGCCGATATATCAATCCCCATGTCCCTGAGCCCTTCCGCAAGCATCTGCCTGTTTTCCCACAACCTCCTGACCAGCGAAGGATGCCGTGAAACAAGCGAAACAGCCTTCAGGGATGCGGCGATCACCGGGGCCGGCAATGCTGTTGAGAAGATAAAACTCCTCGCCGTGTTCAGAAGCCATGTTATAACATCTTCACCGCCGGCCGCAAAGGCGCCGAAAGACCCGAACGCCTTTGAGAAGGTGCCCATCTGGAGGATCATGGGATCCGGGTCGATGCCGAAGTGAGCGAGCCCTCCCCGTCCCCTGCCGAGCACGCCCGTGGCATGCGCGTCATCGATATACAGGAGCGCACCCTGTCTGCGGCAGAGGTCGTGGATTTCTCCGAGGGGGGCGATATCGCCGTCCATGCTGAAGACGGAATCAGTCACAACAATCCTCCGGCCCTTCTCCCTCGCGAGAAGGGAGGAGAGGCGGCCCACATCCCGGTGGGGATAGACAACCGTCTTTGCCCGGCTCAGCCCGCAGCCGTCTATGATGCTCGCGTGGTTCAGTTCGTCGCTGAAGATCGTCGCGCCGGATGCGGCGAGCGCCGGTATGATGCCGGTATTGGCGGCGTAGCCGGAATTGAACAGCAGAGCGGCGCCCGTGGATTTGAAGGCCGCGATCCTATCCTCAAGCCTCCGATGCAGACCGCTGCCTCCGCATAAGAGCCTGGATGCGCCGGCCCCGAACCCGTATCGCTGCGCTGCCTCCGCAGCCGCCCGAACCACCTCCGGGTGGTTCGCCAGCCCCAGATAATCGTTGGAAGAGAAGTTCAGTCGCCTGCGGCCCTGTATCCTGATCTCCGGCCCCTGCGGCGTATCGCGAGATATCACCCTCCGCGCAAGGTGGCGTCTTTTCAGCTCGGCAAGCTCCCTTTCGAACACGGATACATATTATCACACTGCCGTGAGATTGGGCAGCAGCGACAAAAAAAGGGATGGCCGGAGCCATCCCTTTCCCGTTTCAGGACCAAAGGAGAGAACGGTTACTTCTTTGTCTTCTTGGCCGTTGACTTCGAAGCGGTCTTCTTCGCCGTGCCGCACGGGCCCTTTGATTTGCAGGCCATGTTCTTCCTCCTTTTTTTCAAAAGTTGATTCAACATACCACAGGATGCTTTGTCTGTCAACACGCACGGCGAACAAGATGACAGCGCCTGTTTTAGGCTATAATTATTTCCTGAGAGGAGGTTGCATGAAGATATGCGCACTGTGCCGGAAAGAGATCGAGGTTGACAAGTATTTTACGAAAAAATCAGTCTGTCCGCACTGCGGCGGGGATCTGCG
>JAKAGF010000111.1 GCA_021825805.1 Nitrospirota bacterium
CTGGAATTCTCATAATCCATGCTCACCCTGATGATGTGCGGGATCATGCCGTCGCCGGGCGACCCTGCCCCGCCGCCCTTGATCATGGGAAAGATATCATAGGTGTGGTACAGGAGAAGAAACCATGCGAGGAGGGCCGCAACCGGCATCAGGAGGCTCAACGCGCCATGGATGCCGAATCTCCGCCTCATGAGAAGAATAATGAATACAGGAAAGACAAAAAACAGCGCCTGATATGATGTAAAGGCAGCAAGACACAGGGCCGCTCCGCCCAGATAGGCATGGACCACGGAACCTTTTTCAGCGAAAAGGCTGTACAATGCCATGGCAAAAAGAATGAACGCAAGGGTCGGCACATCCGTCATTATCGTATGCGCGCTGACAAGAAAAACCGGTATTGAACAGAGAAAGAGGGCGACTATCCTCCCTGCGCTTCCGGCCTCTGGAAACCACATTCTGTTCAGGGTCACCACGGACCACAGGGCGAGGGCGGGGAATATCAGGAACGCCAGATGCAATATGACTTCGCGCTCTCCAAAGACCGCTGAAACCAGCTTTATCATATAGGGAACGAGCAGCGGATGGGTCATCTCAAACGCCGGCAGAGAGCCTCTGAGCATCTGGCCGTACGTGGGATAATCAACAGGAGCGGTATGCAAGGGGTTCCACTCCACGATGCGGGATATGATCAGGAACTCGGCGTCATCGATATGAAACGCCTTGTTCAGAAACGGAAGAAAGAGAAGACAAAGGATCAAACCCCACAGAAGCCTCGCCACGGCAGACTCGCCGCGCAGGAACCGTCCGGCAGAACCCTGCACACCTGTGGAAGCAGCCCTCGCGTTATCAGCTGAAATTATTTCTCTCATGTCCCTTCCCTGAGATACTGAAATATCTGGACCCTCTTATTGACCTGATCGACAATATATATCTGGTCCTTCTCGTCGATCGAGATCGAAGAGGGGAGAACGAATTCAGCGGGATCAGTGCCGGTGCGGCCGACGGCAAGCAGCACATTGCCGTCCATATCGAAGATCTGGAAATTGCCGAAAGCAGCATCAAGGACGTATATGTGGCCGTCTGAATCAAGGGCAACCCCTTTAGGCCTGGCAAAATTCCCCGGCGAGGTGCCGATCTCTCCCACGACCTTCAGGAAAGAACCCTTCTCATCGAATATCTGCACCCTGAAGTTCCCTGAATCAACAACATATATCCTGCCGTCCTTGTCAACGGTTACGCCATAGGGAATGTACAGCGCGCCGGGGGCGTGCCCGGTTTCGCCAAACGATGAGAGCAAGGCGCCGTCAAGCCCGTAGACCATGATCTTGTTCTTGTGGGAATCCGAGACGATCAGCCTGCCGCGCTGCTCATCAAGCGCCAGCCCTGCGGGCGTATCAAGTTCCTTTCCCCCGAAAAATGCAATGAACTGTCCGTTCAGGTCATAGACAAATATCTTCTTCTTCGCGGCATCGGCGACGAATATCCTGTCCTCTGACAACGCAATGCCTGTAGGCACACGAAGATCGCTTTCCCCGATGCGCTTGTACACGCCCCGTCCAAAATCAAGGTAATGCACCATGCCGATGTCCGATACATAGAGCCGGCCTTTTCGTACCGCTATGCCGAACGGCTTCTGGAAGTTGGCGTCCAGGTCTTCGCCGAAAAAGAACTGTCTGATCTTCCGGAACCTCGCCTCGATGTCGCCGCTTCCGGCGATGATATCGACAAACTTTATGCGGGGTCTTTCAGGCGGGAGCGGCCAGTACAACTCGGGAATCTTATCAGCCACCTCCTTGCCTGCGCAGGAAACAAAGGCAAGAAGGGACAGGACGGACAGAAGGAGCTTCAGCCGCATGGCGGCATGATCACAGGGCTTCATCGTGTAACAAAACGAGGAGCGTCATTTGTTTTCACGGTATTTATTATAGCACATGGTCGCCTTTCGGACCGTCCACAAAAACACTTCCATTGATCACCAGGGGAAGCCGCGCAATGAAGTAATGCCGGGCCTTGACTATTTACAGCGGTAACGTATATTAAAGATATCATGGCGGACAGAGCTGCATATCACTTTTTGGTCGCGGAATGGCGCGGCCTGCAACCGCTGCTCCGGAAGGCGGATATGCCGATAGGCAAGGCATGAAGATCGCGCTTGTCACCGGCGGGTCCGGCGGCTTGGGCAGGGAAATAGCGCGGTCTCTGTCCGGAAAAGGATTCGCCGTGGTAGTCAGTTACCGAAATTCAGAGGCTCCGGCTGAAGCGCTGATCAGGGAGCTCAAGGGAGATGCAGTGGCGATAAGGGCGGATGTGAGCAGATATCCTGATGTCCGGGAGATGATGGATGGTATCCAGGCCCGGTTCAGGAGGCTCGATGTGGTGGTAAACAATGCGGGCGTCACTGCTGATGACCTTCTCATACGCCAGTCAGAGGAAGACTGGGACAGGGTGATCGCCACCAACCTCACCGGCTGCTTCAACGTCATGCGTGCGGCTGCGCCGATCCTGGCCCTGTCCGGGGGCGGCCAGATAGTGAACATATCGTCTTACTCAGGGATCAGGGGCAAGGCTGGACAGGCCGCCTACAGCGCCTCAAAGGCCGCGCTCCTGGGCCTGACGAAGACAGCTGCCCGTGAGTTTGCCGCCGACAATATCAAGGTGAATGCGGTGCTCCCGGGCTATCTGTCAACAGGCATGGGAACCGTCAATGCCGGGGCAGGGGAGCAGGCTGTGGAGGAGAGCCTTCTGGGCCGGCTTGCTGAACCCGAAGATGCCGCGGAAATGATCGCGTATCTTGCGGTCTCGAAAAATATCACCGGCCAGGTCTTCTGCCTCGACAGCAGGATACGGTAAGGCAAAGTGCACGGGAGAGGAGCCGCCATGCCAAAAGGCTTTTTTATCACAGGAACTGACACCGGGGTCGGCAAGACGATCATGGCAGGGGCAGTGATCAAGGCCGTAAATTACATGGGCCTGAAGGCCGGGGCGATGAAACCCATAGAAAGCGGCTGCGGCCGCGAAGGGGACGTGCTCATCCCCTTTGACGGCATGTTCCTCAAACAGATGGCCCATATGGATGATCCCATAACGCTCGTCACGCCCTGCTGCCTCGAAAGCCCCCTGGCCCCGATCTCCGCGGCAGAAGCGGACATGACCGAGATAAGCCTATACGAGATCAGGCGGTCTTTTGACAAGCTCTCGGAAAAATACGAGGTCATGATCGTGGAGGGCGTCGGCGGGCTCATGGTGCCGATAAAGAGGGACTATTACGTCGTCGGGCTCGCCAGGGACCTCGGCCTGCCGCTCATAGTGGTGGCGAGGCCGGGCCTCGGGACGATCAACCACATCATGCTGACGCTCTCCTGCGCCCGGAAGGAAGGCCTCACCGTGGCAGGCATTATCCTCAACTACAGCGCCCCTCCGGAGCAGAGCCCGGCTGAGCAGACGAACCCGAAACTCCTTGCGCAGATCTGCCCGGCGCCGGTCATCGGCATCTTCCCTTACCTCAAGAACATGGGCGAGGAGGCCGTCGAGAGGACGGCCATCAAGAACATCGACCTTGAACTGCTGAGAAAGTGCCTCTAACTACCGTATCAGTTTCAGGTCCCTGAGGACCTTCCTGAGTTTCTCCCTGTTCGCCGCCGACATCTCGCAGAGCGGGAGCCTGAACTCCTCGCTGATCCTGCCCATCATCGCCAGCGCCGTCTTCACCGGGATGGGGTTCGTCTCGATGAACATGGCGTTGTTCAGGGGCTCCAGTTGGAAGTGTATACCGCGGGCCTCGTCGTAGTTGCCGGCCTCCCAGGCGGCACACATCCTGGATACCAGTTTCGGGGCCACGTTGGCGGTGACCGAGATGGCGCCCTTGCCGCCCAGGGCCATCATCGGCAGCGTTGTGAAATCATCGCCCGAAAGCACGGTGATCCGGTCGCCGCAGAGCCTGATCACCTCGCTCACCTGCTTCATGTCTCCGGTCGCTTCCTTGATAGCGACGATGTTTTTGATCTCCGCAAGCCGCGCGACCGTGGCAGGGAGGATGTTCACGGCGGTCCTGCCGGGCACGTTGTACAGCACGATCGGGATCCGTGCCTTCTCGGCAACAGTCTTGTAGTGGCGGTAGAGCCCCTCCTGCGTGGGCTTGTTGTAATAGGGGGCAACGAGGAGCGCGCCGTCAGCACCCGCCTTCTTCGCCTCTTTCGTGATCATGATCGTCTCGTCCGTGGCGTTGGCGCCGGTACCGGCGATTACCGGCACGCGCTTGTTGACCGCCCTGACCGTAAAGGCGACGACGCGGAAATGCTCCTTATAATCGAGTGTCGCCGACTCGCCCGTGGTGCCGCAGGGCACAATCGCGTTGGTCCCCTGCCGGATATGCCACTCTATAAGGTCCCCCAGGGCCTTCTCATCCACCCTCCCCTTCTTAAACGGCGTGACAATGGCTACAATAGAACCTTTAAACATGTCTCCTCCTTCGCTGCTACCGATCGTGATATATAAGGACGCCTACCCTGTATTTTCCGTCTATCATCCCGACCCACCTCACCTCCGCGGTCTGATACGAATCCTCTCCCTGCTTTATCTGGATGAAGTCGCCCGGCTCGAGCCTGAAATCCGTGACAAAGCCGAGCCCCCCGGGGCTGATGTCCACCCCTTTCCCGGTAAAATCATACCTCTGCAGGTTACCGAATTCCATTACGATCTTGGTAAACTCAAGGGGCATGTCGTACCCGATCCGCGGGTGTTTTCTGCGCTCCTCATGGGGCAGGGGCTTCGGCTTGCTCACGCCTCCACCACGCCCTCGAATACCTCCGCAGCAGGACCGGTCATGAAGACGCGGTTGTCCTCCCTCCACTCGACATGCAGAACGCCGCCGCGAAGTTCCACAGAAACGCGTCTTCCCGTATGGCCGTTGAGATGGGAAGCGACCGCAGCAGCGCACGCCCCTGTGCCGCAGGCGAGGGTCTCGCCCGCGCCCCGCTCCCATACCCGCATCCTGATACGGTCTCTGCCGATCACCTCGATGAACTCCACATTCGTCCTTTTCGGGAAGAGTTCATGCCGCTCGATAACACTGCCGTATCTCTCGACGTCAAGGCCTTCCACTCCATCCACAAAAATAACCGCATGAGGATTGCCCATCGAGACGCAGGTGATCCTGAACTCCCTGTCAAGCGCCTGCAGGGGATGGCCCTTCACCTCTCCGTTGAGATTCACCGGGATGAGTCTTCCCTCAAGCACCGGCTCTCCCATATCCACCCGCACCAGCTCTCCGGCCCGCTCGGGCTGGATGATGCCGCCCGGCGTCTCGACGCGAAGCGTCTCCTTGTCCGACAGTCCCCGGTCCCAGACATATTTGGCGAGGCAGCGTATGCCGTTGCCGCACATCTCGACCTCGCTGCCGTCCGCATTGAATATGCGCATCGAGAAATCAGCGGCAGCGGATTCACCGAGCAGCAGTATCTGGTCAGCGCCGATCCCGAACCTCCTGTCGCAGAGCCGCTTCGCCAGTCCCGGCAGGCCGGCAAGCTGCATGCCGCGGCAATCGATGAGAATAAAGTCATTGCCTATGCCGTGCATCTTGGTGAAGGAAAGTTTCACGCGAGGTATCCCGGGACCTTCTCGTCCCTGATGAGGTCCTCGTAGTCGCCCCTTTTCCTTATGAGGCTGTGTTTCCCGCCTCTCACCAGCACCTCCGCAAGGGAGGGCCTGCTGTTGTAGTTGGAGCTCATGGACATGCCGTAGGCCCCGGCGCTCATTACTGCAAGGCACTCCCCGCGCTCAGCCTTCTCGATACGGCGTCCCTTTGCAAGAAAGTCCCCGGATTCGCAGATCGGTCCGACCACATCCGCGGTCACCTGCGGCCGGCGCCTTTTGACCGCGGGGATGATGCGGTGGTAGGCGTCGTAAAGCGAGGGTCTCATGAGGTCGTTCATGCCCGCATCCACGATCACAAAGTTCTTACCCCCGCTTTTCTTGAGGTACAGGACGCGGGTCAGGAGGATGCCCGCATTGCCGACAATGGACCTTCCCGGCTCCATGATCAGGGTGATCTTCCTGCCGTTGAGTATGGGCAGCAGCTTTTTCGCCAGGTCGTTCGGCGCAGGCGGCTTCTCGTCCGAATAGGGGATGCCGAGCCCGCCGCCGATGTCCAGATACCTGATGCCGAACTTTCTCCTGTTCAGCTCGTCAAAGAGCGTCAGGATACGTTTGAGCGCATCCACAAAGGGCGAGAGCGTCGTGATCTGGGAGCCGATATGCTTCTGCACGCCTACGACCTCGATGTTCTTCAGCCGGGAGGCGGCGCGGTAATGCTCCAGCGCGCCCTCGATCGCGATGCCGAACTTGTTCTCCTTCATCCCGGTCGAGATATAGGGATGCGTCCTGGGGTCGATGTCCGGGTTGATCCTCAGGGCAACCGGCGCCTTTTTCTTCATGAGCCCCGCGATCCGGTCGATCTCCGCGAGTTCGTCCACAGACTCGACGTTGAACATGAGGATACCTGATTTCAGGGCAAAGCGTATCTCCTGTTCCGTCTTGCCGACTCCGGCGTACACGATCTTCTTGGGCGGGATGCCCGCCTTCAGCGCCCTGAATAGCTCGCCGCCGGAAACGATGTCGGCGCCTCCACCGTTTCGCGCGAGCAGCCGCAGGATGGCGCTGTTGGTGTTTGCCTTGAGAGCATAGCAGATGATGTGGGGAAAAGCGCGATACGCGTCGTCATATGCCCGGAAGTGCCGCAGGATCGTCTCGTAGCTGTAGACGTACAGAGGCGTTCCATACCTCTCCGCAAGCTCCCGTACCGGGACGTCTTCCGCATAAAGCTCATTACCCTTGTAGGAAAAGAAATGCATATCCGGAATTCCTTATTTCTCGTTGATTTTCCTTATTTTTTACCATATAAAAAAAGACAAAGTCAAAAAGGGGCCAAGAGGCTGCGCCTGAATTTGACTTTTTCCCGGCCCTTGCCGGAAAATAAATGGATACCATTTCTGAGGCAACCGAGGTAATCATGGGCAAAAATATCGTTGAAAAGATCTTTGAGGCGCATCGCGCCTATGGCGAGATAAAGGAAGGCGCCTCTGTCGGTCTGAGGGTAGACCAGGTCTATACGCAGGATGCCACCGGCACGATGGCATGGCTCCAGTTCGAGGCGATGGGGCTCGACCGCGTGAGGATACCGCTGGCCGTCTCCTACGTTGACCACAACATGCTGCAGCAGGACTTCATGAACCCTGATGATCATCTCTTCCTCCAGACCGCCGCCGCAAAATACGGGGCCTGGTTTTCGCGGCCCGGAAACGGCATCTGCCACCAGGTCCATCTCGAGCAGTTCGCCGCTCCGGGGAAGATCGCGCTCGGCACGGACAGCCATACCCCCACCGGCGGAGGCATCGGGATGATCGCCATCGGCGTCGGCGGCCTCGACGCTGCAACGGTCATGGCCGGTTCCCCCTTTGAATTGAACATGCCGAAGGTGGTGAAGGTCCGGCTGATGGGCAGACTGAAGCGTCCGTACGTAACCGCCATGGACGTGATCCTCGAGATACTGAGAAGACTTACGGTAAAAGGCGGGGTCGGCAGGATACTCGAATACGTAGGTCCCGGTGTAAAGGACCTGAATGTGACTGAGCGGGCGACGATCACTAACATGGGGGCGGAACTCGGCGCGACCACCTCGGTATTCCCCAGCGACGAGAGAACGAAGTTTTACCTCGAGGCCGTGGGAAGGGGTGCGGACTGGACAGAGCTTGCTGCGGACGAAGATGCTCAGTACTCCCAGGAGATCAAGATCAACCTCGGCAAGATAGAGCCGATGATCGCGCAGCCGCACAGCCCTGACAACGTGGTCACCGTAAAGAGCCTTGCAGGGACAAAGGTGCATCAGGTCTGCATCGGCAGCTGCACAAACTCCTCCTACCAGGCGATGAGGTCCGTCGCGTCCCTGCTGAAGGGCAACACCGTGGCCGAAGGCGTAAATCTCCTGATCAACCCGGGCTCAAAGCAGGTGAGCGAGATGATCGGCCGGGAAGGACTTGCAGCCGACATGCTGGCAGCCGGCGCGCGGATGCTTGAGTCTTCCTGCGGCCCGTGCATCGGCATGGGCGGCGCGCCGGGAAGTGGACAGGTTTCCGTCCGCTCCTACAACCGGAACTTCAAGGGCAGAAGCGGCTCCAGGGACGCCTCGGTATACCTTGCCAGCCCTGTCTCCTGCGCGGTCTTCGCGCTCAGGGGCGAGATGATCGACCCCCGGGAGGCCGGGATCCCGCTGAAAAAACTGAAAGAGCCGTCAAAGTATCTTATCAACAGGAACTTCCTCATTCCTCCGAAGGCTGACGCCTCTGCTGTGGCGGTCATCAAGGGACCGAACATAAAAGAGGTTTCAGTGAAAGAGCCGCTTCAGGCGATGATCAAGGCGGAGGTGCTCTTGAAGACGGGAGACAACATCACCACTGATGACATCATGCCCGCGGGCTCTGCTGTCCTTCCTTTCAGGTCGAATATCCCGGCGATATCCGAGTTTGTCTTCAAAAACATCGACAGCGCCTTCAGCACAAGGGCGAAAGAAGCCAGGCCGGGCGGAGGAGGGATCATCGTGGGCGGAGAGAACTACGGCCAGGGTTCATCGAGGGAGCATGCGGCGATAGCGCCTATGTTCCTGGGCGTGCAGGCTGTGATCGCCAAATCCTTTGCCCGCATCCACAGGTCGAACCTCATCAACTTCGGCATCCTTCCGCTCGTCTTTCAGGACCCTGCCGATTACGCGCGGATCGACCAGGGCGACAGACTGTTAATAAAGGACGTTGCCGGGTTCATAGAGGCCGGCCGGACCTGCATAGTCGAGGACGAGACAAAGGGTTTCAGCTTCACGGTCTCCTCCGGCCTGAATGACAGGGAGCGGGAAGTGATCAGGAAGGGCGGACTGCTGCCCTTCACACGGTCACAGGCGGGGAAATAAGGCCCCCCTTCGCCGCTCCGCGGCCTTCATCGATTGACAAGAAACCGCTTTACGGTGTATTTTTAAAGTCTGTCGTTTTTGGGGCCGCTAGCTCAGTTGGTAGAGCAACGCCCTTTTAAGGCGTGGGTCGTTGGTTCGAATCCAACGCGGCTCACCAAATGTCCCCATCGTCTAGCCCGGCCTAGGACATCGCCCTTTCAAGGCGGT
>JAKAGF010000112.1 GCA_021825805.1 Nitrospirota bacterium
ATCTCACGACGGCTGACGCGGTACGGCATCGACCTGACCGAAAGGACGGTGCGGTACCACCTGAGGATACTCGATGAGAAAGGTTACACCCGCGTCTTCGGCAAGGAGGGGCGGAGCATCACTCCCAAAGGGAGGGAGGAACTCTCCCAGTCGCTTGTCACCGAGAAGGTGGGATTCGTCATCAGCAAGATAGAGAGCCTCGCCTTCCTGAGCGACTTCGATCTTGTCAGCAGGCAGGGGAAGGTCATTCTCAATGTGACCTTCTTCCACAAGGACACCTTCAATGACGCGCTGGAGGTGATGAAAAGCGTATTCGCCTCGCGCTACAACATGAGCACGAGGGTCGTCTGCTGCAAGGAGGGTGACTGCATCGGGGACATCAGGATACCCGAAGACCACGTCGGATTCGGCACCGTCTGCAGCGTGACCCTGAACAGCATTCTCCTGAAGGCCGGGATTCCGGTCACCTCGCGGTTCGGCGGCGTTCTCCGGATCGAAGACGGGGAGCCCACGAGGTTTTCCGCGCTCATCAGTTACGCCGGCTCGTCCCTCGACCCCCTTGAGATATTCATCAAGAGCGGCATGACCGGGGTACGGCCGGCGGTGGAAGGTAATTCAGGGCAGATCCTGGCAAGCTTCCGGGAGATCCCCGTAGTCTGTCTCGAAAAGATACACGCGCTCCAGGAAGACATGCAGCGCGAAGGCCTGGGCGGCATCCTGTGTCTCGGGAACCCCAACCAGAAACTCCTTGAGATCCCGGTGGGGATCGACAAGGCAGGCGTGGTGGTCGTCGGCGGCCTGAACCCGGTAGCCGCTGTTGAGGAGGCGGGCATCCCGACCCGATCGCGGGCGATGTCAACGCTTTTTGATTACTCCCGTCTTGCGGCATTCGACAAACTCCTGCGAGGTGAACGATGAAAAAGATCGAGGCGATCATCAAGCCGTTTAAGCTCGATGAAATCAGGGACGCACTGGAAGGGATCGGCATACGGGGGATGACCGTCTCAGAGGTCAAGGGTTTCGGCCGTCAGAAAGGGCATGCCGAACTGTACCGGGGCGCCGAGTATACCGTGGATTACGTGCCCAAGATCAAGATCGAGATGGTCGTGCCTGACAACACGGTGTCGGATGTCGTAAACGTCCTGGAAACAAAGGGCAAGACAGGACGGATCGGAGACGGCAAGATATTCATCTATGCGGTCGAAGAGGCGGTGAGGATACGGACCGGCCAACGGGGCGAACAGGCCGTCTGAGGGCGGCTGTCCGGGCCTGCGCAGCTTGCTTTTTCGCCGTTATTTGCGTAAGCTAAAAAGAAATCAACTCACCGGAGGTCACCGTGATAAAAGTATCTGATAATGCCGCCGAAAAGGCGAAGGAAATACTGAAGGCCGAGGGCAAGGAAGGATGGGGCCTCAGGGTCTTTATCCACGGCTCAGGGTGCTGCGGCCCGAGCTACGGCCTTGATATAGATGAACAGGCCGCTGCAGGAGACCAGACCGTGGAGAAGGACGGCCTGAAGGTATTCATGAACCAGGAGACCTTCTCGAGCCTTGACAACAAGGAGATCGACTACGTCAAGACCCCTGAGGGTGAAGGCTTTGTCATCAACAGCAACGAGCCCCCGTCGTGCGGTACCGGCTGCAGCTCCTGCGGATAACCGCCGCGCCCCGCTGATGTTCCCCTTCCAGCGACCCAGAAGACTCAGAAAAGACGAGGTGATCAGGAGGATGGTCCGGGAGACCGTCCTGTCCCCTGATGACCTCATCTATCCCCTGTTCGTCACCTTCGGCAAAAACATTCGGAAGGAAATCAAGCCCATGCCCGGATGTTTCCAGGAGTCGGTTGACAGGATCGTAAAACACGCGAAGGAAGTCAAAGGCCTCGGCATACCCGCTGTGCTTCTCTTCGGCATACCCCGGCACAAGGACGAGTGCGGCGCCAGCGCCTATGACCCCCACGGAGAGGTCCAGACGGCGATCAAGGCGATCAAGGACAAGGTTCCGGGCCTTTACGTCATCACCGATGTCTGCATGTGCGAGTACACAAGCCACGGCCACTGCGGGGTCATCGAAAACGGGGACGTGCTGAACGACCCCACTCTGGAACTCCTGGCAAAGGAGGCGGTATCTCATGTCGAGGCAGGGGCGGACATGGTTGCGCCCTCTGACATGATGGACGGCAGGGTCGAGGCGATACGTCTCGCCCTGGACGCCGGAGGATTCACCGGAATACCTATCATGAGCTACGCTGCCAAGTACGCTTCCGCGTTCTATGGCCCTTTCAGGGAGGCGGCCGAATCGACCCCCAAGTTCGGCGACCGCCGCTCCTACCAGATGGACCCGGCAAACCGTCGGGAGGCGTTACGGGAGGTCGCGCTCGATATCGACGAAGGCGCTGACATCGTTATGGTCAAGCCCGCCATGACCTATCTCGACATTATCTCAGACGTGAAAGAGAACTTCGATCTTCCGGTTGCCGCCTATAATGTCAGCGGAGAGTACTCCCTCATCAAGGCTGCCGCCAAAATGGGCTGGATCGATGAGGAGCGGGTAATGATGGAGACGCTCATATCGATCAAGCGCGCCGGCGCGGACCTCATCCTCACCTACTTCGCCAAGGACGCGGCAAAGCTCCTGAACCGTTAGCCGTCAGCCAGTGATTCACTTCAATTTGACCTGACAGACAGTTCACGCTCCTGCCGGAAATATTGCATCTTAAATGAGCGGAGGATTCTGCATGGTGGTTCGGGATAGCAAAACTATAGCTACTAACAATTTTTTTTGTCGACTCACCACGTCTCAAACAGCCTCCTGAAATTGGCCTTCTCTTTTTCAAGGGAATCCGCCTTCTCCAGGGCATAGTCCCTGTATGTCTTAATCGTCAGCACACCATTGCGCGCCGTGATAGCAACAGCGCCGTCGAGGTCGGTCCTGAAGATGCGCGTTCCCTCCAACCGGTCCAGCACCTCCCGGCTGGGATGACCAAAGGGATTTCCCCTTCCAGCGGATATGACCGCTATATCCGGGGACACCGCGCGGAGGAATGCGGGATTGCCCGAACTTCTGCCGCCGTGATGGGGGATCTTTATGACGTTGCTGCGCAGCCACGGCTCAAGGTGCGTCATGTCCTCCTCAGCCTCATACTCCACGTCGCCTGCGAAAAAGAATGTCTTCCCCTGCCCGGCGATCTTAAAGACAAGAGAGCCGCTGTTCTCCTCGCTGTACTGATTTCCGCTAAGGGTATAAAAACCGGCATACGGGTGAAGGACGGTCATTATCGCGCCCCAGCGGGTGATGACATCACCCCTCTGAAGGGACCGGAGCCCCGGCAACGGCGTCATGCCGGCAGGGTATTGGATGAGCCCGTTGTCCCACACCTCCTTCACGCGGAATGTCCGCAGTAGATAGTCGAGTCCTCCAGTGTGGTCAGGGTGCACATGGGAGAGCACGAGGGCATCGACGTCACGTCTGCCCAGATAGCGGAGAAATGCGGCAGTCTCCCTCCCCGTCCTTCCGGTGTCTATCAGCATGGTCTTCCCCTCAGGCAATTCAACGACAGCGGAATCGCCCTGACCCACATCCAGGAAAGTAACACGGAGCGCGCCTTTGCCGGAAGGCCAGAAAAGCAGATACGCAAGAAAGGGAATTGCCGGCAGCGCGAGCAAAATCTTCTTCCTGCCACGGCTGAGATACGGGACGAACGCAATATAAAACAGAATGCACAGGACGGGAGGAAAGGCCCGCATACTGACATCCGCATAAGGAACAAGGCTGAAGAGCTTGACCACCCGGATCGATAGCGCTGCCGCATGTTCGATGAGCTGCACGAGCGGAAAATACCCGGTGAAGAGGAAGACGAACGATGAGGCAACGGAAAGCGCGACAAGAACGAAACCGATGAGCGGTGAAGCCACGAGGTTCGCCAGGGGGGAAACCAGGGAGAAATAATGGAAATGGTATGCAACGAGAGGGGCTGTCCCGAGGGAAGCCGCGAGGGTGATGAGCAGCGATGTCCTGATATACCGCGACAATCGCGATCCAACGGCGACTTCTTCCTCTTCCCGTTCGACCGCATACCCCAGAAACAGCACGGCTATGAACGACAGCTGAAAGGAAAGATTGAACAGGACCACGGGGTCCCACAGGACGAGAAGGAAGGCGGCCAGCAGGAGGGAATTGAGCCAGAAACCCTTCCTGCCGACAAGGAGCCCTCCAAGGAACAGACTGACCATGATGAATGACCGTACCGTGGGCGGGCCGCCTCCGGATATCCCCAGATAGAGGACCATGAAGGGGATGCAGAGGAGCGCCGCGGCCTGCTGGAGACTGAGGCAGACGGTCAGCCGCAGGAGCAGTTTGTGAGGCAGCAGTTTTATGAGAGAGACGAATATCCCGAAGAGCATCACCGAGAAAAGACCGAAGTGGGTTCCTGATATGCTCAGGATGTGGGTGAGGCCGGTTGCGCTGAAGGCCGACCTGACTTCATCGTCAAGCAAAGACGTGTCGCCCGTCGTGATCGCTGCGATCAGCCCTGCCGACTGCGGCGTAAAGCGTTCCTGTATCAACCGGTTCAGGCTGAGCCTGGCGGCATAAAACCTCGCTGCCGGGGAATCGCCGGCAAAGCCGGCTTCTCCGACAGCAAGCATCTTGCCTGAAAGCCTCGCGCTCGGGTACCCGCCGGGGTTCAGCCTTGAGCGGTCCCGTATCCTGATGAAAACCTCGTATGTCTTGTCATAATCGGGTTCAACCCCGGCCCGCAGGTCAGCCTCGTTCCCCTGCAGCCATTCAAGCTCCTCGCCGGTCGAGGCGCTGAATCCCCGCTCAATCGCAAATACAAGCAGGGAATCGTCTCCTCTGAGAGAGGGCATCTTCCGCAGAAATCTTCCGGTCAGTCTCACCTCGTCTCCGGCAGCGCCGCCGGCGGGGAGAGGATGAATCCTGACGGATGCATACAGCGCGCCGATGAAAAAAAAGGGGATGAGAAAAATGCGGCTCTTATATGCTGCTGCCCCGAAAAAGAAGAGAGAGAAGATCAGAGAGGCAACGGGGAAAAACTGATATGTCTGGAATATCGCCGCGCCGCTGATGAAAGAGAGAAAGAGGGGCATCAGGGACAGGCTACTTCATGGATTCCCTGATCACACCGGAGATATCCTTGCAGAGCCTCGTAATCAGCTTCAGGTCCGTGCCTTCGAGCATCACCCGTATCTTCGGTTCCGTGCCCGACGGCCGCACCAGGACCCTGCCGCCTGAGCCGAGCCGCTTCTCGGCGGACCTGACCGCACGGTCGATCGCGGGGACCGCCCGGATGTCCTGTTTCTTCTCCACCTCGACATTCATGAGCACCTGCGGATACAGCTTGATCCGCGAGGCAAGCCGGGAGAGACGTTTTCCGCTCTTCTTCATGAGGCCCAGCACCTGCATGGCGGTGATCGGTCCGTCCCCCGTTGTATTAAAGTCGAGGAAGATAACATGGCCGGACTGCTCGCCGCCCACATTGAAACCGCCGTCGAGCATCCGCTCGACCACGAACCGGTCCCCCACTTTTGTCCTGAGCATCCTGATGCCGTGGCGCTCGAGGAAGCGTTCCAGGCCGAGATTGCTCATCACCGTGGATACCACGGTCTTGCCGCGTAGCCTGCCTGTTTCGTTCATATCAACGGCGCACATGCCCATGATATGGTCCCCGTCCACAAGCCGGCCCTTCTCATCGCAGAGGAGGGTCCTGTCGCCGTCGCCGTCATGGGCGATGCCCGCATCCGCCCTATGTCCGAGCACGGCAGCCCGGAGCCCGGCCATGTCGGTCGAGCCGCATCCTGCATTGATATTCACGCCGTCCGGCCTGTCGTTGATGGAGATCACCTCCGCTCCCAGTTCCCGCAGCAGCCACGGAGTTGTCTTGTAGGCGGCTCCGTTGGCGCAGTCCACCACAACGCGCATCCCCTCGAAGGTGGCGCCCTTCGGCAGCGTGGACTTGATGTACTCGATGTAGCGGCCGGTGGCGTCGTCAAGCCTGAAGGCCTTGCCCACTTCCTCCCCTTTCGGCCGGTACCGCTCGAGGTTGTCGTCCTCCACCAGTTCCTCTATCCGCCGCTCCAGTGAGTCAGGCAGCTTGAATCCGCTGTGCGAGAAAAACTTGATGCCGTTGTCCTGGAAAGGGTTATGAGAGGCGGAGATGACGACGCCCGCGTCGATGCGCAGGGTGCGCGTCAGGAATGCGATCCCCGGGGTCGGCAGCGGTCCGACGAGGGTGACATTCATGCCCATGGAACAGATGCCTGAGGTGAGGGCGGATTCTATCATGTATCCCGATAGCCTCGTGTCTTTGCCGATGAGCACCATGTTCCTGCCGTGCTGCTCCTTCCGCAGCACAACGGCGGCAGCCATGCCTATCCTCAGGACGTTTTCCGGCTTCATGGGGTGCCTGTTGATGCGCCCCCGGATGCCGTCCGTTCCAAAAAGCCTCATCTTCCCCTCCCGATCTCCACCGTCACCCTTACGCCGGCCGGTTCTGTCTTGATATTCGCGCCCGCCGTGTCGACAGCCAGTTCCTGGCTCATCGTCTCCTTTGCGCCGGTAATGTCAAGGACCTCTGTCCGGAGTTCGCTGGTCTTGCGCACCTCTGACTTCAGACCCTGCGCGGCGACCTCCCGGGGGACGATCTCCACGGCCCTGACGAAATAGCCCTTTTCAGGCGAGCCGGTGACAACAGGGCTGACCCGGATGGATTTAGTGATCAACTCTTCGATGCGCACACGTACTGCGGACGGGACGATGTTCGTCACCGTCATGGCGTAGGGCAATCGGATATCATCCTTGTTGATGAAGACGGTCGCCTCTCCTTTTTTTGACTTCGCCAGATCGACAAAGACCCTGACATCAGACGGCTTGAGGCTCTTCATGATACGCTCCTGCCCCCGCACAGTCACCGTCACGCCCTTGATACTGCTCGCTGCGATGCCGAGCCCGGCCGGCACGGACTTGAACTCTATCGGCGCCTCCAGGGACATCTCGGACTGGCCGCGGGATGTCACGAAAAACCAGAGGAGCGCCGAGATGAGCACCGCCGATATCTTGAGGCCCGTGTTTTCCAGAAACAGCTTTTTCATGCCTTGCCCTTCTTTGAGACAAAAACATCGGTGAGCAGATCACGCATCGTGCCCATGTCCAGCTTCGTTTCGAGCCTGCCGTCCATTGCCATGGAAATAAAGCCGGTCTCCTCGGAGACGATGATGGCTATGGCGTCCGTCTCCTCGGTCAGGCCGATGCCGGCGCGGTGCCTGGTGCCGAGGGCCTTGCTCACCTCGGAACTGAGGGTTATGGGAAGAAAGCACCCGGCTGCAGCCACCCGGTTGCCCTTGATGATCACAGCGCCGTCATGGATCGGCGACGTCGGGTGAAATATGCTCAGAAGGAGCTCCTTCGAGACCTTCGCGTCGAGGGGCGTGCCCACCTCCACGAAATCCTTCAGGCTCGTCTCGCGTTCGATCACCATGAGACCGCCTATCTTGCGATTGGCAAGGGCCACCGATGCCCTGACGATCTCCTCCAGGGATTTCAGCTCCTCAGCCTTGGTGAAGGTGAGGAACTGGGTCTCGCCCATATGCGCGAGGGCCCTCCGTATCTCGGGCTGGAAGAGGACAATGATGGCGATGACGATCTGCGCCCAGAAGCTCTGGACGAGCCAGTCTATGGTGTAAAGCTCCAGGTACCTCGACGCCATGGAGGCGAGGAGAAGGATCCCCAGGCCGATGAGCATCTGTGCCGCCTTCGTCCCCTTGATTATGAGGAGCAGGCGATACAGTATGAGCGACATGAGAGCTATGTCGAGGAGATCAAGGACCCACCGGTGTTGTCGTAACAGTTCTATCATGAATGCTCCCCGTTGACCAAGTGTACTTATTATATATCAATACCGCGTTATTTTCATTGTCGCTGCGGTGACATCTCTTTCAGCTGCGGGACATTCTGCTATAATGAAAAAGGCCGGAGCTTATTCCACGTTTCTAATCTTTCAGGAGGTTTTAATGGCAGACGAGCATTCTTTTGATATCGTAAGCAGGGTGGACCTTCAGGAGGTCCTCAATGCAGAGCAGCAGGCGTCCAAGGAGATCAGCCAGCGCTTTGACTTCAAGGGCAGCAAGAGCTCCATTGAACTGAACAAGGAAAAACACGAGATCACCCTCATCTCCGACGACGAACTGAAGCTCAAGACGGTCATCGACATTCTCCAGACGAAGCTGGTAAAGAGGGGGGTATCGCTCAAGGCCCTCAGCTATGGGAAGCTGGAGCAGGCCGCGGGCAATACCGTGCGGCAGACCGTCACGCTGCAACAGGGCATCCCGGTCGAAAAGGCCAAGGAGCTCGTCAAGATCATCAAAGACGCCAAGATGAAGGTACAGGCGGAGATACAGAAGGACCAGGTGCGGGTGAAGGCGAAGAAGATCGACGACCTGCAGGGGTTGATCGGCCTTTTAAAGGGAAAAGACCTGGGGATACACATCGAGTTTATCAACTACCGGTAACGCCGGGCGCCGGACCTCAGGTCCATCCGCGCGAGCGGAGTTCAGCCTCGGCGCTCCGCCATTCCGCGAGTGTATTGACGTTCCTCCAGGCGTGGGCGAGCGCGGAGGGGATGACGGGCTTGATGACCTTGGGATGATCGGAGATGGCCTGAAGGGCTGACACGCCCTTCTGCGCAAGGGACTCGACAAACCCGAAGATCATAGGCTCATAGAGGGCGCCGGCAGCCTCCACCTTCCCGCTGTTCCAGAGCCGGGGCAGAACAGCCCACGCCCCCGGGGTTCTCTTGCGGAGAACCCATTGCCATGCCTCTGCCGTCATAAAAGGCATGTCAACGGCGGATATGAACCATGCGCTTTCAGGCGACCATCTGAAACAGCTCATCATTCCGGAAAGAGGCCCTCTGCCGCCGGGGATATCGGGAAGGCAATCAATCCCCTTCATACCGGCAGGCATCCGGGCCGAGCCGGCCAGCACCACCCTTTGCACCACCTTCGAAAGGGTGGCGAATGACCGTTCCATCAGCGTTTCGCCGTTTACCTTCAGGAGCCCCTTGGGCCTTCCCATCCTCCCGCTGCGGCCGCCGACAAGCAGCCCGGCATTCACTGTCCTTT
>JAKAGF010000113.1 GCA_021825805.1 Nitrospirota bacterium
ACAGCCCTTCCGGTCGTGTTGCTCATCCTCCTGCCGTGGGTCGGGCTGCTGTATACGCCCGTACCTGCGGACGGTCTGCCCGTTGCGCTGAAATCCCATTACTGGCTCTATGCCGTTGCCTGTGCCCCGGTGGTCTGCGGCATGAGACAGCGTAACCTCCCTATCCGGGGCTTTCTGGCCGGATTGTTCATCAACAGCTTGGTGGCGATACTGCAGTTTGCAGGCCTCGTGCCGCTCAAGAAGGGGCTTACCACAGGCCTCCTGGGCGGGAGTTCCGCGCACATCGCCTTTTCACTGCTGCTCACCACCGGCATACTCATATCGTCCTTCTATTTCTTCAGGGCCGGATCCCGGAACGAACGGCTGTTCTACGGCCTGCTCATTACGCAGTATTTCGCCACGATCGGCTTTGTGGGGGGCCGCAGCGGCTACATAGCGCTGATCCTCCTTTTCCCTCTGGTGATACACAACATCATCGGCAGGCGCCGCATGGCGGTGACGCTCATCGCCTGTGTCGTCCTGGGCGCCGTGCTTTTCTCCTTTCCGGTCGTAAGGTCACGCTTTGCCGCGGCTGCATCCGACATCTCCCGCTACCAAAGCGGGGACATCAACACTTCTCTCGGCCACCGTTTTCACATGTGGCGGATAGCACTTGAGGAAATCAGGAGCCACCCGGTCATCGGCATCGGTACGTCGGGATTCAGGCAGGCGTGGGAGCTGCACAAGGCAGACCCTTTGCTCCCCTTCTACGACCATCCACACAACAGCTTCCTGTACCAGATGGTCAGCTTCGGAATCACGGGCCTCATCGCCTTCTGCTGGCTGCTCATAGCCCTGTTGAGGAAGGGGTGGCGCTTCCGGGATTCGGCACCCGGATTTTCCGTGCTCTCCTTTGCTGCGGTCTTCGTCGTGGGCAGCCTGTCCGACACCCAGCTGCTGCCCTTTGCCACAGCCATGGCCCTTCCCCTCTTTACCGGGATTTCGGAGGCGATTCGTGACAACTGAAAAGGTTCCGCTCTCTGTTGCGGTCATTACCAAGAATGAGGAGAAGAACCTGCCCCGGCTTCTTGAAAGCGTCGCCTTTGCGGCGGAGATCGTTGTGGTTGATTCGGGGAGCGCCGACCGGACGGTCGAGATCGCGAAGCAGGCAGGCTGCAGGGTCTTTGTCGAGGACTGGAAGGGAGACGGCCCGCAGAAGAACAGCGCCATAGACAAGTGCTCGCATGAGTGGGTCCTTGTGCTGGACGCAGACGAACGCATCCCGGAAGATACCGGCCTGGAAATAAAGAGGATCGTCGCCGATCCATCAAGCGCTGATGCCTACCGCTTTCCCCGGAAGAACTTTTTCCATGGAAGATGGATACGCACCTGCGGCTGGTGGCCCGACCGGATCATCAGGCTGTTCAGAAAACATACGGGCCGGTACACGGCAATAACCCACGGCAGGTGGGAGACGACCGGCTCTCTTGCCGACACTGCGCTTCCGATCGAACATTTCAGTTTCACCGGTTACACCCACATGCTGCGCGTCCTCGAGGTGCGCTCCAGGGATATGGCGCAGGAACTCTATGACGAAGGCCGGAGGGCGACTGTCCTCTCCCCTTTTCTGCACGGCATCGCCATGTTCTTCAAGGTGTACATACAGAAACGGGGTTTCATCGAGGGGTTCGACGGTTTTGTCATCGCCCTGACAAGGGCGGGCGGGACATTCTTCAAGTACGCGATCCTCCTCGAAATCCAGCGTGCAAAGGAAGGGTCGTGAACAGGCGCAGGTTCCTCTTTATCTTCGGCACGCGGCCTGAGGCGATCAAGCTCGCCCCTCTCATCCTTCGGCTCCGGGAGATCGGCCACGTCGGCGTCTGCGTCACCGGACAACACCGGGAGATGCTCGACCAGGTGCTCCGGTTTTTTTCGATAACGCCCGACTATGACCTGAAGATCATGACGCAGGGGCAGAGCCTCTTCACGGTCACAACGCGGGCCCTGGGCGCCCTTGAAGGCGTGATCAGGGCAGACCGTCCCGACCTGATCCTCGTGCAGGGGGATACGACAACAGCGTTTGCAGGCGCGCTCGCCGGTTTTTACTCGCAGGTCAGGGTGGCCCACGTCGAGGCGGGGCTGCGGAGTTTCAACAAGGCATCGCCCTTTCCAGAGGAGATGAACCGCATCCTCGCAGGCCATCTGGCTGATCTTCACTTTGCGCCGACAAAGACCGCCCGGCTGAATCTCCTGAAGGAAAACATACCCGCGGAGCAGATCCATGTGGTCGGCAACACGGTCATCGATGCGCTGCTCATGGGGCTCGGGATCATTGGTGACGATGAACGGGGATTTTATGAATACTTCCGGTCCCTCGATTTCTCAAAGAGGATCATCCTCGTCACCGGCCACCGGAGGGAGAGCTTCGGGAAACCCTTTGAGAACATCTGCCGGGCGCTGAGAGACCTCGCGAAAGAGGATGTGCAGATCGTCTATCCCGTGCATCTGAACCCGGTCGTGCGCGCCCATGTCTTTCCGCTGCTGGGAAACACGAAGAACATCCATCTCATGGAGCCGCTTGAATATTCCCACCTCATCTGGCTCCTGAAGAAATGCTATCTCGTCCTGACCGACTCGGGCGGCATCCAGGAGGAGGCGCCCGGCCTCGGCAAACCGGTGCTCGTGATGAGGGAGGTGACAGAGCGTATCGAGGGGATAAAGGCCGGAACAGCACTGCTGGTCGGCACGGACAGAAAGAAGATAGTCTCCTCGGCGAAGACCCTGCTTCAGGACAGGGCCTCCTATTCCCGCATGGCGAGGCGGAAAAACCCCTACGGCGACGGGAAGGCGGCGATACGGATCAGGGACATACTCAGTATTCCAATACATCCCCTGCCATGAAAGACCGCTGGCTGATCATCTCGTATTTTGCGAACATGGACGCGATGGCGCCGGCCCACCATATCGATGACAAGCTGATCTTTTTCAGGGAAAAAGGGATTGAGGCAACGCTCATCTCCTCTCCCTGCGGCAGCCGCAACAGGGAGCTGCGGCACATCCGGATCTTCTCCCCGGCGCCTTCCGGCATACGGTACGAGGTGAGGCACTTCCTGCGGAGGGTGACCGCAAGGCGTTTCTGGTTCAAGTTCTGGGAGTTTGCTCTGCTCCTTCCGGTCTACCCGCTGTACTTCCTGGAGAAGATATTCCTGAGGCTCGACAGCACCTGGTCGTGGTTCATCCTCGCGTCAGTCGCCGGGACAATACGCTGCCTGTTCAGCAGGCCTTCGGTAATTTACAGCACCGGCGGACCTGTCAGCGGCCATATCGCGGCGATGATCATCTCGAAGATCACCGGCATACCTTACATCGCCGAGTTCCAGGACCCTCTGAACTTCCAGTATGCTGCCCCGGGAAAATTTGAGCGCCGCTACATCCACCGGGTCGAACAGGCCATCTTCAGGACAGCAAAGGCTGTCGTCTTCCTGACGGAAAAAGCAGCAGAGACAGCACGGGAGCGCAACGCCGTCTGTCCTGAAATCGCGGTGATCTACCCGGGCGCCACACCTACTGAAAAGATGGGGCCCTTCCAGAGGGCAGCTGCCTTCCGCATCGCGCATTTCGGTTCTCTCGGCGGGAGCCGGAACCTGACTCATCTCCTCCGCGCCCTTGCCGGGCTCTGCAAAGAACAGCCGGGGCTCGTGGATACAATCAGGCTCCATCTCGTGGGGAACAATGCGCGGGATGTCGTGAAGGAGATCGAGGCCTTCGGCCACAGGGAGCTGATCGCGACATACGGCAAACTCCGCAGGCAGGATTCCATTGCCATGATGCAGACCGTTGACCTCCTCCTCCTGATCCAGAACACAGACGCTGTCTCCGTCGAGACGATACCCTCCAAGGTATACGAGTATCTCCACACGGGAAGGCTGATCCTCGGCCTGGTGTACAGGAACCGGGAACTCAGGGCCATGCTCGAGGGGATGGGACACGTCGTTGTCGAGGCGGATGACGAGGCCGCCATCCGGGCTGCGCTTCAGAGATGCGTGGAACAGTGGAACAAAGGCCCTCTCATGCCTGTTGCGATTACGTCGCCTTATACGGTCGGCCGTGCGATTGACGAGATGATCTCTCTGACTGATCCCGTGAGCCGGATGTCCGAACGCGCCCGGACTTAGACCGCAGCGCTATTGATAAATTACCCGCCTTACCGGGATAATAAGAAATTGTTTAGTCAACAGGAGATTATTTTTTGTCACAAAAGGCGATGGTGCTCATGTACCACAACATCTGCGTCCCTCCGCAGGACGCGGGGCTTCGGAGCCTCTACGTCACGCCCCGGATGTTCCGGTACCAGATGTGGTACCTCAGGGCAGCCGGCTTCAGGGTGGCGCCGCTGGAAGTTGTCGCTGATTTTGCAGAGGCCGGCGGAACGGAAAAGATCATCGCCCTGACCTTTGACGACGGGTTCGAGGACTTCTTTCATAACGCCTATCCTGTGCTCAGGGAATACGGGTATCCCTCAACGGTTTTTATCGTATCCGACAGGGTCGGCGGCGAGAACCGGTGGGACGCCGGCAGCGTCGGCGTACGAAAGAGACTTCTTACGTGGGAACAGATCAACGAGCTGAAAAACAACAACGTCACCTTTGGCTCCCATACCCGCACCCATCCCTTTCTGAGCAGGCTCGTTGACGAGCAGATCGCAGAGGAAGTGGCAGGATCGAAGAGGACGATCGAAGAGCGGCTCAACCTTCCGGCAGATACCTTCTGTTATCCCTACGGAGACTACGACAGCCGGGTGGCAGAGGCGGTCAGGAATGCCGGTTACCGCTGTGCGGTCACGACAAAAAGAGGACGGGTTCTTCGGGGTGATTCGCTGTTTGAGCTGCGGAGGTCCTTTATCAGGCTGAATACCCATCCGCTGCTCTTCAGCATAAAGCTCCATACCGCGTACGAGGACCGGAAGGGCGGGCGGCGGTGAACATTCTGCTTCAAAACGTGAATATCGGTAAACCCTGGGGATGGGGAGGCATCGAATCCCATTCAGATACTCTCGCCGCCGTACTCGCCGAAAAAGGCCGCAAGGTAATCATGGGCTGCTGGGTCAGCGGCTCTGTCAGGGTAGCGGGTGGACGTATGCTCCCGAGCAGGAGGATAACGGTCAGGAACTCCGGCGACCTCTCGGCTGTCCTGAGAATGGTCCTGGCCTGCAGGAGCGAGAAGATCGACGTGATCATCGCCAACGGGGGAAGGGAATACTGGCCTGCTGCAATTGCGGCAAAACTCAGCGGCGCGGGGATCATCTTCATACGCCACCAGACAGACAGGATCAGGGGCACGACCCGGTGGCTGATGAACAACCATGTGAACCATGTAGTTGCGGTGAGCCATGCGGTCAAGGAGGCCTTGCTCAGCAGCGGCATCGATGAGAGAAAGATAACGGTCATCCCCAACAGCGTGCCTGCCAGCCGCTTCAATCCCGCGCTGGTCCGGAGGGACGAGGCGCGCACGGAGCTCGGCATCGGTTCCAAGGACATAGTCGTGGGCACGGTCGCAAAGCTACACCGGGGCAAGGGCGTCTACGAGGTCCTCGGGGCGCTTGCGGACCTCGCCGGCAGATATCCTCTGCTGAAGCTCCTCTTTGTCGGAGACGGCCCGGAGAGGGACAGCCTTGAACAGGAGGCCCGGAGGATGTCGGTGCATGACCGGGTGGTATTCGCAGGCGTCAGGAAGGACATCGAGCGGATGTATGCTGCAATGGACATCTTTGTCCTCCCCTCAACCTGCGAAGAGGCCTTCGGCATGGTGCTGATCGAGGCGATGGCGATGTCCCGGCCCGTCATCGGTACCGCGGTGGGGGGCATACCGGACATCGTGCGTCACGGCACCAACGGCCTCCTTGTGCAGCCGGGAGACGAGGCAGCGCTCGCTTCAGCCATAGCGCGGTATCTTGATGATCCGGCCTTTTCGTCAAAAATGGCCTCAGAGGGCCTGAAGACTGTTGAAAGGGAATTTTCCGATAAGGTCATGGGAGAGAGGTTCGACGATCTCTTCAAAAGGCTGGGTCTGCTGTGAGGCTTCCGAAGCGCATCACGTGGCAGCATGTCCGGAGGCTCTATGAGGCCCTTGAGCCGTTCCTCAAGGCGCAGCCGGCAAAGGCGTCGCAGCCTGACAGGGGCCGCGTCCTTGTGCTCGCCCCACACATCGACGATGAGGTCATCGGCTGCGGCGGCAGCCTCAGAAAGCATGTGCTTGCAGGCGACGAGGTATCTGTCCTGTACTTTGCGGACTGTGCTGCTGAGAGGAGGAAAGAGGCTGAAGAGGCTGCGGGCATACTGGGGATCAGGGACCTCGGGTTTCTCGATTTCCGCTCAAAGACACTGCTCGACAACCAGGGGCCGGCCGCAGGACTCGCTGCTGCCATGGCCGGCCACAGGCCTGACATCGTCTACCTGCCGTCCCTCTTCGACCGTCACAACGACCACATGGCAGTAAACCATCTCCTGTGCCGGTGGTACGAAAAGGAGCTGCGTGACATCACTGTCTGCGGATGCGAGATATGGACGACCTTCGCGCCGAACCTCGTTGTCGACATATCCGACACGGTCGAGACGAAGAGAAGCGCGCTCGGCTGCTTCAGGAGCCAGCTCAGCGTAAGAGACTGGCAGGACGCAGCCATATCTCTCAACCGCTTTCGCGGGATAACTTCCAACGCGGGCGGCTATGCGGAGGGGTTCCTGCGCTTCCGGATGAAAGATTACCATGCTGTCTGGAAAAAGGTCTATGCAGGATAGACGGCTTACGATCATGAACCTCCTCTCAGAAGAAGGCAGAGGAGGCTCTGACAGGATCAGCCTCGACCTGTCGATCGGCCTGAGGCAAAGGGGCCACCGCGTCATCTTCGGAGCGCCTGCCCACTGCATACTGAACCAGGAGGCAGGAGAAGCCGGGGTCGAGGTGTTCGAGACCTTTCCGCAGGGAGGCCGTGACCTGGACTCTCTTACCGGGTTCATGCGGTTCTGCAGGGAAAACAGGGTGGACATTGTCAACGCGCACCATTCACGAAGCAGGCACCTTCTCCTGAGCGCGCGGCTGCGGGGGCTGCGGTCAAAGGCGGTCTTTTCCCGCCACTGCATCCTCAGGACCCTGCCCTACTTCGGGGCCTTTTTCTATAATTTTGTCGTTAATGCCAATATCGCGATGAGCGATGTGATACGCAGGAGCCTGATCCGCAGCGGCATCCTGCCTGCCAGGGCGGTGACGATCCACGGGGGGATCAACATAAACAGGTTCCAGGAGGTCCCGGAGGAGAAGGTCCGGAAGGTCAGGGCCGAATACGTCCGCGAGGGGTCGGTCGTTGTCGGCATGGTCGCCCGCATGCAGCACGCAGGCGGGTTCAATCCCGCAAAACCGACCCTCAAGGGCCATGAGATTCTCTTTCAGGCCCTCAGCCGTCTTCATGTCAACTGCACCCTGCTACTCCTCGGACCCTGGGAGCAGCACGACATCGCGAACCTTACGACGCTGGCGCGATACCACGGTCTCGACGCCTCGAGGATATCCTTCTGCGGTTTTCAGCATGAGATGGCAGCCTTCTACAAGGCCATGGACATCAACGTCCTGCCCTCAGCCAACGAAGGCCTGGGGCTTGCGGTGATCGAGGCGATGGCAGCCGGCACGCCCTCGGTCGGGGCTGATTCCGGGGGCCTGGCAGAGGTGATAACGGACGGGCAGGACGGCCTCCTCTTCAGGCCGGGCGACAGCAGCGGCCTTGCGGACAAGATACGGGCGATCATGGACAACAGCGCTTTGAGGGACAGGCTCGTCGCAGGGGGGAAGGAGACGGTCCGCGCCAGGTTCGGGGCAGACCGGATGGTGGAAGAAACGGAGAGGGTCTTCTATTCTCTTATCTCCTGAAACATGCCAATCTTATCAGGCGATTTCCTGTATAATATTTTCCTGGAGGATACATGCACATAGGCATCATCGGAACCGGTTATGTGGGGCTTGTCACCGGCGCGTGTTTCGCCGAGTTCGGCGTTTTTGTAACCTGCGTTGACAAGGACGAGCAGAAAGTCCGCAGCCTCAGAAAAGGGACCGTGCCCTTTTACGAGCCGGGTCTCGAGGACCTGGTCAAACGCAACCTCAAGAACGGCCGCCTGAAGTTCTCGACCAGGATCGGGGACGCCGTCGAAACGTCCCTTGTAGTCTTCATCGCTGTCGGCACGCCCCCCCGCGGCGACGGGTCGGCTGACATGAGCTACGTCGAGGAGGTTGCAACCGAGATAGCTCGGAGTGTCAGAGAGTACAAGGTGATCGTCACCAAGAGCACGGTGCCGGTCGGCACCGGGGCCAGGCTGCGGGAGATCATCTCCCGGAAGCTGAGGGAACAGGTGGACTTTGACGTTGTATCGAACCCAGAATTCCTGAGGGAGGGCTCTGCAATAGAAGACTTCATGCGGCCCAACAGGGTTATACTCGGCGCGGTGAGCCAGCAGGCGGTTGCGATCATGCGCGACCTCTACCGGCCCCTCTACCTCATCGAGACCCCTTTTGTCGTGACGAACATGGAGACAGCTGAACTCATCAAGTACGCCTCAAACTCGTTCCTTGCGGTGAAGATATCCTTTATCAACGAGTTGTCGCGGCTCTGCGAGAAGGTAGGGGCCGACGTCCAGATGGTCTCCAAGGGCATGGGGCTCGACCGCCGCATAGGCCCCAAGTTCCTCCACTGCGGACCCGGATACGGAGGTTCCTGCTTCCCAAAAGACACCAGGGCGCTGCTCACCATCGCAGGCGAGAGCGGCGCTGAGCTCGGCGTTGTCAGCGCTGCGGTCAGGGCGAATGACCTGCAGAAGGAATTCGTCGTCGAAAAGATGAATAAGGCAATGGGGCCCCTCAAAGGCAAGACCATGGCTGTGCTCGGCCTCTCCTTCAAGCCGAACACCAATGACATGCGCGAGGCCCCCGCGGTGCATATCATCGAGCGGCTCATAAAGGAGAAGGCGGTGGTCAGGGCCTTTGACCCCGCGTCCATGGCCGATGCGCGGGCGATATTCGGCAAGCGGATCAGGTTTGCAAAGGGGCCCTACGATTGCGTTAAGGACGCTGACGCTGTTATAATCGTTACTGAGTGGAACGAGTTCAG
>JAKAGF010000001.1 GCA_021825805.1 Nitrospirota bacterium
AGGACTGCACTGTATGCGAATTCTTCAGACAGGTAAAGAGGGAGGAGGGGGCCGACTACCAGACGTCTCTCGTCCTTCTGAAGAGACTGAGGGTGGTCAAATGACAGCCGCCCTGACGCGGCTTTAAAGCTCCCGGTAAGGCTTCGCAAGAGGCCCCAGCACGGTATTTTCCACCATGCGGCAAACCTCGGCTGCGGTCTTTCCCCGGTAATCCTCTATGGTAACGGGCTGATGCACGATCAGTTTCACGGGGATCTTTTTCTGGCCGCAGACCCTCGCAGCGTTTTCTCTCAGAGACTGCGGCCTTACCCATGCTATCCCGGCATCGTCCCTGTAATAGAGTGTCACCGGCACGATGGTCAGCTTTGGGTTCAGTTCGATCACCTTGAAAATGCCTCGATGAAAAGAGAGGCGTTCAGAGATGCCGCCTGTTGTCCCCTGCGGAAAGACAGCCAGGACCCGGCCGGAATGACCCCTGGCTACGGAGTTGAGCACCCGCATCCTTTCCTTTGAAGAAGCCCGGTCAAAAAAGATGCTGCCCATGAGCCGGGCGATCTGCCCGATAACCGGATAAGTTCTCACTTCAGCCTTGCTGACAAAGGCTGTCCCGAACCTGGCGGATAGCACGAAGATGTCGAGAAAACTCGCGTGGTTCGAGATTATCAGGAGACTGCCTTTGAGCTTCTTCAGGGAGCGGGACCCCTTTCCCTGCCTGATCTTCACCCGATAGATCGCAAGGCAGATACCTGAATAGAACCGGACAAGGCCTGGTCCGATAGAAAGCCGCCACGGGTAAAACAAAAAAAGGATAAAGATGTACAGGGGCGAAAGGACAAGGGTGGTCAGGAGAAAGAGCGCTGTTTTTGCGCAGAACCTTAAGACATTCATGTGCAGATAAGGTAAGCGGGACGGTTTTATTTTGTCAATCCGGCGCCGGCTTTACCTAATGGTTTTTTTATGCATACCCGTCCTCTTCTAATGCAACAGGGTTTACTCTCCCAGCATCGCCTTTATATGGGCGAGGGATTTCCGCGCAAAACGTTCTTCGTCCTCAGCATCAGGGGCTTCGTTGTTGAGCCTTTTGAGCGCCTCGTCAGGTATCTCATCAAGGAACCGCGACGGGTTCACGGCTGATTGCCTCCCGTATTTGGTCCTATGACCCGCATAGGTCATGTAGAGTTCCTTCATCGCCCTGGTTATCCCGACATAGAAAAGCCTTCTTTCCTCTTCCACGGCATCAGCCGTGCCTGACGATTTTTTGTGGGGCAGGATGTCCTCCTCCACCCCGCAGATGAAAACCACCGGGAATTCGAGCCCTTTGGCGGAATGAAAGGAGATAAGGGTGACGCCGCTTCCCGTCTTTTCCTCCTTTTCCTCAATGAAGTCGGAGAGTGCAAGAGTTTCGAGGAATCCCTGCAGCGTGGGGGCCGCCTCTTCAGCCGCATAGCCTGAGAGGGAAGAGATGAAGGCGTCAAGGTTCTCGATCTTCCTCATCGCAGCCTCGGGCGTCTTGTAAAGCTCGCGGATATAGTCCCTGTAGCGGATTTCTTCCACCAGGGCCGCGAAGGTTTCAGCCATGACCCTTCTTTTCTGAAAGGCGGATTGGTAGCGCCCGATCATCCCGGCAAACCCTTCGGCCGATCCGGCGGTCTTTGCGCCCAGTTCAGCGATCTCGCGCGCCCTTGAAAAGGCCTCAAGCAGGGATATCGAACGTTCCCGGGCAAAGACGGAAAGCCTGCCCAGGGCCGTTGTCCCGATCCCCCTTTTGGGTACGTTGGCAGCCCTCAGCAGGCTGAGGTCGTCGCGGCTGTTGGAGATGATCTTGAGATAGGCTGCAAGGTCCTTGATCTCCCTGTTCTCAAAATAGCTCGTCCCCCCGACCACGGAGTACGGGACCCTCAGTTTGCGGAGCGCCTCTTCAAAGGGCCTTGAAAAAAGGTTCGCCCGGTAGATGATTGCAAAGTCCTCCCACCGGAGATTCCTGTCAAGCCGTATCATGGATATCCTGTCCGCAACCCACCGGGCCTCGTCTTCCGCGTTAGCCGCCCTGAAGATGCGCACCCTGGGTCCGGGGGCGCCCGCTGTCCAGAGCGTCTTTTCCATCCGCTTCTCATTGTTCTTTATCACCGCGTTGGCTGCCTGAAGGATATGGCCGGTTGAACGGTAATTCTGTTCGAGCCTGATGACCGCCGTGCCGGGGAAGTCCTTCTCAAAGTCAAGGATATTGCCTGGATGCGCTCCCCGCCAGCCGTAGATCGACTGGTCATCGTCGCCCACAACGCAGAGGTTTTTCCTTTCGCCCGCCAGCATGCCGACGAATTCATACTGCACGCGATTGGTGTCCTGGTATTCATCGACCATGAGATATCTGAACCGCTCCCGGTATCGCTGAAGCACCGCGGGGTGTTCCCTGAAGAGCTTCAGCGCAAAGAGCAGAAGGTCGTCGAAATCAAGGGCGTTGAGTGTCCTGAGGGCCTCGTGATACCTGGGATAGAGCCGCTCCGTCACCTCCTCGATCTTGTCGTCGTCAGAGGATGCCATTGCCGCCGCGGGGACGCAGTCGTTCTTCGACCTGCTGATCCTTTCGAGGACGGACTCTATCCTGAAGGTCTTATCGTGGAAGCGGATGTCTGAAAGGATGTTTCGAAGCAGGGATATCTGCTCTCCGGTGTCGTAGACGGTGAAATCCTTCCGAAAGCCGAGGTGCTCTATCTCCCGCCGCAGGATATTCAGGCAGAGAGAATGAAAAGTGGAGATTACCGGGCTGCCGTTGCCTCCGCCTCTGACCATCGCAGCGACCCGTTCCCGCATCTCTCGCGCTGCCTTGTTCGTAAAGGTCACCGCCAGGACGGACCGGGGCGCAGCGCCACGGTGCAACAGATATGCCGCCCTCATGGTAATGACCCGCGTCTTTCCAGACCCGGCGCCGGCCAGGATGAGCAGGGGGCCTTCCGTATGCAGGACAGCTTCCTTTTGGCGCGGGTTCAGCCGCGCTATTTTCCTCTCGATATCCATGACCCTCTTCTTTTCGGCTATGAAGTCTTTCTTGATCGTCCGGGGCGTGACGTGAACCGGCCGGCCACAGCGATGAGGGGAATATTGTAACGCGGCGGAATGCCGCTGTCAAAAGACAACAGCCGATCATCCCTCTTTTCGGAATCAGGCGGGAGCACGGCCGCGCAATTACGGGCACGCCCCTTAGCGTTTCAGTTTTTTTATTGAATTTTGGCTGTTCTCCATATTATCATTTTATAGCTGCTCATACGACAACAACCATAGAGACAGCAGCTTCAATCTCAGGACGGTCAACATAAAAAGTCTCAAAAGAAAGTTTTTCTGGATCCTCCTCGCCGGGGTTGTCTTCTTCTTCGGTATTCTGACCTTTCTGATACTTCATCGGGAAAAGAGGCTGATCCTCAACATCTACAAGCAGGAAGCCCTCATGACAGTTAACGTGATAGCCGACCAAATCATCCACCTGATGGCCGAGAAGAACCCCGGGGCAGCCGCCGAGAAGATCGACGCATACAACAAGGCAGGCAAAATAAAGATAGGCGTCGCAGGGCCGGACGGTCTGCCCGCGTTTCATACCGATATCGTCATCCCTGCTGCCTATTTCAAGGCGCATGAGGAGCGTTTTGTCGCATCAGACAGCGACTATGTCTTTTTCAAGCCTCTTGCCAATACGAAGAACTGCCACGGATGTCACAGCGCCGCAGACAAAACCCGGGGTATGCTCGCCATCAAGGGCTCCCTGGCACAGGCCGACAAAGAGGTCGCCGATACCGCCAAGCGGCTACTGATCCTTGCCGTCATCATCGGCCTGGCCAGCGAGGTCTTTCTCCTGGTGGTTTTGCGAAAAACAATCCTGAAGCCTGTTGAACAGCTCAACGAAGGGGCTGCGCTCCTGCAGGCAGGCAGGCTTGACCACCGAATACCCATCACCGGCGATGATGAGATCGGGTCCCTGGCAGCCTGTTTTAACAGGATGACGGAGAGCATTCAGAAGTCCCACGTTCATCTGGAAGACGCCATGCGCCAGCGGACTACGGAACTCCGGGTGATAGCGGAACTTTCAATGAAAGTATTCAAGGGCAACCTCAGCGCAAACGCCATCATTGAGCAGTTTCTCGCCTCCATAACAGGAAGTTTCGGGTTCGGCTACGCTGCCCTCTGTCTCGTGGATAAAGAGACAGGGCTCCTGTCCCAGGAATTCAGCAAGGGGATAAGCCAGGGGTTCTGTTCCATGGAGGTATCCATGGCCAGCGAGCACATCCTCACCAGGACGATACGGGAGGCAAGGGCGGTCATCAGATCAGCCGGAGACATCGGCATACCCGATGTCTTTACGAACGTGGCTATCGTTCCCCTTCTTTCCCACCAGCGGCGGCGCTGCAGGGAGATCAACCTCTGCGCCCACGAGGATTGTCCTGCCCATGCTAATGAAGACGACCGATGCTGGCTCATCAGCGGCACGCTCTGCAGAAGCCCCCAGGCGGTTGCAGGGAAGGAGAAAATCTACGGCTGCCTCCACTGCGATGTCTTCCCGGTCCTCGGGGTCCTCATTGCGGGCCGAAAGGATGAGGTCCCGGACTCCTCCCTGCACTCACTCGAGATCATCGGATCAGAGATCGCCTCAGCCATCGAGAACCATCGGTTTATCGACGCCAAGAAAAACGACATAGCCAAGCTGATCAGGCTCCATGACATATCAGTCGAATCCCTGCAGAACCCGGGGAAGACGCTGACAACGTCGATCGTTTCGTCGGTAATGGCTTTTTCGAATGTCGACGCGGCTATGCTCCTGCTTGCGGAAGACAACAGCACGCTGCGTCTCGCTGACGCCTCGGGCATTGACACGGACGGCCTTCCCTCCATTATCCCGTCCGCCGATTCCTTCGTCTGGACAGCCATCAGGGAGGACCGTCCCGTGGAGACCCTAAAGATGGCCGAGTTGTCCTGTTTCGAGGAGATCATCACACGCGAAAGTTTCCTCTACGCCGCCTCCGTGCCCCTTCGGTTCAAGGAAACGGTCTTCGGCTGCCTCGCCCTTTTCAGGAGGCGGGACTTCTTCATGACCGACTCTGAAAAGGCGGTTACGCTGCTCTTCGCAAGCCAGGCGTCTGCTGCCCTCAATACGTCGAGGCTCTTTTCTTCGGTAAAGGCTGAACAGGAATTCTCCGACGCCATCTTCAATTGCGCGGCAAGCGGCATCATGGTCCTTGACCGCGAGGGGCGGATTCTCAAGATCAACGGCATGGGCGCGGAGATACTGCGCATCGACGCGATAGTCGCCCCTGGCTGGAAGATCACGGACCTGTTCCCGGAGCTTGAGGACGTACTCCTGTTCGGTCTCGGCATCGGCAGGGAGGTGAATATCTCCTGCCCCGACGGAACTACGATACCCATCGGTTTCTCCAACTCCCCCCTCTTCGACGCGCCTGACGGAAAAATGGGGATCATCGTACTGTTCCGCGACCTCACCGAAATAAAAAAGCTGCAGGAGGAATTGAGAAGAAAGGAGCATTTCGAGGCGATGGGCATGGTCCTCTCCGGGGTGGCGCACGAGATAAGAAACCCGCTCTTCGGCATCTCCTCCATCGGGCAGATCCTTGACCGGGAGATCGACATCCCCCAGTACAAGTCCCTTATCCAGGCGATGCTCAAGGAAACAGAACGGATGAAGCGGCTGCTGGAGGAGCTCCTCCTCTACACGCGGCCCGCGCGTCTTGATATCAAAGAGGTGGACCTCGGCAATCTCTTCGAGGATATGCGCCATTTTGTCAGCGGCAAGAGGGACGACATCACCCTCACCGTTAAGATGCCCCCGCGTCTCGCTGTTTCCGCTGACAAAGACAAGCTAACCCAGGTCTTTCTGAACCTCCTGAACAACGCCATCGACGCGGCGCGTCACGCCATCACCCTCTCCGCCTGGAAGCAGGGGAACAATGTGCGAGTGGAGATCGCGGACGACGGGACAGGCATACCCGAGGAAAATCTGCAGCGCATATTCGATCCCTTTTTCACGACAAAAAAGGGAGGGACGGGCCTCGGGCTCCCGATCTGCAGAAAGATCATCGAAGATCACGGCGGCGCCATCGAGGTCCGCAGCAACGCCGGCAGGGGGACTACGGTGATCGTGATCTGTGCGGCGCCGGAGGCCTGACTACGCCCTCTTCAATACCTCGCCGGCGATGGATGTGAGCGGGAGGACCATGTCAACAACGCCTCCTTCCGCGGCAGCCCGCGGCATGCCGTAGATTGCCGACGTCGCCTCGTCCTGGGCGATGGTGAATCCGCCCTGCTCTTTGATAACTCCCATTCCACGCGCTCCGTCAGAGCCCATTCCGGTTAAAAGCACGCCTATCGAGCGGCCTCCAGCGCGCTCGCCCACGGAGCGGAACAGCACGTTGACCGAGGGCCTGTGGATCTCGTCCATCGGTTCTATGTCCAGCCGCACTTTATAGCCGCTCCCTGTCGTTCTGACGGTCATGTGAAGGCCGGCAGGGGCTATGAGGGCTGTCCCGGGCTCGACTGCGTCACCTTCTTCAGCCTCTCTGACAGCGATTGAAGACGTCGCATCCAGCCTCTTCGCCAGTGGAGCGGTAAAGCCGCGCGGCATGTGTTGAACGATTAGAAGCCCGAAGGATATCTCATGCGGGAACTTCGGAAGGATCATATGAAGCGCCATCGGACCCCCTGTGGACGCTCCCATGGCCACGATATCAACAAGACCCTTTGTCCTCCCCCGGTAAAGCTCTGCTTCCCGCGTGGCGATCCGCAGCGGCCTGCCCCCGGCTATGGACTTCACCTTCCCTATGATCTCCTTCGCAAGATCGAAGAAGTCCATCATGCCGGTCGAAGACTTGTCCACAAAATCCATCGCCCCCATCTCAAGGGCCTTGAGCGTCAGTTCCGCCCCATCCCGCGTAAGTTGCGACAGCATGAGAACCGGGGTGGGCAACTCATCCATAATCGCCCGGAGGGTCTCTATCCCGTCCATCTCAGGCATCATCACGTCAAGGGTAATGACATCCGGCTTCAGCGTTCGGACCTTTTCCAGCGCCTCCCTGCCCGAACAGGCAAGGCCGACGAGTTCGATATCAGGATCAGACTGAAATATCCTCTGAAGGGCCTTGCGTACAAAGGCGGAATCATCAACAGCAAGAACTCTTATTCTGCGCATGCGGTCGCATATCCTTTCAGGAACAGACTGTCGTCGCCAGGGGACCTCTCTTCCGTCACTCCCGCGGCCCGCGCCTCTCCATCTCAGCCAGCCCGAGACGAGCAGCCTGCCGCACTTCCTCCTCGGGATCAGACTGCATCTTTGCGAGCGCGGCGCGGGCCCGAGCCATGTCCAGCGCTCCGAGAGAAAGAGCGACCTCTGTCCGCACCTCAGGATCTTCATCTTCAGCAAACTGCAGAAGGGCCACATTCTGTCCCGTCATGCTGAGCAGCTTCGCCAGGACAACCCGGTGCGGTCCCGCCGACGCCCTGAGTTCATCCACAATGCTGCAGAGGGCCCTCCTTCCCATGCCCCACAGCCCTTCGATGGCATACTCCTGAAGCTCATCATCCTTGAGCCCGTCAATCATATAGGGGATAACCGCAAAGTCCCGCGACCAGCAGAGCGCCACGAAGGCATATTTTTTTATATCAGGGTCCGGGTTTTTGAGCATCTCGATCATCGTCGTCACGAGGCTGGCAAAATACTCCGGGTTCGGCCTGATGCGCTCCCTGCCGGCGATGGTGACAATCGCCCTGAGAGCGGCTTCCCTGAACCGCGGTTTGCGGACACACGCGGCAAGATGCCCGATGGACTCCCGGTTGCCGGCCCGTTCGATCGCCTGAAGCGCCGGCGCATCGAGGCCCTCCCGGTCGAGACATTGGTAGAGTATATCAAGCGCCTCCGGGCCGCCCATCTCCCCAAGGGCGTGGACAGCCGCCATGGCAACCCACGGATCATCCTGAAGCGCTTCCCAAAACACGCCCAGGGCAGCGCTGTCGCCGATCTTTCCCAGGGCCTCCACGCAGGCTGCGCGCACATTGATATCCTCGTCTGCAAAAGCGGCGATGAGGAGGGAGACGCTGCCTGTATCCCTGATTGCGCAGAGCATATTCGCCGCAAACAGCCGCACCTCCCGGTCCTCGTCCCGGATGAGCGCCTCAAGATGCGGCAGCGCCCTGGGTCCCAATGAAACAAAGACCTCCATCGCCGCTGTGCGCGCATCGGCATTATCGTGATTCCGCACGCCCTCCGCAAGACAGGCGACATAGGAATACTCGTCATAGGACTGCAGGGCCGCGGAAGCCCGCCTCCTGGCCCACCAGTCCCGGCCCGCCAGACCCTCTATGATTTCCCGGACCCTTTCACCCGCATCCCTCATGGGTCGCAATCAGGTTCGCTGCTGTCCCGCATCCGCCTGCGCTTCACTGTTCTTCCGGTATACGATCACCTTCTCGCGGTACTCGGGGGTGAACAGGTTCGTCTTCTGGATGAGGCTCTCCGCCGACCCGATGAACAGGTAGCCCGTTTCCGTGAGTGCGCTGCTGAAGTTACTGACGAGCCTCTCCGTAGCCGGATCGCTCATATAGATCAGGACATTCCTGCAGAAGATGACATCCACGGGCGCAAGGCCGGCGTAGAGGCCGCTGTCCAGGATATTTGCGTGCCTGAATTCCACATTCTTCGCGTACGCCCTCTTCAACTCGTAGCGGCCGTCTTCCACGGTAAAGTATCTTTGGATTCTGCTCATGTCGCCATTGAGGCTTCTGAAGGAGTTTGCCGTATAGGTTGCGGCATGCGCCTTGCTGACCGCCGTGCGATCGATGTCAATGCCGATGATCTCCACATCCCAGTTCCAGGCGAAGAGCCCGCTTTCGTGGATGAGGATGTTAAGGGAATAGGCCTCTTCGCCGCTTGAGGAAGCGAGAGACAGAATCCTGAGTCGCTGTTCTCCGCCCTGTTTCTCCCTCTTTATGTCCTGCAGTATCTCCGCCAGGGCGTCCAGTTGTGGACGCTCGCGAAAGAAATAGGTCTCGTTGTTGGTAATGTGAGACGCGAGAATGAAGAGTTCCTCGCGCGTCGGGTCCGCGACAATAAAGTCATAGTATTCCTTGTATGTTGAGAGTCCCAGGATGCTCAGCCGATGGGAGACCTTTGTATGGAGGGTGAGCCTCCGGTCTCCCCGCAGCAGGATGCCGAATTCCCGCTCGATGAGATCGCGAAGGGACGAAAACTCCTCCGCGCTCATTATTGTTTTTTTATCGGGAAAGGCCGTCATTGCCGGCGCCCCCTTTCATCAACTGCAGGGAAAGCACTGCCGCTGCCTTCACCTCGTCAACAGGGTCCGCGGACAGCTTCACGAGGAGGGCCTTGGCCTCCGGCGTATTTACAGTCCCCAGGGCAAGGGCAGCCTCGGTCCTCACCTCGGAATCCGCATCGCCGGCAAACTCCGGAAAGGCATGGACTTCACCGGTCATGGAAAGAATTTTGGCCAATATCCCCCTCTGCCCTCCCCGGCCCCTCAGCGCCCCGATAATGTCAGGAACAGCATCCCTGCCCAGAGCCATAAGACCGTTAATGGCATGTTCCTGTAGCCCGTCATCGCCGAGCGCCGCGATCAGGCATGGCGCTGCATCCGCCTTCCCGGCCCAACTGAGGGCGATGAGAGCGGCCCTGCGGACAGCAGCGTCGGGTGACTGCACAAGGTCCTTAAGGACCGGCAGCGTCTCCGCGATAAATAAGGGGGATGGCATCACGCATTCCCTTTCCGCGATGGTCACAAGCGCCCTGAGGGCCAGCCCGCCGATCTCGCCCCGGCCCACATACTGCATGAGTTGTTCCACGGAGGCGCGGTCTCCGGCCCGTTCAAGGGCCTCGCAGGTCATGCCCCGGTATTCCCCACGGACGAGGAACCGGTGGAGGACCGTCCGCGCCTCATCCCCTCCTATCCTGCCAAGGGCGTCGACAGCCGCCATAACAGACCATGGGGAATCCTCAAGCCTTCGGGCGAGGACGCCGACCGCCCTCGCGTCGCCCATCTTCCCGAGGGCCTCGATTGCGGCTATACGCACGTTCACATCCGTATCCTCGAGGGCCTCGATGAGGGCCGTCAGGGCGTCCTTGTCCCCGATATCTCCGATCAGATTCGCTGCAAAAATCCTGATGTCAGCATCACTGTCCGAAAGGAGTGACACCAGGAAGGCCGTTGCCCCGGAACCCAGGGCCCTGAATACCTCCATGGCGATATTCCTCGACAGATGATCCTCACCCTTCCTGAGCCATGATTCGAGGACAGCGAGGTGCCGCTCCTCATGGCCCGCTGCAAGCTCTTCGATCTCCTTCTTCCGCGACCACCAGTCTTTCGTCCTGAGCCTGTTCAGCCTGTCCTGGTTCTCGTCCATTCCTCCCCCGTTCCCCGCCGACTACGCCTCTATGCCCTGAATCGCCTTGAAGGCCTCACAGGTCATGCAGTTCCTGAGCTTTGAGCGGAAATCTCCCTGCTGGCTGCCCTGGCACCACGTTCCTGCTATCTGCCAGCAGCGATGTTCCCCGACATTATATGCCGGGCATTTATGCCGGGAGCTGGTCGGACAGTTCATGATATCCCAGCACCTCTTGTTGCCGTTGGAATGTATGATAAAGGAGCTGATGGAGTATTGGAGGTTTTCTATCTGAAAGAGAGTCTCCTCCGACATGCCCACCATGTCCTTTGACAGATTGAGGTTCTGGCTGGATATGTTGCTCATGCCCTCCATGGCCTTTACTATCGTCTCGCCGCCGAGCTTCTGTTCGGCGGTCGAGTTGGCGACCCCCTGCGTCATGGTGCTCATGATCTCCACCGCCTGGACGATCTGCCTGGCGCCGCCTACCTGTTCCTTGACCGCGGTCCCGACTTCGTGGACCAGGGTCTTCATGCGTTCAATCACCTCGCGCATCTGCCTTCCGCCGATAGCCTGCTCCCGGGTGGCGGTGTTCACTTCCTGCACCATTTTGTTCATCCTGTCGATTGACTGCCGAACGCTGCCGGCTCCCTTTGCCTGGGCCTGAGCCGCGGCCGCGACCTCATCCGACGACGTATTCATATCAACCACATACTTCATCACCTGCTCAATGGCCGTGTTCAGTTCTCCGGCGGACTTCGCGATCCCCTGTATCACGTCGGAACTCTCCTTCATGGACGTGATGATCGACGAGAAGGCGTCCCTGCTGTTCTCCGCAAGGGTTATGCCGTCCTTGCCCTCGCGGTATGTTTCTTCGGTCGCCTTGATCGCAGTCACTGTTTCCTGCTGCACCTTCTTGATCACCCCGCCGATCTCTTTCGTCGCCTCCATGGAACGCTCCGCCAGCTTCCGTATCTCCTCCGCAACAACGGCGAAGCCCCTGCCGGCGTCACCAGCCCGCGCCGCTTCTATGGCCGCATTCAGCGCCAGAAGGTTCGTCTGGTCGGCGATCTCGTCGATCACCTCCACAATCGATCCTATCTCCTCTGAGCGTTTCCCGAGGTTCTGGATGATCTCCATCGTCTTTTCCGTTGTCTTGCCGATGTTCTGAAGGCTTTCCATACTCCGGTATATAGCCTTGCCTCCCTCCTCGGCCTCGCTGAATGCGTCCCGGCTCAGCTTGTTGGCGCCGCCGATCCTTCCCACAACCTCCTTGACGGTCCGCGTCATCTCCTCGATCGTCCCCGAGGTCTCCACTACCATGCTCTTCAGGGAATCAGCGCTCCTGGCAATCTGCTCAATGGACGACAGGAGGTTCTCAACAGTCATCGATGTGTCACTTACCGAATCGGTCATCGACGACGTATTCCTCGCCGTCTGGTCCACGGACACCAGCATCTGTTCAATCGTCGCCGAGGTCTCCTCCACCGAAGCGGCCATGCTGTCGGCGCTCTTGCCGACCTGCGCGATGGATGCGGCCATCTCATTAATGGTCGCGGATGTTTCGTCCACGTTCGTTGCCAGCGCCTCGGCGTTTTTTGCCGCCTTGGAGATGGAGACCGACATCTCTTCCACCGACGACGTCGTCTCATCCGTTACCGCCGCCTCCTCCTGCGCCGCCTTCGAGAGCTGGGTCGAGCCCCTGGAAACCTTGTCGGCATTCAGGGCGACATGGTACGAGGAGGCCACCGCATTCTTCACCATGCCCTGGAGGTTCTTCACCATATCGTTGAAGTAACCCGCAAGCATCCCGACCTCATCCTTGCTCTTCATGTCCAGCTCCTGCGTCAGGTCTCCCGCGCTTATCTTCTTCGTCGTCTCGGCCAGCTTCATCAGCGGCCGGGTGATGCTCCGGCTGATAATGAGTCCGGCGGCAACGGTGAGCAGCGCCGCGACTATCAGGACCCCTGCCATCACTCGGATGGTCTGTCCGATTACCGCATGGGCCTTTCCCTCCATGGCGTCAATCCGCTTGTTGCCCTCATCAGCAAAGTCTTTTGCGGTTGTTTCGAGGCGGTGTATCTCGTCCTTGTATTCCGTTATCGCGGCATTGCCCTCCTGCGGCGTCTTTATCTTCTTTTCCTCAACCTGTCTGAAGACCTTGAGGAACCCAGCTTCATAATTAGCGCCCTCAGTCCTCATCGTCTTGACTACCGCTTTGTCCTGCTCGGTAATCGCTGCCTTGTCTATGTCATCGAGCCGTTTCTTTAAATGGTCGAGCTGCTCGTCCCATTTCTTGCGGTACTCAGCGACCTTCTCCGGCTTTTCGATGTTCAGGAATATGTCCTTTTCGTACCGCCGCAGGCCGAGGACATTCGCGCGTGCGCGCGCGGAATGCTCCGCGATATTCCCGTCTATTTTCAGCATCCTTGTCATCTGCCTCGAAACCGTATCTACGCCCCAGTAAGCGGTGCCGCCCAGGACGAGCAGCAACAACAGCAACAGCGTGAACGCGATACCCAGCCTGACCCCTATTTTCACATTCTCAAGCATCCTGACCTCCTTGCAAAATATCACCGAATTTCGTAATGGACCGCCGGCTCGGAATGTCACCCCACTCCCTGGATGACCCGATAAGCCTGACACGTCATGCAATTTTTAAGCTTCGAACGGGCATCGCCCTGCTTCAATCCCTTGCACCAGGTCCCGCTGATGCGCCAGCAGCGGTCTTCTTCGGCATTGAAGGCCGGGCACTGCTGCCGCGAGCCCGTCGGACAGTTGAGGATGTCCCAGCAGCGGTGGCCGCCGTTCGCGCTGATCCTGAAGTTGCTCATTGTATACTGGAGGTTCTCAATCTGGAAGAGGGTGTCCTGGGCAAGATCAACCATGCCTTTTGAAAGCCTGAGGTTCTCGGTGGATATCTGGTTCATGCCTTCCATGGCCCGGGTGATATTCTCGCCGCCGTGTCGCTGCTCTGCCGTCGCGTTGGCCACTCCCTGCGTCATGGCGCTCATCGTCTCCATCGCCTGCGCGATCTGCTTTGCCCCCCCAACCTGTTCCTTCACCGCAAGGCCTACCTCATGCACGATCGACCTCAGGCGGTGCACCATCTGACGTATTTCATGACCGCCCTTTGACTGCTCCGCGGCGGCGATGTTCACCTCCTGGACCATGCGGTTCATCTTGTCGAGCGAACCGCGGATCGAGGCCGCGCCGTTTGCCTGCTCCTTAACGGAGACCGTCACCTCGTCGGCGGACGCGTTCATGTCCATCACATACTTCAGCGCCTGTTCAATCGCCGTGTTCAGCTCTCCGGCTGACCTGGCTATCCCCTCTATCACCTCGGAACTCTGCTTTACAGACGTAATAATCGCCGAAAAGGCGTCGCGGCTGTTTTCCGCGAGCAGGATGCCTCCCTTGCCTTCGCGGTAGGTCTCTTCCGTTGCCTTGATCGCAACCCCGGTCTCCTCCTGCACCTTCTTGATCACCCCGCCGATCTCTTTCGTCGCCTCCATGGAACGCTCTGCCAGCTTCCGTATCTCCTCCGCAACAACCGCGAAGCCCCTGCCGGCGTCACCAGCCCGCGCCGCTTCTATGGCCGCATTCAGCGCCAGAAGGTTCGTCTGGTCGGCGATCTCGTCGATCACCTCCACGATCGATCCTATCTCCTCTGAGCGTTTCCCCAGCCCCTGGATTATCCCCATCGTTTTTTCGGTCGTCTGTCCGATATGCTGCAGGCTCTCCATGCCCCGATAGATCGCCTTGCCGCCCTCTTCAGCTTCCTGGTACGCCTCCTGCCCGAGCCGGCTCGCGCCCCCTATCCTGCCCACGACCTCCTTGACGGTCCGGGTCATCTCCTCGATAGTCGACGTCGTGTCGCCCACCATGTTCTTGAGCGAGTCGGCGCTCCGCGCTATCTGTTCGACCGACGCCAGCAGGTTCTCGACCGTCAGCGACGTTTCGCTCACAGCGTCGGTCATCTGCGCCGAGTGCTTCGCCGTCTGCTGTACCGACGCAATCATCCCTTCGACCGTCGCCGTAGTCATCTCTACCGACGCCGCCATCTGTTCGGCGCTCACGCCCACCTGCTCGATAGAGGCGGCCATCTCGGCGACCGTCGAGGAGGTCACCTCGACGTTCTCCGAAACCGCCTCAGCGCCCTTCGCCACCTGCCCGATAGACACTGCCATCTGTTCCATGGAGGACGTCGTCTCGTCCGTAGCGGCCGCTTCCTTCTGCGACGCAGCGGCTATGGCATTTGAGTTGTCCGAGACCCGGCCGGCAACGTCCACCACCCTGAAGGCCGACTCGAGCGTCTGGCCGACCGTGCTCCTGAAACTCCCGATCATCCTGTCGATGTCCCGGCTCAACTCGCCGATCTCGTCGCCGGCGCCGGTGTCCAGAGTGCGGGAGAGGTCGCCTGCGGCCACCTTCTCCATCCCCTGCTTGAGCCGCTGAATAGGCCGATGGGCGAGCACCCTGAAGAGGACATAGACTATCAGGGAAACCGACAGGATCGTGCCGGCGGAAAGGAGCAGGACGATGAGCTGGGACCTGCGCAGCGCCCGATTGATATTATCGGTAGTGAAGACGATCCTGGCGGCGCCGACCTGCTCGCCGCCCTGCATGATCGGACTCGCGTACTCCCTGAGCTCCACGGCCCCCTCCTTCTGCTTCAATTGCGTGAGGGGCTTTCCGTCTTTGTCGAGAATCACCGCATGGACGATATCGGCGTCACGGGACGTGATGTCAGCCACGTAATTTTCGAGGTAGGCGAAATTATAGCTCAGGATCGGCTCGGCAGAGATACCCGCGAGAAACTTTACCAGATTGTCGCCCCTCTTGTTCAGTTCGGAAAGGAAAAGACGACGCTCGTGCATCCCTATGCTCACGATCGTCACCACCGATATCAGGGCCATCGCAAGCAGGATGCCGGAAAGAAATTTTTTCGTTAATTTCCAGTTTTTCATGTTGTATCTCCTCGCCCGTTTTTCCGGGGAACCCTAATCAGGCAAAACAGCCGCGCAGCCGCAAATCAGAGAGCGCCCGCCAGTCTGGCCGCCTGGCGGAGGTGATCATAGTCCCTGTCCGACACCGGAGAAAAAGCGGTAAGCTTCGCCGACCCCAGGACTTTCTCGGTCGCGGCTTCACCATGTTTGAGCTTGAGCAGCGCGGCCCTTACCTTCTCGGCTGTTGCTTTATTCAGCTTGTTCGTCGCAAATACCGGCCAGTTGGGAAAATAGTCGGTATACGAGACGATCTTGAGCTGATTCACATCCACCTTGTCCTTCATCTTTTCGAGATCGTCCTCGCGGATGCCGCCCGCATCAGCCGATCTGTTAAAGACCGCCATCGTGACGTTGTCATGCTTTTTCGCAAAGGGGAGTTTGATGAAATCCTTGTTGACATCGAGCCCCGCCTTGCTCAGCAGGAGCATCTGAAAGATATACCCGGCCGCTGAATCCTTTTCCACAAAGATGAGCTTCTTGCCCTTCAACTGCTGGATCTTGTCGATGCCGCTGTCCTTGCGTGCGATGATGACGCCCCTGAACTTCGTCCCGCCTTTTTTTTCAGCGGAAAGGGCGAGCGGCTCGATCGCCGCATCCTTCTTCAGCTGCACATAGATAAGCGAATTGGCAAACCCCAGTTCCACCTGCCCCGCCTTCACCATGGCCTTGAACGTGTCAAAGTCCTTGGGCACGACGAGGGTCACCTGCTCGCCCGTCTCCTTGGACAAATACTCCGCAAGGGGTCTGAACATGGCGTTGAGTTCCACCGCGCCCAGGCGCGGGAGTATCCCCAGTTTGACTTCGGCCGACGAAAGTCCCTGCGCCGCCAAGAGCACGAACACAATAATAAGAGCACGAATAAGTCTGCTTCCAACTGCGTTGATCATGTGATCTCCTTTCGGGTGTGACAAAATAACGGCAGTTTCTTTACCCCTGTTCCACATCACTCGTCTCGAATTTTTCGCGCCGCAGAAGCTTTTCGAGATCGAGCAGAATGACAAGACGCTCCTTCAGCTTGCAGACTCCAGTCAGGTAGTCGGTGTCCACTTCGAGCACCTCCTCGGGCGGCGCCTCCACAACGCCCGCCGGGACCCGGATAACGTGCGAGACGGCATCTACAAGCAGTCCGATCACCTTGCTGCCCACCTCCGTGACGATGATCCGCGAACTCTTGCTCAGGCCGCAATCCTCCAGTTTCAGCCGCTTCCTGAGATTCAAAACAGGGAGCACCCTTCCGCGAAGGTTGATGACGCCTTCCATATAGGCCGGCGAGTTCGGCACCCTCGTTATGCCCGCAACGCGGACGATCTCCCTGACCTGGCTGATGGGGACTCCGTATTCTTCCCCCAGGTTGAAGGTGATGATCTGGGATTCCTTTAACTCTTCCTTGTAATCGGCCAGGATCTCCTCGGCAAGCCCCGCCGCGGGCAATTTCATGTTAGACATGTTCACGTCCCTCCTTATCGTTGCAGTCAAGGACTACTCGCACGCGTTCACCTTTTCCTGACAGTTCACTTTGCCGTTCCAGAACGAAGTGACATCTATGATCAAGACGACCCTTCCGTCTCCGAGTATGGAAGCCCCCGCTATGCCGAATGATTTCCCAAAGGTATCGTCAAGGGGCTTGATGACGATCTCCTGCTGCCCCCTGAGCCTGCTGACGGCAAGGGCAACGCGTTTTTCTCCACTGCCGAGTATCACAAGATATAACCGCCGCGGCCGTTTGCCGGAAAGGCCGAAAAACTCATCCAGCCTGATGACCGGCATGACGCGGTTTCTGAACCGGATGACCTCCCGGTTGTTGATGATATGGATCGCCTCGTCGCGGACCTTGATGCTCTCGTCCACGGCGCTCAGGGGGATCGCGAATACCTCGCCCCCGGCCTCTGTCATGAGGGCCGGAATGATGGCAAGACTGAGGGGGAGCTTTATGGTGAACAGCGTCCCCTTCCCGGGAACGCTGTCAGCGGAGACCTGCCCGTTGAGGTTTGAAATGTTCCTGCTGACCACATCAAGGCCGATACCCCGGCCCGAGACATCGGTCGCCTCCTGTTTAGTCGTAAACCCGGCGGAAAAGATGAGGGAAAGGGCCGCCTCCTTGCTGAGCTGATCATCGGGCCCGATCAGCCCTTTCCTTGCCGCGGCCTCCCGTATCCGCCCAACGTCCATTCCCCTGCCGTCATCCATGACTTTTATGATCACGTAGTTGGATTCCTGTCCCGCTGAAAGGGTGATCGTGGCTGAGTGGGGTTTGCCGAGACCGGATCTCTCGCGGGGCGGCTCTATGCCGTGATCCACCGCATTTCTGATGATATGCAGCAGCGGCTCTTCCAGTTCGTCGATTATCGTCTTGTCGAGTTCGGTGTCTTCCCCCTCGAATGCAAGTCTGATTTCCTTGCCCTGTGCCTTGGCGAGGTCCCGCACCATCCGGGGGAACTTGTGAAATACCGTGCTCACGGGAAGCATGCGGGCCCTCATGATGCCCTCCTGAAGGCCCGCGATCATCTTCCCCATCGCATCGAGCCCGTCCTTCAGCTCTTTCGTCGTCGCCTTGTTGCGAACCTCTCCCCGTATCTGGGTTTCGATCTGGTTCAGCCTTGTCTTGTAGATGACCAACTCCCCGACCAGGTTGAGAAGGTCATTGAGTTTCTTGAAGTCAACTTTAATGGTATCCGTCTTCGTGCCGAGATATGCAGCCGGGTCCGCCGGTTGTATGTCGAGGCCGGACGCGCCTCCGTTGAGACATTCCCTGATCAACCCGATGCCCTCAGTCAGTTCGGGTTTTGAACGGGGGTTCTCCCCGATCTCGCGGAGGGTGTTCCGGATGATGTGGGCGCTGTCAAACAAAAGCCCCATCGCCTGTCCCAGCTCAAGATCATTGTCGAGCACCTTTTTCAGGATGCCCTCAACCTCGTGCACAAAGGCCTTCAGGGACTCATATCCCATCATCCCGGCATTGCCCTTGAGCGTGTGGAGCGACCCCAACGTACCGGTGACGGTGTCCCTGTTGAAGCCGTTTTGCTCCAGCGACATCAGGGCTCCGTCGAAGGCCGCAAGATGGCCGTCGGCGTCATCAAGGAAGTCTTTTATGAGCTCTGAGAATTCCACGCGCCGGCTGCTATGCGCTACCCAGTTTTTCGAGGAACGGCGACTTCTTGATGATAACCTTCTCGATGATCTCGTAGAGCACGTGGGGCTTGAACGGTTTGACCACATAACCCCATGCCCCGAGCTTCAATGCCCTGAGGGTGTCCTCCTCCTTGCCCTCGGTGCTGATGACAATGATCGGGATCTGCCGGTAGAGATTCTCGGCCTTGAGCTTTTCCATGAACTGCAGACCGTTCATCACCGGCATATTGATGTCGAGGAGGATAAGATTGAAATCGCTCTCCCTCGACAGGACGTCGAGGGCCTCCAGGCCGTTCATGGCGTCGACTATGCGGCAGCCGTTGTACCGGTTAAGCACGAGCCGGTACATGGAGTGTATGAGCTGAGAGTCATCAACGATCAGCACTTTGCCTAATGTATTCATATTCCGCTCCTATGAGTTGCTGTCATGCAGTTTCTATACCTTTTGCGCCGGCGGGACGGGAATGCCGAGCGTCCTGACCTTCGAGATCAGGTGTGAGATGTCTATGGGCTTCTCATAATAATGAAACGCCCCCCGCCGGTATGCATCCTCCTCCATCTCCGCGGAACCGTATGCCGTCATGATGATCACCTCGGTCCGCGGGCTTGCCTTCTTCACATAGCTCAGAAGCTCAAGCCCCTCGATACCGTACATGCCGCTTAAACGTATGTCCGCGATAACGAGATCGAATGTATACCGTAAAAGCGCCTCTTCAGCCTCCTCAATCTTGTCGCTGGTGATGACCATTGTATCCTTGCTGCTCAGAATGTGCGAGAGCGTCATCAGGATAGTCTCCTCGTCATCAACGATGAGAATCTTTTTCATCCGTCGTACCCCCCTGAATGTAATGTCCGGCTTGAGAGAGCAAACGCGGTGCCACCGACCACCACGACCCGGCCTATGCAGGCACGGAAAGCCGCCAAGCGGGGGATCGACTGAAAAGTCTTTTATTCACGGGCGTTATCCGGGTGATCACGGAGAAGGGCTGCTGACAAGACATGCGCGGACAGAAAAATCAGAGAAACAGGGGCATTGCATGCCGGCCGGTTTCCGGACATGCCGTCCGGAAACCGGTCAACCGATGTTGTAGTTCTTCAACTTCTCGTTCAACGTGGAGCGGGCCACGCCGAGCGCCTGGGCCGCCCTGGTCCGGTTACCGCCGGTCAGTTCGAGGACCCGTCGGATATGGGCCTCCTCGACTTCCGTAAGCAACAGCGCCGAGGCCTTCACTTCCGCAGCAAGCGGCAGATGCAGATGCTTCAGCCCGATGGTCTCGTCCTGGCAGAGGATAAGAGAACGCTCGATGACATTTCGCAGTTCCCTGACATTCCCCGGCCATGCATACGAACTCAGGGCATCCGCTGCCTCGGGGGAAAAATCGGAGACCTGCTTCTTGCCCATCGCCTTTTTCATCTCGTCCAGATAATACTCGGCTATGAGGGGTATATCTTCGGGCCTCTCCCTCAGCGGCAGCAGCGCCAGCGGCATGACGTTGAGGCGGTAATAGAGGTCCTCCCTGAAGGCCCCCTGCCTGATCAGAGCCACGAGGTCCCTGTTGGTTGCGGCAACAACGCGCACATCCACAGAGATGTCCCTCGTGCCGCCGAGCCGCTTCAGGGTCCGTGATTCCAGGACCCTCAGGACCTTGGCCTGCGCGCCGAGAGGCATGTCGCCGATCTCATCGAGGAAAAGCGTGCCGCCGTCGGCAAGCTCGACGAGCCCTTTCTTGGTCTTCCTGGCATCCGTGAAGGCGCCCACTTCATAGCCGAACAGTTCACTCTCGAGTATCTGCTCAGGGATGGCGGCGCAGTTGATCTCGACAAAGGGCTTGTCGCGCCGCATGCTTAAGACATGTATGTTCCGGGCAACGATCTCTTTTCCGGTCCCGGTGTCTCCCCGGATCAGGACGGTCGTCGTCGCATTTGAGGCAAGGAGGTTGATCATGTGAATGAGCCCCTGGATGTGCGTGCTCCTGCCGACAAGGGGATACGCAGACCCCCTGAGGAGTCCCGCGCCCTGGCGCATCCTCCGCAGACCCACGCCTTTTTCGACGATCACCGCAAGCTCATCCAGATCAATGGGCTTCTGGAAATAATACTCTGCGCCCAGCTTCATCGCCCTGACCGCGTCGCTGATCTCGCTATAGCCTGTCATCACGACGACCGAAATCTCGGGGTAATCCTTCTTGATCCCCTGAAGCACCTCGAACCCATGCCGGTCCGGAAGACGGAGATCGAGGATGACGATGTCTGGAAGCTCCCGCAGAGCCACGGCAAGGCCGTCGTTTCCGTTCATTGCCGTAATGACGCCGCAGCCCCTGCCTTCAAAGAATGCCCTGAGACTCTGAGAGATCGTCTCATCGTCCTCGATAATGAGGATGAGAGGCTCGCTCATCACCTTCGGTCGCGGTTCTCGAAGAGGGTCCGGACCTCCTCCATCAACTCGTTGAGGTCCTTGAATTCGTGGTACACAGAGGCAAACCGCACGTAGGCAACCTGGTCGAGGTGCTTGAGCTCGGACATGATCTGTTCGCCGACCCAGGTGCTCTGTATCTCTTTCACGCCCATGCCGAGGAGACGCTTCTCAATGCCCTCGACGATTTCGTCAAGGCGGTCGGTCCCGATAGGCCGTTTTTTGCACGCCAGGAGTAGTCCATGCTTGAGCTTTCCGACATCGAACGGCTCGCGGCGGCCGTCCTTCTTGACTACGAGAGGGACGAGGTCTTCGACACGTTCATAGGAGGTGAACCGCTTGCTGCAGCCGAGGCACTCCCGCCTGCGGCGTATGGCGTCCCCTTCCTTGCTGGTCCGCGAATCGATGACCTTGTCCTCGGGATTGCCGCAGAAGGGGCACTTCATATCTCATTTCCTTTTTTTCAAAATTCACCGGTAGATGGGAAACCGGTCGCAGAGGTTTTTCACCCTGGCAGAAATGGCGGCAATCGCCTCAGGCTCCTTGCTGTTATTAATGACCTCGGAAATAATCTCTGCGATCTCCTCCATCTCCTCCCTGCCCATGCCTCGCGTGGTGACGCTCGGAGTCCCGAGCCTCATGCCGCTCGTCACTGCAGGGGGTCTCTGGTCATAGGGGATCGCATTTTTATTGACGGTGATGCCCGCCTTGTCCAGCGCGGTTTCCGCGTCCTTGCCGGTTATGCCCTTGCCTGTGAGATCCACAAGCATCAGGTGGTTGTCCGTGCCTCCTGAGATGATGCGGAACCCCCTCCTGATGAGCACATCCGCCATGGTCCGGGCATTTACGACAACGTTCTGCTGGTACTTCCTGAACTCCTCGGTCATCGCCTCCCTGAGGGCAACCGCCTTTGCGGCGATGACATGGACAAGGGGTCCTCCCTGGATGCCCGGAAATATCATCTTGTCCACAGCCCTGGCGAACTCGGCCTTGCAGAAGATCATGCCTCCACGCGGGCCCCGGAGCGTCTTATGCGTAGTCGTTGTGACGAAATCAGCATACGGTACGGGTGACGGATGGAGCCCTGCTGCAACCAGACCGGCTATATGGGCGATGTCTGCAAGGAGATAGGCCCCGACCTCTTTGGATATCTCTGAAAACATCTTGAAGTCTATGATCCGCGAATACGCGCTTGCGCCGACAACAACCATTTTCGGACGGTGCTCGCGTGCGAGCCTCCTCACCTCGTCATAGTCGATATATCCTTCCTTGTTGACCCCATATGCAAAATTCTGGTAGAGCATGCCGGAGAAGTTGACCGATGCGCCGTGCGAGAGATGGCCGCCGTGGTTGAGACTCATGCCGAGAATCTTATCCCCGGGTTTCAGCACCGCAAAATATACAGCCATGTTCGCCTGCGAACCGGAATGCGGCTGGACATTGACATGCTCCGCACCGAAGATCTTCTTTGCGCGCTCGATGGAGAGGGTCTCTACGGTGTCAGCGTATTCGCAGCCGCCGTAGTAGCGTCTGCCGGGATATCCTTCCGCGTACTTGTTGGTGAAGATGGAACCCTGGGCCTCCAGCACGGCGGGGCTCACATAATTCTCTGAAGCGATAAGGACGATCTTGTGGTGTTCGCGGTCCCGCTCCCGCTCTATGGCGTCGAATACTTCCGGATCGTCGAGCCGGAGGTTACTGAGTTCCATGGGAGTTCAGGCCTTCCTCAATTTTCTTTATCTTATCCAGTCTCCTTATGTGTCTCGCCCCTTCAAAGGCGGTCGTGGACCATACCTTCACGATCTCGGCAGCCAGGTCTTTTCCGATGATCCGGCCTCCCATGACAAGGATATTGGCATCGTTGTGCAGCCTGCTCATTCTGGCTGAAAAGAGGTCGTTGCAGAGGGACGCCCGAACGCCGGGAAACTTGTTCGCCACCATCGACATGCCAATGCCGGTGCCGCAGATGAGGATGCCGCGTTCAACGCCGCCTGAGGAGACGAGTTGCGACACCTTCCGCCCGAAATCAGGATAATCGACGGATTCCGTGCCGTTGGTTCCGCAGTCAACGATCTCCGCCTGCATGCCTCTGAGAAGGGGGATGATCTCTTCCTTCAGGCCGAATCCTGCATGGTCACAGCCAATAGCGATCTTCACCTGCACTTACCTTTCGAACAACCCCGCAGGCCCCGTATTTACGGGGATTCTTGGGGAGGGATTCACTTAACCCAGCATATTATCTTATCCGAGGTCCGAATTCCAAGTCAAGAAATGAGGGGGTTCGGACAGGAGTCTTCTCAGGGCGTTTTTTGAGGTACAATAAAGGTGCGGCCGGTCCGCATGACTATGCGCGAGGGAGTGCCATGACAAAGAAAAAAAGGGAAGTCCTGATCCAGGAAGATTCGCGCAAGGTCCTCAGAGGCGACTTCGCCCAACTGTCGGATCCGGTCGCGCTGCTGCTCTTTACCGACGACTCTGAAAACAAACCGTTCAATGTCTTTGTCCGTAAACTCGTCTCTGAACTGGTCGAGATATCCGATAAGGTCAAACCCGTTTTTGAAGACCTCGGCGGAGCTGCAGCCGCGAAACACGGGATCACCAGAACGCCCACGCTGCTGCTCCAGCCGGAGAAGTACCGGATCAGGTTTATCGGCGCGCCTGCCGGCGAAGAGGCCCGCACCCTTGTCCTCTCTCTCATCATGGCCTCCACCGGAAAGACGATCCTTTCGGATCAGGCAAAGGCGCGGCTGGCCGATCTGAAGGAGCCGAGGAACGTAAAGATATTCGTCAGTCCCACCTGCCCCTATTGTCCGCAGCAGGCCGCCCTCGCCGTGGCTGCCGCAATTGAAAGGCCGGGACTGGTTACGGCGGAGATTATCGAGATATTCGAAAACAAGGAGATCGCCTCGCGGTTCAATGTATCCTCTGTCCCGCAGGTCTTCATCGATGACCACCTTGTCGGCCTCGGTCTCCAGTTGGAGGAGGTCTTTATCGAAGAGCTTCTCACCGCGGTCCCCGTCACCCCCAGGCCGGCGGAATACGGAAAGAAGATCGAAAAGGACCTCGTCATCGTCGGGGCCGGACCTGCCGGCTTGACCGCCGCAATCTACGCCGCCCGAAGCGGCCTCAGGACCGTTGTACTCGAAAAGGCGAATATCGGCGGCCAGGTTGCGATAACGCCCGTTGTGGAGAACTATCCGGGGTTCTCGAGGATCGCCGGCAGGAGCCTCATGGACATGATGGCGCAGCAGGCGATCAGCTACAGCGATATACACGAAGGGGAAGACGTCGTTGATGTTGTAAAGACGGCTACCCTTTTTGAGGTCTCAACCACGAGGACAACGTATGTGACAAAGGCCATCCTGCTGGCTACCGGAGCAGAGAGCAGGAAACTGGGTGTCCCGGGGGAAATGCAATTCCAGGGACGCGGCGTCAGTTATTGCGCCGCCTGCGACGGCTACTTCTTCAAAGACGGCAAAAAGGTCATTGTTGTGGGCGGAGGCAACACAGCGGCCACCGAGGCCCTCTATCTGAAGAACATCGGGGTCGATGTCACTATCGTGCATCGGCGCGATCAGCTTCGGGCTGAGAAATATCTCCGGCAGAGCCTTGAAAATAACAATATTCCGATTATCTTCAACTCGACGGTCAAAGAGATACGCGGAGAAAAACTCGTGACCGGCGTTGTGATCGAGAACACCGCGGACCGGACCACTCGACCGCTGCCGGTTGACGGAGTATTCTTCGCCATCGGCTATGCGCCGAACAACGAGCTGGCCCGAAAACTCGGCGTGGGCTTGGATGCGGAAGGCTACGTCACGGTGGACGCGCAACACCGCACCACGGTGAAAGGCATCTATGCCGCAGGGGATATTACCGGCGGCGAAAAGCAGATCGTCACGGCAGTCGGGCAGGCTGCGGTCGCCGCAACAACAATCTTCGAAGACATCGCCAACCCCTACTGGAAAGAAAAGACCTGATCAGGCTTCCGCCTGATCAGCCGATGACCTGTACGGAACCTTTCAGGACTGATTTCTTTTCTATTTTGAGCCTCCCTATAAGGTCGTCAGCAGCAGGCGGCGCTTCGATGCTGTATTCACGGCCGTCGCGAACCACCTTCACTGTCGCCCCGGAGAGGTTGCGCGCGTCCGAGTACCGGACGCAGATCGACGCGGCCGCGGCGATAACATCCTCCTGCGCGTCGCCCCGTACCAGGGTTATGGGACTGCCGTATCCTATCACCCCCAGCATCAGCCCTGCGCCATCGTAACGCTTCAGGAGGGTTTCGTTTTCCTCCCTGTCCCTGCCGACGATGATCTTGCTGCGCGACGAAAACCTGAAATGCCTTCCCAGCCTGAGCAGATGCAGGTCCGGCAGAGACGGATCAGGGTCATGATCAAGCAGTTCCCTCAGGCGGAATGCATAGTTCGGTTCCGTAAGGAGACAGCCCCCGGCAGGCGCTGGATATTCGGTAAGGCCAAGCTCGGCGGCAAGCGCCATCTGGGGCTTCCGGGACCTGCCGCTGAAGCCGTGGAGGAGTTGTCTGTCAACGAGCCCGGCTTCCTCAGCAAGCGTGGGTTTCAGTACCCTGGCGCTCAGAGGCCGCAGGACAGCCCCCCGCAATCCAGCCTCCCGGTCGATGATGTTGAGCGCATCACGCCGCTGGCTCATCGGCCTCTGGCCCAGGACTTCGCCGGTTATAATGAAGCTCGCTCCGGTCATCTCCATGAACTCCCGGGCCTCCCTGAGCATGAGTATTCTGCAGTCCATGCACGGGTTCATGTTCTTCCCGTGACCGAACTTGGGGTTCTTGACGATATCGATAAACTTATCGGAAAGGTGGCAGAGCTTCACCTCGAACCCGAACCGGCTGGCAGCGGCAAAGGGGTTCTTGGAACAGGACGATTGATCCGAGATTTCACAGCCGAAGTGGTTGAGGAAGGTGATCGCCTTAACCTCTATTCCCTGCCGCATGACCGTAAGAACGGCCAGGGCGCTGTCGAGGCCTCCGGAGTAAAGGGCGACTGCGCGCACCGCGCTCATGAGAAGGACTCGATGATCTGCTCCGGGCTCGCCACGGCGGTGCCGACTTCTCCGACAACAACGCCGGCAGCATGATTGGCTATGACCGCGGCGTCTTCCATGCCTGCGCCCGAAATGTGGGCCAGGGTGAAGGCGGAGATGACCGTATCCCCGGCGCCCGTGACGTCATAGACTTTACGCGCCGCGGTCGGGATATGGGCAACCCTCTTTCGCTCAAAGAGACTCATCCCCTTTTCGCCCCGCGTGATAAGAACGGCCTTGCATCCGAGTTTTTTCAGGAGGATCCTGCCGGCCTGAAGCAGGGTCTTTTCGTCCCTGATCTCGATATGCGCCCCGCTCGACGCCTCAAGGACATTCGGCGTGACAAGAGAGACCCCCCGGTAAAAATCGAAGTGCCCGACCTTGGGATCTACGGCGATGAACATTTTCCTCACCTTCGGATGCCTGAGCAGTCTGCTGATGATCTCGGCCGAGATCATCCCTTTCTTGTAATCGGATATGATCACCGCGTCATAGCGGTCATGCACGGAAATTATATAATCAACGATACCGGTGAGTATCCGGCCTCCCACGTACTTGCTGTCCTCCCGGTCAAACCTCACCACCTGCTGATTGTGGGCGATGACCCGCGTCTTGACTGTTGTCGGCCGGTTCTCGAGAAAAATACCGTCACAGTTGACCCCCCTCTTCAGGAGCATTTCGACCAGGGCCTCGCCGGCCATGTCCTTCCCGTTGATTCCGACAACAGCCGCCTTTGCCCCCAATGCCATGACGTTGTGGGCAACGTTGGCGGCGCCTCCGAGCATGAAACTTTCCCGCGTGACTTCCACAACCGGGACCGGCGCCTCAGGCGATATCCGGTTCACCCTGCCCCATATATAGTGGTCGAGGATGAGATCGCCGATAACAAGGATATTTTTTTTTCGAAAGGAGTTGAGTATCTTCCTGTAATCCATAGTCTTACTATACCCTACGGGTGATGCAATGCGAAAGCATTCAAAAAAAAGAGGCGGGTCGCTATGACCCGCCTCTTTTGTCGCGCATGTGCGCGCTCAGCTTTATTTAGAAGCTGAGGGTAAGCATGTGCCTGAGGACAGTTATGCCCTTCTTGGCATCGCCGTAGAACTTACCGGTCTTGAGGTAGCCTGCGTCAACCTGGTAAACCAGGTTCTTCGCGACGTTGTAGGCAACCTTGCCGTCAAGTTCCCAGCCTGCATCCTTGGAGACGCCGGCCGCGGTCTTTGAGGCGCGGATGATGTAACCATCAACAGACGCCTTGACCTCGGGGCTCACCTTGTAGTCGAGGCCGAGGTTGTAATAAGTGGTGTTGGCAAGACCGGTGAACCTGCTGCCGGAAGTAGTGGCAACCTGATATTCGTACACCAGGGTGTAGTGCTGGTCAGCAGTGGTGGTGGCGTCAACATACGGGATGAACGCCTTGTTCTTGGTCTTGTCGGAACCGTTATCGCCGCTGCCGTAGCCGAAGGTGGCCCTGATGTTGGCAGGATCCATCGCGTAGTTCAGACCGAGCAGGAAGGCCCAGCCCTTTGCCTTAACGGTGTCGCTCAGCTTGCCGAACTGGATGTCGAGCTCTGTCCTGTAACCGAGGCCCGATACATTACCATTTGCATGGAGCCCGAGGTCCTGGTGGCTGAAACGGTTCATGGACTGATTGAGGTATGTGTAGTTGATGCCGACGGTGTTCTTGGCATCCAGCTTGTAGGTCATGAGGCCGACATAACCATCGAGGTCGTCGCCGTTGACCTTCTTGTTACCCTCTGCAAACTTGACGGCAAGCAGGCCGATGTGCATTTCCTTGGTGGGATCCATAAAGAAAACGATAGCGTCATCGCCGAACTTGGTGTGATCAAAGAACTGCTTCTCGCCGAGAGCAAGCGGCATATGGCCGATCTTCAGGCCTGAGTTGAAGCCGAAGAGGCCCGTGCCCCTGTAGAGGATCCACGCCTGGAGGACCGACACGCCGGTCGGCTTGCTGTTGAAATTACCCCAGGTGTAAATGTCGCTCTGGCCGCTGCCGGACTCGAGCTGAACAAAGCCCTGGACATTCGGGGAGACCTTTGCGTCAACGGAAAGCCTGATTCTCTCGTCATACCATGCGCCTGAGCCGGTTCCGACGGACTTGCCGCCGACGATGTCATTCTTCTCGTACCAGCCTCTGGTCCTCAATTCACCATCGATGGTGATCTGGGTTGCGCCTTTTGCTACGACCGCCTGCGTCTCTGACGGGATTTCGGCGTGGATAGCAAAAGCACTTGCTGCAAAACTGAAAACAAAGAGTGCGCCTAAGAGTATCGCTAAAAGCTTCTTCAATTTGCTAACCCTCCTTCTCATGAAGTTAGAAGTTAGAATTAGGAGTTAAATGTGTTAACCGCTAATAACTAACTAAAGATATTGCATCCGCCAAGGGCGGATTTACCATACGTACTGCATTATGCGGTGCGCTTTAACTTCCGGTTTTGTATCACCTCCCCTTAAAAGGTTACGCTTCCCATGGAAGCTGTGTGCAAATAATCCAGTTATATAAGACACATCCGGCATGTTTTGGCTGCAAAATTTATATCATTCTCCCGGTCACTTTGTCAAGATTTTTCGTGTTGACGCCGGGGATATGTCATACTGTAGGCATAACTAAAGCAAAAAGAAGGCCAATATCCCAACGTCCACCGCTCCATGGGCGATTTGTCCGATATATCATTTGTTTACAAGGTGTTATTTGCGAGCCTGTTCCCGCATTCAACGCCATTAAAACAGCTTTTGTATCCAATTTTCAACAGTCCTTTGCAAATATGAGACAATCGCAAATGCTCATATTGTTGCATATATCTATGTAGATAAGAGGAGTATGGTACAATGTGTTTCATGTCTAAAATCATCCACAAGGCCATATTCAGAGAACTCGTTATAGCCTTTTTTCTGACACTGGCATTTCTGAATTCAATACTCATGATGGAAAAAATGCTGAGGCTCAGCAAGCTCCTCTCGGGCCTCGGGGCAACGGCAGCCGACCTGACAAGGATTATCTTATACCTCCAGCCCCAGCTCCTGCTGCTCACTATCCCTATGTCCCTCCTGCTCTCCACCCTCATTGTATACGGGAGGATGAACCTCGACAGCGAAACGGTCATTCTCAGGGCAAGCGGCATGCATTTCACCGGCATCTCATTCCCCGTGATGGCCCTGGGTGTCGCTGGGTTCCTGGCAAGCTGCTGCGTCAGCTTCTATGTCGGCCCCAAAAGCAGCATACGGCTCAGGGATGAAATAACGAGGATCATCACGGCGCGCTCAATCCTCGCCATTGAAGAGGGAACGTTCAACACCTCCTTCAAGGACATCGTGATCATCGCGAAGGGGAAGAAGTCGCCTGAAACCCTTGAGGATCTATTCATTTATGACAACCGCAGCAAGGGGGAGCCCAAGGTGCTCATGGCCAGGGAAGGGACGATCATCCCGCGGGACGGCTTCAACATCGACCTCTACCTGACAAACGGATATATCAACATCGCAAGGGACCAGACGTCGACCGAACTCTTTTTTGACCGGTACAAACTCGCTCTTGCCCTTGATCTGCAGACCGCGGCGCCGAAAAAGATTGAGTCCACGCCTCTTGAACTCCTGCGGCAGGCTGCCCAGCCCCTCGGGGAGAGGGAAAAGGCCGGCCTCTATCTCGAATTCGACCGCCGCCTGTCGCTGCCGGCGGTCTGCCTTATCCTCGTCTTTCTCGGCCCGCCCCTTTCAGTGATGTCAGGGAAATCGGGGAGGCTGGGAGGGCTGGCGATCGGGCTGCTGGTATTTACCGCCTACTACATGATCCTCATCTACGGGGAAAACCTTGTCATGGCGTCACGCCTTCCCCATCTTGTCGGCGCGTGGTTGTCAACGGCCGTGCTCGGTCTTGCGGCGGCGTTCCTGTTCCGAAGGGAATGCAACCGATGAGAATCATGCAGCGCGCGTACATGAAGGATTTCCTGAAACTCCTCTTCCTGCTCGCGCTGGGACTCTCGGTCGTCTTCAGCCTCCTGGACCTCATAGACAAGATAGGCGGCTTCATGCCCGGTCGGCCGTCGGCAGCGCACCTGACGCTGTATGCGCTCTTCAGCCTGCCGAAATTTTTCACATACCTCCTTCCCATGTCAGTCCTTATCTGCAGCCTCTTCACCTTCAGCCAGGCATCGCGCAGGGGGGAAATAACCGCCATCAAGACCGCAGGCGGACGGGTGCGCTCCCTCTTTGTCCCCTTCATCGCGGCTGGCGCTCTGATCAGCGCCGCAGCGTTCATGACGGCAGAGGTGATTGCGCCGGACTTTTCGAGCCGGGCGATGCTCCTCCGGAATTATCTCGAAGGCAAGACAAAGCGCTTCGCCTCGGGCGACGGCGGCCTCTGGCTCAAGTCGAAGAACGGGTCGCCGGTCAAGATCGACCTCTACGTCCCCGAACAGAAGCTCGCAAAGGGGGTCACCATCTTCATCACCGGCCCGGATTTTCTGAAGGAGGAGATAACCGCAGACTATGCGGCATGGAATGGAAGTTCGTGGGTCCTGAGCGCGGTGAAGCGCTACGATGTTGCAACCGGAAAGATGTCCTTCATGAAAACGATGGAGTATGCGGAGCTTGAATCCCCTGACCTCTTCGGCGAGGAGATCAAGGGAACCGACGAAATGGGGATCGCGGAGTTGTACCGCTACATGCAGAGGCTCAGAAAGGCGGGGTTCAAAAACACAAAACTCGCGGTGAGCCTGAATTCGAAGATGTCATTCCCGCTGATCAATTTTTTCATGATGCTGCTGGGTCTTTCGCTTTCCGCCACAATCCGCATCGGCGGCGGCATATTCAGCGCCGGTATCGGGCTGTTCATCAGCCTCCTGTACTGGCTCGGCTACGCGGCCGCCCTTTCCCTTGGTTTTGCGGGGATCCTCCCGCCGGCAGTGTCGGCATGGACCGTGCCGGTCGTCTTCAGTTCCCTTGCAACCTATCTCTACGCGAACATCCCCGAGTAGAGTCCTTGCCGGCGCCCTTACCGGCGGGAAGCCTCAACGTACTTGACAACCTCTTCACGGTAGAGCCGGTGCAGAAACCGCGTCGCCTCTCCGACAATAAACGGCCGCTGATCAACCATGGAGACCGGCATGATCTCAGACGTCGTATTGGTATAGAAGACCTCTGTGGCTTCCAGCAGGTCTTGCGGCAGGAAAAGTCCTTCTTCGACCTTTACCCCGTTGCGACGGGCAAGGCTGATCACCAGATCACGGGTAATGCCGTCCAGGATGCCCGCCTCAAGAGACGGCGTCCTGAGCAGTTCGTCTTTCATAAAGAAGATGTTGCTGATAGTGCCTTCGGCGATATAGCCGCCTTCGTTCAGCATGACCGCTTCCTGTGCGCCGCGGTCTTTTGCCTCGATCTTGGCGAGGATGTTGTTGAGGAAGTTGAGGGACTTGATCCTCGGGTTGACGGCATCCACAGGGTTTCGCCGCGTCCCGGCGAGGATCAGCCGCACTCCGTCCCTGTACCAGGACTCGGGATAGCGCCTGAACTCCTGAGCGAACACCACGAAGGTCGGTTCAGGGCAGAGGTCCGGATCAAGACCTATGGGTCCTTTCCCCCTTGAGACCGTTATCCTGATGTAGGCGTCAGCAAGACCATTGGCCGCGAGGGTCTGCCGGACAGCCTCCTCGACGAATTTTTCCGACGGCGCCTTCAGCCGGATAAAGGCCGCGGAACGGGACAGACGCTCCAGATGCTGTTCACGCATGAACACCACCCCGTCATAAGACCTCATGGTCTCATAAATACCGTCTCCGTAAAGAAATCCATGATCATAGACTGATATCATGGCCTCCGAATCCGGCACTGTTTTGTCGTTGATGAAAATGTACGCCATCGGCTCCCTGCGCTTGAGATACTGCTTTACATTGTGCACCGCGGATTTTTTTTTTGCAATGGAAACATCGAGCACTTGCCCCGGTCGTCCGCGTAGAGTATCATGTCTCATGAACGCATGTCCGTCGAAAAACGGGAAGGGCTTTGTCATGCTCGTGCTCCATGCCCACCTGCCCTACGTGCGGTATCCCGGACACAGCCATCACCTGGAGGAGCGGTGGCTCTTCGAGGCGATAACCGAAACGTATCTTCCCCTGCTTGACACCTTCGAACAACTCCTCAATGACCGTATTGACTTCAGGCTCACCCTTTCGCTCACGCCGACGCTTGTAGAGATGCTCAGAGACCGCCTCCTCATGGAGCGCTACCAGAGATACCTTGCCGGCCTCATGGAACTCTCCGGGAAGGAGATCAGGAGAACGCGCGGGGACGGGAGATTCCATGAACTGGCGAGGATGTACTGGAAGCGGTGCTCCGTCGCGCAGCGGCTTTTCCAGGATGTCTACCGGAAGGACCTTGTCGCCGCCTTTGCTGCTCTTGCGCGGACTGGAAAGGTGGAGCTCATCACCAGCGCCGCGACGCACGCCTTTCTCCCGGCGATATCCGCCGTCCCTTCGGCCGCGCGGGCCCAGGTCCTCCTGGGCGCACGCCATCATCAGGCGACATTCGGCAGGAAGGCCCGGGGGATGTGGCTTCCGGAATGCGGGTACGTCCCGGAGCTGGAACCGGTGTTGCGTGAAGCGGGGATGCGCTTTTTCTTTCTCGAAGACCACGGGCTCATGCGCGGCTCACCCAGGCCGCGCTATGGGATCTATCTCCCGGTGAAAACGCCGCTCGGCATATTCGCTTTTGCGCGGGATACGGCCTCTTCGCGGCAGGTCTGGTCCGCCTCGGAGGGATACCCCGGCGACTTCGACTACAGGGATTTTTACCGCGACATCGGGTTTGATCTGGATTTAGCTTATCTGCGGCCCCATCTCCCTGAAGGCGTGCGGACCTTTACCGGGCTGAAATATTTTCGGATCACAGGAGCGACGCCCTCAAAAAAGCCCTATATCCCCGAGAAGGCCCTGCGGAAGGCGCGGATCCATGCAGGCGACTTCACCCGGAAGAGAGTCGCCCAGATCCAGGGCCTCGCCGATATGCTGAAGATCAGGCCTGTGGTCACAGCTGCCTACGATGCCGAACTCTTCGGCCACTGGTGGCATGAAGGCCCAGCGTGGCTCAACTATTTTTTCAGGGCAGCAGCCGCGAAGGGACAAAAGACCTTTACCCTGACAACGCCCTCCGAGTATCTTGCGGAAGGCGGTCCGTCCGAGCCAGCCAGCTTGTCGATGTCAAGCTGGGGCAACAGGGGCTACAGCGCCACCTGGGTTGACGAGACAAACGGGTGGATCTACCGGCACCTCGCAAGGGCGTCCCGGCTCATGACCGCCGTCGCCTCCGAAAGAAAACGCCGCGGCGGATTGATCAAAAGGGGGCTCTGCCAGGCAGGCCGGGAACTGCTTCTCGCCCAGTCCAGCGACTGGGCCTTCATGATGAATACTGATCATGCTTCCGCGTTTGCAAGAAACAAATTCATCAAACACCTCGGGAATTTTCTGGAGTTGCACCGGCAGATCTCGGCTGGAGCGATCAACGGGGAATACCTCGCTCAACTCGAAGCTGAAAACAACCTCTTCGCTGACCTGGATTTCAGGATCTTTGCCGATCCGATGAAACCTTAGCCCAGCAGCTTGTCGAACGGATACGACTTCAGGTATGTCAGGAACTCATCCACCGCGTGGGAGGAGACCGAGTTCCTGTTGATGATCAGGGAAAACTCGCGAAGCATCTTTTCTTCCTTGATCCTCAGGAGATGGAGACTGCCGTATTTGAGCTCCTTCCTCGCTGCCCAGCGCGAGATGATGGATACTCCGAGACCATTTTCAACCGCCTCTTTAATAGCCTCTGTGCTGCCGAGGACCATGGATATCTTCATGTCCTGCGGCGTAATGCCGTGGCGGGCGAGGAACTTCTCGATCATCTGGCGCGTGCCCGATCCGCCCTCCCTGAAGATAAAGGGCTCTTTCGTCAGCTCGCTGATGGAGATCTCCTTCTTTTTTGCCCAGGGATGATGCGTCGGGACCACGAGAAGGAGTTCATCCGGAATGAGCCTTTCAATGACCATCTTCTGCCGCGTCACCTCTCCCTCCACCAGACCGAGATCGATATTCCCGGAGTTGAGCAACTCGATGACGCGTTTGGTGTTGCCTACCAGAAGATGGCACTTGATCTTGAGATGTGTCTTCTTGAAGTCGGTGATGACCCCGGGGAGCAGATAATTGCCGATCGTGGAACTCGCGCCGATGCTGATGCTGCCCTTGACAAGTCCGGTAATCTCGCCGATCACCTTTTCGGTGGCCGCATAGAGGGCGAGTATCTCTTTCGCGTATTTATAGAGGATCTCACCGGCGGGCGTAAGCGTAACCGTGCTGCTCGAACGGTCGAAGAGCTTTGTCTCATATATCTCCTCGAGGGCCTGGACCTGCAGGCTCACCGCGGGCTGCGTAAGATGGATAATCTCCGAGGTCTTGGAGAAACTCTTCGTCTCCGCGACAGTGCAGAACACCTTCAGTTTATGGTCTTCCATACCTTCCTTCCCGGGATCCCCGGCTATCCCTCCATAAAAAAATACAGCTGGAGCAGCCCATAAGCCGAGTTCTGTACTCCCCGGAGGGAGCCGTGGTCATTCATCTGTGTCCCTGCCTTCCGGAAGGGATCATGCGACCCAACCCGTTCCGCCTCCCCGCCGAGGCGAGGATTCGAAGAGGCGCCTCTCAAGGCGGAACCTATTTGGCCTTGCTCCAGGCGGGGTTTTCCAAGCTGCCCGGTCACCCGTGGCACTGGTGAGCTTTTACCTGCCGCCGGTATCCCGACGGCGCCGCCGAGGCGGCCACCTTTTCACCCGTTCCCCGAATCATCGGGGTGGTTTCCCTTTCTGTGGCACTTTCCTTCCCGTTGCCGGGACTCCGCGTTACGGAGCGCCTTGCCTTGTGGAGCTCGGACTTTCCTCCCGTCCCGTTTCTGCCGGACCGGGCGACCACCTGTGCTGCTCCAGCTATAAAAAATTTAAATCATTATATAATATTCCCTGCATTTTGGGAAGGGATTACTGTTCTTCTGAATAGTACAGGATGCGCCGGCACTGGGGGCATTGGATAAGCTCCTCGCCCTTCCTGAGTTCCACAAAAAGCTGCGGGGGCATATTCATGTTGCATCCGGTGCATATCTCGTTCCTGGCGCTCGTCACAGCGAGGCCGCTCCCTGTGGCGAGAAGCGCCATATAGGCGTTATAGGCGTCCCTGTCAACAGATGCGGCAAGCCCGCCTCGCTCCGCCTTGAGGCCTTCCAGCTCCTTCTCGTACTGTGCAACCTCTTCCTCGAGCCCTCTTCGGAACGCATTCAGTTTATCTTCCTCGGACTTGACCCTGCCTTCGATCTGTTTCTGATTCTGCAGGGACTTTTCCATCTCCTCCATGATTGCGAGTATCTGGTCTTCGATGGATCTGATCTCCCGTTCCGACGCTTCTATCTCTTTGAGGTGGGCCTGATATTCCTTATTGGTCTTGAGGTCGGAGATGCGGCCTTTCGCCTTCTTTATCTTGTCGTTGATGTCCTCGAGGAGTCGCTCTTTTTCCTTTTTCTTCTTCGCCGAGGCGTCGTTTCTCTGCCTCACCAGCTCCAACTCGGCCCTGGCCGCCTTCAGGGGCTCGTCCACCTCATTGATGCGGCCGGGGACCCTGTCTATAAACGCCCGTTTTTCGAGGATGCGCGTATCTACCTGTTGCAGCGTAACCAGACGTTTGATCAGATCCTTCACAACCCCTCCCGGAATATGGTGGGCCCACCAGGACTCGAACCTGGGACCAACCGGTTATGAGCCGGTAGCTCTACCAACTGAGCTATGGGCCCCCGACATAGCGCGGGCATGTGCGACACGAAACCAACCCGTAACTTGTTACTATAATTGTCGCCGCCTCCTTAAGTCAAGGACCTTCGATGAACTCGCGAAGCCATTTGGAGCGGGACGGGTGTCTCAATTTCCTGATCGCCTTGACCTCGATCTGACGGACCCGCTCCCTGGTGACTTCGAATTCGAGACCCACCTCTTCAAGGGTATGGGGGACATCATCTCCGAGCCCGAACCGCTTCATGATAATAGACCTCTCCCGTTCGGTCAGGGACGAGAGCGCCTTGTCGATGGACCGTTTCATGTCATCGCGCATGGCGAGGTCGAGAGGGGAGAGGGTGTTTTTATCCTCGATGAAGTCCCGGATCTGGCTGTCCTCGTCTTCTCCAACCGGGGTCTCCAGAGAAACCGGCTCCCGCGAGAGCTTCAGCATGGCCCGCACCTTCTCTACCGGCAGTTTCATACTGTCCGCTATCTCCTCCGGAGACGGCTCCCGCCCTTTTTCCTGCACAAACTCCCGCACGTTCCTGGTCATGCGGTTGACCGCCTCGACCATATGGACCGGTATCCTTATAGTCCTCGACTGTTCCGCTATGGCGCGCGTGATCGCCTGCCGTATCCACCAGGTGGCATACGTGCTGAACTTGTAGCCGCGCCGGTACTCAAACTTGTCCACCGCTCGCATCAGCCCCACGTTGCCCTCCTGGATGAGATCGGAAAAACTGAGGCCCCTGCCGATGTATTTCTTGACAACGCTGATAACCAGCCTAAGATTCGCCTCGATCAGGGCGTCTTTTGCTTCCCTGATCGCCCTTTCCCCCTCCTCCAGAACCTTCGACACCCCGAGCAGCTCCTCTCGACCGACGCCGTAATACTCTTCCTTCCCGAGGATTTCGTCGCGGTTGTCGCCGCTGAGCGGAAGGGGTCCGCGGGTTTCCCCCGCTCCGCCGCCGAGTTGTTCTATTTCAGCGGCAGCCCTCTTGATCTCCTCGGAAAAAGCGATGACAACGTCATCCTTGAGGTTAAGCCGGCGGATAAGCCCTGTGACGGCATCGAGATTCTCCTCCAGGGACTTCCCCGTCTTGTTCCCCTTCCCGGCTATGCGTTTGGCCAGCAGGGCCTTCCGCTTCTCAAGAAGCTTCTCCACCTGAACGGTGATGCGTGAAAACTTCTCGCGTTCGTAAACAAGGTCCGCCTCCGCTCCTTCATCCTCCCAGAGCTGGACTATCTCTTCCAGGGGGGCATCCCCCCTCTCCACCATGTCGCCCAGGGCCGCGATTTTCCGCAGGGCAAAGGGGACCGCAAAAACCGTTCTGATCACCTTTTCTTTTTCGTGCTCTATCCGGCGGGCGATCTCCACTTCTCCCTCTTTGGTCAGCAGCGGGACCCCGCCCATCTCCTTCAGATAGATCCGGATGGGGTCCTGTTCGCCTTCGAGCATGAAGCCGCCTGTCGGCGCTTCCGTCTCCTCCCCGGATTCGGAGTCCTCTTCATCAAACTCCGCCTGTTCTTTTTCAGGCTGCTCTTCGTAATCGTCAAAATACTCTTCTTCGTCTTTTCTCATCCCGCTTCCTTCACAAAGCGACGCTTCTCATCGAGGAACTCATTAAGGTCGGCCGTATCTCCGGACTGCTGGGCCCGCTGATGCCGTTCTTCAAGCTTGCGCCTTTCGATCGTCCGCACGCAGTCTTCGATTATACGGTCCACATTCTCCGTATCGAAGCCCGGTTCAACGGAAAGCTTCGTTGCCAGCGCCCGCTCCTCTTCGGCGGCTCCTTCCAGGACAGCGGTCATATCGTCGCCGGCGCCCGCGGCAGCGAAACGCCGGAGGAGGGACCCCACGATCTTGTCCTTGATCTCATCCATGTCGATCCGCGAAAGCACAAAGCCCGTCCTGTCGGGAAAGGCTACGATAGCGCTGAGGAGAAGCCGCTCCGCCCGTTGGATTATCACCAGCTCCCTGCCGTGGGCCGTTGCGGACGGCGCGGCAGCCGCTTTCTTCACCTTCAGGAATTCCCTGCGGATCGTCGCCTCATCGATCTTCGATCCAGCGGCCAGCTCGCCGAGCAACTCGTCCGCCAGAAGGGCGTCATCCATTACGGCAAGCACGCCAAGGGCCTCTCTCACCGTTTCGGCCTTGCCGCCGCGTGACGCGCTGAGGAGGAACCCCACCATCGACCCCGCCCCCTTCAGGAGCCGCGCAAAGGCATCCTTCCCCTGTTTCCTCAGGAAACTGTCAGGGTCTTCGTCAGAGGGAAGCATCAGCACACGGGTGCGGAAGTTTCGCCCGCTGACTATGGGAAGCACCCGCCGGGCCGCGGCCTTCCCAGCGTCGTCGCCGTCAAATACGAGGAGCGCGTTGCCGGTCATGGTTCTCAGCTTTTGGATTTGTCCCGCTGTAAGCGCAGTGCCCAGAGGGGCGACGGCGTTAGGGAAGCCATACTGATGACAGATGATGACATCCATGTATCCTTCCACGATGACAACGCGGTCTTCGCGGCGGATCGCTTCCTTGGCGGTGTGGAGTCCGAAGAGGGTGTCCGATTTCTTGAAGACCGCTGTCTCGGGCGAATTGATATATTTCGGCGTCGCGTCATCCATCGCGCGTCCGCCGAATGCCAGCACAGCGCCGCCGGTCCCCGCGATGGGGAACATGATCCTGTTTCTGAACATGTCATAAAGTCCCTTTGCGCCGGTGACCGCAAGCCCTGCCTCCCGTATGATGTCGTCGCCGAATCCGGCCTTGCGCAGATGGCGCAGGAGATTGTCCCATCCCTGCGGGGCATAGCCGATCCTGAACTGTTCGAGGGATGCGTCGCTGACGCCGCGCCGTCTCACATACTCCAGGGCCGTGTCGGACTCCCGGAGTTTCCCGGCGTAGAATTCCGCGGCATTGCGAAGGGCATCCCGTATCCGCTCCTGCTTCTCATATGCCCGGGAAGCGGGCTTTCCCCGGTCAAGGGGGATCCCGGCCCTTTTCGCAAGAAGCGTCAGGGCCTCGTTGAAGGTGATATTTTCGTACTTTGATGCGAAGGCGATGACATCACCGCCCGCGCTGCACCCGAAGCAGTGGAATA
>JAKAGF010000114.1 GCA_021825805.1 Nitrospirota bacterium
AGTGCATCTGCAACAATGGGAGGACCCATGATCAACAATATCCACTGGCTGGGACATGATACCTTCAGAATCTCAGGCGAAAAGACGATATATACCGATCCCTTCAGGCTGAAAGGCAAAGGCGCTACGGACATTATCCTCATAACCCACGAGCACTATGACCACTGCTCTCCTGAAGACGTCGGGAAGATAATGGGACCGCGCACCGTTGTGGTAGCTCCAGGTGACTGCGCTGCAAAGATAGGCGGTTCGGTTAAGGTGGTGAAGCCTGGGGACAGGATAGAAATCCTCGGCATCCCCATCGAGGTTGTTCCAGCGTATAATACAAACAAGAAATTTCATACTAAGGACCGCGGCTGGGTTGGCTACATCTTCACGGTGAATGGTCAGAGGATATACATGGCAGGGGACACTGACTATATTCCGGAGATGAAGGAATTCAAGGCTGATATCGCCCTGCTGCCGGTCTCAGGCACCTATGTGATGACAGCGGACGAAGCTGTCAAGGCCGCCCTTGATATAAAGCCCAGGGTTGCAGTGCCAATGCATTACGGTTCGATCGTCGGCACTGCCGCAGACGCCCGGCGCTTTGCGGAGGCCCTCAAGGGCAAGATCGAGGTCGTCATACTTCCGGAAGAATAGATGTCTTCGAAAAGGCCAGGCGCTGATAGCGCGCTCAGCAGGCAGCCCTTTTCGGATATGGTATGTCCTGGCGGATATTGAAATTCCTGAAAGAGGGCGCGACTGTTTCCGGGGAGGAAATCAGCGCCGGCCTTGGCATATCCCGCGCAGCGGTCTGGAAAAAAATCACCCTCCTCAGGAAAAAAGGGTACGTGATTCAGGCTGTTCCATCGCGCGGGTATCTTCTGGTCGCATCCCCTGACCTTGCAGTTGAGCAGATCATCACACAGATACAGGGGAATCTCTGGAAGACGGTCCTATACTATCCCTCTGTTGATTCGACCAATGACCTGGCGGCCTCGATGAGGGATATCCTGCCAGGGACAGTGATTATAGCTGACAGCCAGACTCGCGGAAGAGGGAGGCTCGGCAGAAGCTGGATCTCGCCTCCAGGCAGGAACATCTACCTGAGCATGATAATACGGCCTGAGCTTTTGCCCCGGGATGCGCCCCTCTTGACGGTTCTGACCGCCGTCTCGTGCGCACATGCTCTTCGCTGCCTGAGCGGACTTCCCCTGTCAATCAAGTGGCCCAACGATCTGACGGCACAGGGGAAAAAGATCGGCGGGATACTGACAGAGACGCGGTCTGATCCAGACCATATACAGCAGGCGGTCATCGGCGTAGGCGTCAATGTGAACATGTCTATGGATGACATCCCCGACGATCTCAGAGAAACAGCCACATCCCTCGTACTCGAAACCGGGCGCTATTTTCAGCGCACCGCGCTTATCGTCGGGATGCTGTCGGAATTTGAGCGGCAGTACAAAATTCTGTTAGGAGAAGGAAAGGAGTCGCTCCTCGCTGATTTAAGGGCGCTCTCATCAACCATCGGGAGGGATGTTGTGGTGACTGCAGGAAATGAACGCCTGGCCGGGCATGCCGAGGAAATTGACGATGACGGGGTCCTTATTTTGCGTCTTGCCTCAGGAGAGCGTCGGCGGGTAAGCGCCGGCGATCTGCATATGACGAGGTGACAATCCGTATAGGACGCTCCGAATTGTTGCCCCGGAGCTTCTCGCGACTTTTTCTCACCGGGCGATCAGAGTCTCGCCGGCTGGTCAAAAAAGTTCTGAAAAAAATGTACAATGAGAAAGGGTGCACAATAAATATGCAAGTCACTATAAAAAGCCTGTCCCTGTGAGATCAACGCGTGCTCATTGCCCTTGATATCGGTAACTCCTCGATAAATATTGGTTTGTTTGATGGCGGCAGGTCGATTTGGGAAAAAATTCCTACCCATCCCTTAGGCACGGACAAGGAATACGCGTCCAAAATGAGCTCGTTGCTGAGGGAGAAGCGTATAGAAAAAGAGGACATAAGCTGTATAATATCATCTGTAGTTTTGACCCATACCCCGGTTCTGGTCAGTGCCGTCCGGATGCTGGCTGGGCGCGGTGAAATATTGCAGGCAAGCCATCTGATGCGGCTGGGGATAACTCTGAAGGTAAGGGCGCCTGAAGAAATGGGTACGGACAGGATAGCCGGCGCTGCGGGAGCGTTTGCTCTGTATAAATCTCCTGTGGCTGTCGTGGACTTCGGCACAGCGACGACTGTCACGGTCGTTGCTCATGATGGAAATTGTCGTGGCGGTGCGATTCTGCCGGGACTTGGTCTGATGAACCGTTCCCTTGAGGCAGGGACATCGAGACTAAAGGCAGTGGACCTGAAGCCTGCTGCAACAGCGTTGGGTGATGATACGGTGAACAATATCCGTTCAGGCCTGTATTTTGGAACAGCCGGCGCTGTTGAGAGGATACTGTCGGAGATAGAGCAGGAGACCGGGTGCGATTTCACCACAGTGATTACGGGCGGTGGCGCTGACGAAATGGAGCCGTTTATGAGGAGGTCTATAATCAAGCGTCCTCACGTTGTGCTCGAAGGGCTGAAGGTCCTCTATGAATACAACAAACATTCATGAACTCAGAAAAGACCCGCTGCTGGGAAGATGGGTGGCAGTCCTTGACCGGCCGAAGGCGCCGGGGGACTATTCTTTTCCCGCTGATACGGATCATGAAGAAAACTGCGCGCTCTGCGCCGGCCGGGAAAAGGAAACCCTGGGTGAGATACTGTCAATTCCCCGAGCCGGCGACTCTGCGAGGAGCTGGTGGACCAGGGTGATTCCCCATTTCACTCCGGTATTCAGGGTTGAAGGCGACCTGGGCAGAAGGGGCGACGGCATGTACGACAAGATGAACAGTGTCGGCGCCAACGAGATTATCATCGAATCCCCTGACCACGCTGTCAGACCCGAAGACATGGGACTCGACCAGATGATGCGCGTCATAAAGACATACAGAAACAGAATGGCTGATCTCGAAAGGGATGCCCGTCTCAGATATACCTTCATCTACAAGAATTCCGGCACAGAGGCAGGGGCTGTTTATTCCCATCCTGTCTCTTATCTTGCGTCAACACCTGTTATCCCCAAAAGGGTGAAAGAGGAGCTGGACGGCGCAAAGCAGTATTTTGCCTATAAGGAGCGCTGCATCTTCTGTGATATGATCAGGGAAGAGATGAGGGCAGAAAGCCGCATCGTCATGGAGACGAGGCACTTCCTGGCCTTCTGCCCGTACGCATCAAAATTTCCCTTTGAGTCCTGGATCGTCCCCAAACGCCATAACTGTGCCTTCCAGGATATAACGGCTGAAGAGCTCGAGGATATGTCTTTCATCCTCTCGACCATGCTGCAGAAGCTGCGAAAATGCTTTGACGGAATTTCATTCAATTATTTCATTCATTCCGCGCCCAACAGAATTCCGCGAAAGGACCACTGGCATACCCTTGGGGAGGATTTTCACTGGCATCTGGAGATCATGCCGAGGCTGTTACGAACGACCGGCTTTGAATGGGGCTCAGGGTTTTACATACTTCCAACATCCCCTGAATATGCCGCACAGTATCTGAGGGAGGTAAAATGAAGATCGAACGAATTCTTTTTGCCACTGATTTTTCCGAGGGGTCGGACCATGCCCTGCCCTACGCTGTCGATATGGCCAGACAATACAACTCAAAGCTCTATCTCGTGCATGTGATTTATGATGTAGCCAAGACCGCCGGCTGGTATGTCCCTCATGTTTCCATAGATGAGATATACCGGGACATGGAGAGAAGCGCGCGGGCTGAGCTCGAGAAGATCTATATTGATGAGATGAGGGGGTTCAAGGATATAGAACATGTGGTCCTGAAGGGTATTCCCTACGAAGAGATAACCAGGTTTGCCGCTGAGCAGCAAGTGGATCTCATCATTCTCGGCACCCATGGCCGGAAAGGAATCGACAGGATGCTGTTTGGCAGCACGGCGGAGCAGGTGGTCCGCACGTCGCCGTGTCCGGTCCTGTCGGTCAGGCTGCCGCAGCATAATAAAAATAAATGAGAGTATATCTTTCTGAAAACGCCTTTATCGATCTCCTGCTTGGTTCAGCGGAGGTGTACAAACAGGAGTGTCTGGGATTTCTCCTCGGCTACAGGCTTGAAGACCGCTTCATCGTGGAGCATGCCTTCAGTTTTCAAACCGCATGCAGGCGGCCCCGGGGAGTGCGCTCCTACGACACGAGTCATAAGAAAATCGACCAGATCCTCGCCCGGTTCGACCGCCTCCAGATTATCGGCGATTTTCATTCTCATACGCAGTTCGGCATGTCCAAGGGCCTGCCGGTTCCCAGTCCGGAAGACATCTCCGGGATGAAACGAGATCACATATATCTGATCGTCGCCATCAACAACAACAAAAAAACGATGCCCTGGGATGAAAACAGGGACAGTACCATATCAGGGTCGGTCGGCGATTTTTTTTTTAAAATATCCGCCTACTTTCTCAACAAGCATTCCTTTGTCAGAAAGGCGAAGATACACTGCCCGTTTCCACCTGGCTTTTGATTCCTGATGTTCTGCGAGACGCCTGAGACGGGACCATAGGAAGTCCATACGTTGACACTGAAGAGGTTTGTCGCGTTTTCCATAGCGCTGCACTGCATCATTCTTTTTATCGTTTATCGGATGCCTCAGCAGGCGAGGAAAAAAGCGGAAGAAAAATTTATTACCACCCTCGTTTCCCCTGACGTTGTCCTTCCGCCGCCGGAGAAGAGGCAGCCGCCTCTCCGTCCGTTACCCCCGGCGCGTCCGGCGCCTGCCCCGCGGGTTGTGCCGAAGCGCGTTGCACCGGACATGGGAACGCCCTATCATCGCTTCCCCCGGACGAATGAAAGACCCGTTGTGCCCGGCGAAGGAGGGGTGAGCGGAGGGTCATCCCAGGAGGGGGCAAAGTCAGGCCCGGCCACAGGGGGCAAACCCTCAGAAAACACAAAAGACGTATCACGACTGAAGAAAGTTCCCGAGGTCCCCGGTCTGTTGGGCAGAGAAAAGCTCTTTGACAGGGGCGTGACTGAAGAGATCGCCCGGAAGGATTCCGGAAGGCCCGGCAGCAGGGCGAAAAAAGAAGATGCCATCACCTTCGATACCAATGAGTACAGGTTTAAGGGCTATATGAGCCTTCTCAGGAACAAGATCGAGAGCATATGGGTCTACCCGCCGGAGGAAATCGCGGCAGGCCACTATGGCGATCTGAAGATACGCTTTACCATAAAAAAGGATGGCAGACTGGGGGCTGTGGAACTGGTAAGGACCTCGGGTCATTCCTCGCTTGACAGGGCCGCGGTCAAGGCGCTTAGGGACGGGGAGCCTTACTGGCCCTTGCCGGATGACTGGGGCATGGATTCGTACACCATTCTCGGCCGTTTTGTGTATAGTCTGCAAGGATACTATCTGAGATAATTTCAAAGGGGAAGGAACGCCCGCGGGTCATGCGCTGCGGCTCAGATGCCCCGCAGCTCGTCGAGCTTCCCGCCGATATCAGCCGCTTCCATCAGGCAGCTGCCGATGAGAAGAGTGTCAATCCCGGCAGCTTCCATGAACAGCACATCCTCCCGGGTCCTGATGCCGCTTTCGCTCACAACGATCTTTTCCGGGGGGATATGCCGCTTCAGTTCGAGGGTTGTTTTGATGTCAATAGAGAGTGTCTTTAAATTCCTGTTGTTGATGCCGATAAGGGGAGCTTCTGTTGAGAGCGCCATCTCGAGTTCAGCGTAATCATGCACCTCGAAGAGCGCTGCCATGCCCAGCTCCCGGGCGAGCAGCAGGTAATCAGACGCCTGATTCCTGCTGAGGATTCCTCCTATAAGGAGCAGCGCATCGGCTCCGTTGGCCCTGGCCTCATAAATCTGATACTCGTCGAAGATGAAATCTTTCCTGAGAACAGGGAGTGAGACGGCATTCCTCGCCTCGGAGAGATAAACCAACTTACCCTGAAAGAAATCCTCCTCAGTTATCACCGATATGGCGTCCACCCCTTTTGCCTCATAGATGCAGGCGATCCCGACGTGGTCGAATTCTCTTCTCAGAAGGCCCTTTGAGGGTGATGCCTTTTTGATCTCCGCGATGATCCGGATGCCCCCGGCGCCCCTGGTTACGGCGCTGAGAAAATCCCGGGGAGACTCGCTATCCGCAATGAGCGATTTGAGCGCTGCAAGGGGATAAGCTGCTTTGGCAGAAGACAGCCGATCCTTCTTTTTTTGCACGATTTGCATCAGGATGGACATACGGAATATTACAGATAAACGAAGGACTTTTTCAATACTACCGCGGTGCAAACAGCCGGCCATCTGATATAATTAGCGCTGAAATGGACGAAAAGGTAAAGATCGCCAAAGCTGCCGGAGTGATGTCCGCGGCCACATTCATCAGCCGCATCCTGGGCTTTGTGAGAGACATGATCTTCGCCCTTTATTTTGGGGCCGGCGGCCTTTCTGATACCTTTTTTGCAGCCTTCAAAATCCCCAACCTCCTCAGAGAACTCTTTGCCGAGGGCTCCATGTCGGCAGCCTTTATCCCGGTGCTTACCGAATACCGTCAGAAAGAGGGAGAGGAGGCTGCAAAGCGGCTGGTCCGCATCACTTTTTCCTTTATTGTCATCACTGTCGGTCTCATTTGTGTTTTGGGAATCATTTTTTCTCCTGCGATCGTCACGGTCATCGCGCCGGGCTTTCTGAAGTTTCCCGAAAAATTCTCCATGACTGTTGTATTGACCAGGATCATGTTCCCCTTCCTCCTCTTCATCAGCCTTGCCGCCCTTGTCATGGGCGCGCTCAATACTAAGAAGGTATTCTTTGTCCCGGCCCTGGCGCCGGCCATGCTTAACATAACCTTGATTCTGAGTATCGTCTTTTTTGAAGCGGTTGCCGAGCAACCGATACTTACAGCTGCCGTAGGGGTCGTGGTCGGAGGCTTTGTCCAGTTTGTCTTTCAGCTTCCGACTTTCTTCAGGAACGGCTATGGTCTTGGTCTGGACACCCGGTTCAGTCATCCCGGGCTGAGGAAAATGTCGCTTCTCCTTATCCCGGCAACCATGGCCCTTGCTGTCAATCAGATCAATATCGTAGTCAGTAATATATTGGCTTCCTATCTTCCTTCCGGCAGCATAACATACCTTTTTTATTCCATGAGACTCATCCAGTTTCCTATAGGGATCTTCGGCGTCGCCATGGGCATGGCGGTGCTCCCGAGCCTCTCTGAACATGCCGCCAGAGGAGATTTTGGGCGGCTGCGGGAAGACTTTTCATTTGCCCTGAGGCTTTTATTTTTCATCACCGTACCCGCCATGGCGGGACTTATCGCTCTGGGCAAACCCATCGTAAACCTCCTTTTTCAGCACGGCAAGTTCGACTATGCGGCTACGAAGGGGACTGTACAGGCCCTTTTCTTCTATTCCCTGGGCATATGGTCCATTGTCGGCGTAAGGGTAATTACGGCAACATTTTACGCGATGCAGGATACGAAGACCCCGGTCAAGATCGCATCCGGCGCCATGCTGCTCAATATCGCCCTGAGTCTTTATCTCATGGGGCCCCTGAGACATGCGGGGCTTGCCCTTGCCAATGCCCTTGCGTCATGGGCGACTTTTTTTCTTCTCATGTATTTTCTGCGGAAAAAATTGGGCCGCATCGACGCCCGAAGGATCATGGTGTCCTTTGGAAAGATCGGGATAGCCTCTCTGGTCATGGGGCTGGCCGGCTGGGCGTTGCTCCATGGCGATCTGTGGGAGCGGAGCGGTAATATCCTTATCAAGGCGGCGTATTTCGGCGGCACGGCCTTTTTTTGCATTCTCTTATACAGCAGCGCCAGTCATTTGCTCAAGAGCGAGGAACTGTATTATCTTTACAGTATGATAAGAGGTCGCTTCAGGAAAAAGGAGTGATGACATATGGTTATTGAAAGGATCGTGGTAGGGCCGCTTCAGACCAACTGCTATGTGATCTATGACGGGGAAACTCTTAATGCGGTTGTCATCGACCCTGGTGACGAGCCGGAGAAGATCATCAGGTTTATAGAGGGGCGGAGATTAACAGTCAACTACATCATCTGTACGCATGGACACTTCGATCATGTGGGCGCGGTCTCCAGAGTTAAGACCAAAACAGGCGCCAAAGTGGTTCTTAACCGGGCGGATTTGGAAATTTACAACGCCGCGGTGGATCAGGCAGCCTTCTGGGAATATGAGATCGAGCAGCCCCCTGAGCCGGACATGTTCGTGGTGGAGGGAAATGAGATCCAGGTTGGCGGGAATTTTTTCAGGGTCCTGCATACACCGGGCCACAGCCCTGGGGGCATCTGTCTCTACGGCGGGGGGATAATTCTGAGCGGGGATACCGTCTTTGCCGGTTCAGTGGGGCGGACTGATTTTTTTGGCGGCAATGTCGAGGCATTAAAACAGTCGTTCAGGACTATCATGGGTCTGCCTGAGCCTACCCGGATCTTTCCAGGGCATGGCGAGGCCAGTTCAGTCGGTATTGAGCGGAAGGAAAATTTCTTCGTATATGAATTATGATTATAATCAAGATGTTAGAGATTTCACAGGGGTTTGAGTGATGTTCTTTTATGCTTGGATTATCCGCTCTTTTTTCTCAAATATATTTTAGGTCTTGACTATCCTCACGGATGTGGTATGCTTATGAAATAAGAAGTAGTTGATTTTTTTTCTGAATCTTTTTATAATTGTCCGGTTGACTGAAGATAGGCTATGCTTGTTCCTATAGCCTCTGTTATTCTCTGAATACCTTTTAAATCTTTCGCAGGTATATCGAGAGCGTTCTTTGAAAACTAAAGAGCAGGCCACGTTAATTTTGAAAATTTGAGTAAACAGGGAATCAAATGAGAGTTTGATCCTGGCTCAGAACGAACGCTGGCGGCGTGCCTAACACATGCAAGTCGAACGGGGTCATGTTTGTAGCAATACAGGGATGACTTA
>JAKAGF010000115.1 GCA_021825805.1 Nitrospirota bacterium
GGGGTGAAAGTCCCCTGTACGAGAACCTATGGTGTTCATAGTAATGGATACTAACAAAAGTACGAGCCGAAGGCAAGGGCGTCTCCGCGAGGAGGGGTCTGAAGGAAGCCGGAGCGCAAACGTGCGAGACGACGAACAGAAACCGTATAGAAGGCTTAGCCCTTGGGCGAGTCGGCCAATCACGACGAAGCCCGCAGGTTCATGGGGCAGGGTAAATGCGGCGTTTGTGCATGGAAAGCTTACGCGTTCCTGGTCCAATGATAACAATAACAAATGCTCGTCAAGTATCAACGTCCCTGAAATTATTCTCAACGTCCCTGAAATTATTCTACGGCGACCACAGATACCTGGTGTTTAGTTATTTCCATATTTTTCATTTCTCAGGCTACCGCAAAAGTTCACCTGGAGCGGCTGGCAAGCCGCGATCCGGCGGAGCGTTTCGTTAGGCCTGTTGATTGCCGTGCTATTTTCAGCAAACTGCGCAGGGCTTCATTGACCGAGGCGTCATCCGGAAACGCCGCTGCCACATCAGGACTGAGAAGAACAAGATTGGTTCCTTTTTGGTATTCCTCAAAATATCTGCCTCTTATGCCTTTGCCCAGATCTTCCCGCCTGTACTCTTTACGCATTTCTTCTTTTTTAGCCGTCTTCATATATTTTCCTTTCCTGCCTTGTTACGCGTCTTGCGTTTATTATTCTTGTTTTCCTATGTCGTTCTGTATGAACAACAGCCAATAACTGACCTGTTCTGGAATAGCCAAAAGTCAGTAATCTGTACTCTCCCGTAGAATGGTCTGGATCGTTGAAGGTTATGGAAAGAGGATCGCCAAAAACTGTTGATGCCTCATGGAAAGATATACCATGTTTTTTGAGGTTAGCGTCCGATTTATTTGGATCCCATTCAAATTCCATATATTATTTTATCATTATTTCCCAAATCCGTAGATAAGGGCATTTTAGCAGATAGTTGGGTCTATGAACCGACGAAAGATATATCATATTTTTTGCTGATGAGGTACTAAGGGCTGCGGCGCCGGTCAGTCCTTCGTATTTCTGTTGCCGGCCAGTTTTTCCCTGATCGTCTGCGCTGTCTCTTTCCCGGCACGGGCAGCCTCTTCCCGCAGGAAGCCGGTGACTGTGCGCTGGATCGCCGTGTCGTCCGTATAATCGAAGATGATATAGGTGATCTCCCTGAGGCTCTCCTCGGCCCGGTCCGAGACCTCCGGGTCGGTGATGACGTCCACCTTTCCGTATTCAGAATCCAGGAGGCTGCGAAGGTAGGCCTTCCAGAGGTCCTGTTCAACAGGGTTCAGGGGGGTGCTGTCGATGAGTGTAGGCAGGGTTATCGCAAGATCATAGGCGACCTTCACGTCATGGACGTCCAGGGCAACATGGACCGTCCCATCTTCTTCATTGAGGTCGTAGGTGTAATCAAAGTCAAAAGAGAGGCTGAAAGACCAATCGAGCCTTGACGGATAACGCTTGTTTGAGCCTTTGCGCGCCGGCCCGTTTCCCTCGGCTGACTCAACGACCTCGGAGAAGGTCTTGCCGGATACGGGGAAGAATTCATAGGAGATGTTCCGGCGCAGGTCTATCCCCGAGGGCACGGAGGACCCGGCAGCCCGTGCGGTCAGCGGACCCATGGTCTTTGCCGGAGGCGAAGAACGGAGATTCCCCTGGCTGTCGAAATAGAGGCTTACGAGGGCATCTGCCTGCGCCGCCAGAAGGAGAAAGACAACGGTCAGGATGACAACAGCTGTAGGCCGCATTCATTAGGATACAATGCCGCTGCCGCTAAATCAACGATGATCAGAGCGGTCAGCGCATGACAAGGCAGCCCAACCGGCCTTATCTCCATCATGCATATATGTTTTTTTTTACGTTTGGGTTACAATATTTCAACTATCGGCCGTGGTTTCCGCGGTTCTTGAAAGGGGATTATGGACGACATCTATAATATCAGACTGCCGGTCTTCGAAGGCCCGCTCGACCTTCTGCTCCATCTCATCAGAGAGAACAAGGTTGACATATACGATATCCCCATATCTCTCATCACACGACAGTACCTTGAATACATCGGGTTGATGAAGGAATTGAACCTCGAGATCGCCGGCGAGTTTCTGGTGGTGGCGGCCACGCTCATCCATATCAAGTCCCGGATGCTCCTTCCGCCTGATGAAGAGGCCGAGGCAGAGGAGATGGAGGACCCGCGGCTCGAACTTGTCCAGAGACTTCTCGAATATCAGGCATATAAGGACGCATCCGTCATTCTGCGCGAGAAGGAGGAAGAGGCCCACCAGGTCTTCTGGAGGGAGCCCGTGGAAGAGGCGGCGGAAGGAGAAGAGGGAGAGGACGCCAACGAACTGTTTCTCTTTGACGTGAATATTTTCGATCTACTCTCAGCCTTCAAGAAGATCCTTGATTCGGCGCCTCCGGAGGTTGTCAGGATTACGCGCGAGACCCTGACCGTGAAGGACAGGATGCTTCACATTGCCGATCTCCTCGAACATACCGAAAGCGTCAGGTTTGAAGAACTCTTTACAGGCAACATAAACAGGACCGACCTGATTGTCACTTTTCTGGCGATGCTCGAACTTCTCAGGCTCGGACTGGCGCGGGTCTACCAGGAGCGGGAGTTCGGCAATATATGGATTATCAACCCCCGCAGGGGAGAGGTTGATGCAGCTGTCGGCAATGCGGAGCTTCCGGGCACATGATCCTGGTTTTCGGAAAGAGGCGTGTTTCGATGACTCTCGCGCAGACCGGGGTCGGCCTTGTCGTCATGCTGCTGCCCCTCTTTTCCGGAGCGCATGCCGCGGACTTCCTGACAGCCAGCGGCTGCTCCGTGAGCAACGTCGGTTATCTGAGCGACCTCGCCAGAGAGTACGAACGCCGGAAGGGCATCAAAATCTATGTCAGGGGGGGCGGGAGCATCGTCGGCATAGAAGACCTCCGGAGCGGCAAGGTCGATTTTGCGGCTGCCTGCAGAAACAGAGAGTCGGAGGACCCGGATGACGTCCGGTTCGTGCAGGTTGCCTGGGACGCCCTGGCGTTCATAGTCCACAAATCGAACCCGGTGGACAGTATCACCCTCGATCAGGCGAGGGCCATATATGCAGGTCAACTGAAAAACTGGGCGGAGCTCGGGGGCCCGAACGCTTCCATAAAGGTCTTTGTGTCCAGGCCGAGGCGCGGTCTTTCAGGCGTCGAGTCCTCCACGCGGGCGATGGTGCTGAAGGGTCGCGAGCCGGCTGTCATCCCTACTATCACCCCGCTCGCCTCGACGGGGATAGTGGAACAGATGGTGGAAGATACGCATGAGGGCTTTGCCACTACCGGCTTCAGCAGCGGCCGCAAGAGAAACGTAAAGATGCTGAAAGTGGGCGGAGTCTCCCCGGGCGCGCGGACCATTGTCAGCGGGAAATATCCTCTCAAGCGGCCGCTGTTCCTCCTTGTCCCCAGGCAGCCTAAGCCTGAGGTGCAGCGTTTCATGGACTTTGTCCTGAGCAGGGAGGGGCAGAAATATATTAAATCTCTCGGCGTTGTATCACTGACGGACATTCCATGAAGATGCCCCTGCAGACACGGGTATCGGCATTCATAACACTTATCATAATCCTCATCAGCAGCATCAGCACGTACCTCTTTATCACAACGCACAAACAGAGCAAGGAACGCGGCATGATAGCCCGCGGCACAGCGCTCAGCTTTGCCCTGTCAAAGGCGGCTGAGGACGGGATCATCAACGAAGACCTTGATCTCCTGAAAAAAGCCTCCGCCATTATCATGGCGCCTGACGTTGTTATGGCCGAGGTCTACTCCAATATATGGGAGCCTCTCGACGCCTATCCCATCGGAAAAATGAAGGACCCGGCCCATCAGGAGGCAGTCGCCCATTTCGCAACGAATACGTCGCAGTTCTCCGTACCGGTGAGTTCGGGCCGGGACTTCTACGCGCCCATCCTGTTCAGGCCGTCCGAAGATTCCCCTGACAGTACGGTCGGGTATGCCCGCATCGTCCTTTCGACCGCTGCGGTTCAGAAAGAGATAGGGCGGATCATATTGACGAACCTCGCGGTTTCCGCCGGCATCACGCTCTTTGCCATCATATCGATCAACGTGCTCATCGGCAGGCTGGTGATAAATCCCGTAATGTCCCTGTACGGTTCCGTTTCCCTTTTCAAGGAGGGCAGACTGCCTGAGATGAATCCTGTTCTGGAACGGTCCGCCGATGAACTCCGCGAACTTGCCCGCGAGTTCACGCGTGTCTGCAGGTCTTTCAGGGAAAAGGAGGACAGGCTTGTCGAATCAGACCGGAGGATCCGGTCGCTGTTCGAGCGAGTTGACCACGCCATCTTCAGGCTGGACGGCGACGGCTTGATCATAGAGGCGAATAGGCGCTTCCGTGATATGTTCGGCGACGCGCAGGGACTCTGCGACATACTCGCAGGATACGGATCCGTAACCGACTGCCTGAAAAAGACGGTGATGGACAAGGAGCTTCATCTGGAGGACGCGGCCGCTGGAAATAAGGGACGGGGGCTGGTCATCGCCCTTTCTCTGTATCCGGAGACCGGACCGGACGGCGCTGTAAAAGGCTTTGACGGGTACATCATCGATGTGACGGAAAAGAAGCGGTTGGAGGAAAGGCTCATACGCTCTCAGAAGATGGAGGCTGTGGGGACCCTTGCCGGCGGCATGGCCCATGACTTCAACAACCTTCTTACCGCCATCCTTGGGTACTCCGAGATCATCCTCTCGATGACGAAGGAGGGAGACCCGTTCAACAAGCCGGCGACCATCATCTACGATGCGGCAAAACGGGGCGCTGACTTCGGGAGAAAGATACTGGCGATCACGCGCAAGGAAAAGCTCGAGACAAAACCCATGGACATAAACCAGGTGGTCCGGAGCGCCATCGAACTTTTACAGAGGAGCATCCCCAAGAATATCGAGATCGTGACCGAATTGAATGAGGGAATTCCGATCATCAAGGCGGATGCCTCGCAACTGCAGCAGGTGATCATCAACCTCGCCGTCAACGCGCGCGACGCCATGCCGGGTGGGGGCCGTCTGGCTATCGAGACGTCGGTGGTGGGGGCTGAAACAGGGGGTTCGAATGACCTTCACTTCCGGACGGGCACGGGCGGCTTCATCAAACTCTCGGTAGCCGACACCGGGGTCGGCATCGATACGGTCACCCAGCGCAAGATATTCGATCCCTTCTTCACCACCAAGGAGATGGGAAAGGGCACCGGCCTGGGGCTCTATATTGTCCACTCCATTATCAGCAACCACGGCGGTTACATCAACCTGTACAGCGAGCCCTTCAAGGGCACGCAGTTCAATATCTATCTGCCTGTGTCGTCAGCCGCCGAGCCGGATGAGGCGGCGGAGATCGTCAATATCACGGGCTCCGGCACGCTCTTGGTGATCGACGACGAGTCTGATGTCCGGGAGCTCTGCAGGGACATGCTCGAGCCCCTCGGCTATACGGTCATGGTGGCGAGCAGCGGAATGGCTGGGGTGAATATCTTCCGGGAAATGAAGGATGCGGTACGACTGGTGATCCTGGATATGGTCATGCCGAAGATGTCAGGGACAGAGGTCTTTCAGGCCCTCAGGACGATCAATCCGGCGGTGAAGATACTTCTTTGCTCCGGTTACAGCCAGAACGGTTTTGCGGGGATCGATGAACTGCTGCGGCGCGGGGCGGCGGGGTTTATCCAGAAGCCGTTTTCGCGTCAGAATATCGGCATTGCGATAAAAAAGGCGCTCTCCGCCGTGCCTGACAAGGGCGATACATAACATCTGCCGCTATTGCCATTCCCCGGCGCAGCGTGATACATTAATTCAGATGAAGAATAAGGAACTCTGGCCATTTCTTTTCTGCCTTTTCACCCTGCTGCTTAACTGGCCGTTCCTCGACATCTTCAGCCTTTCGCTCCCCTACTATCTCTTCGGGATCTGGGGCCTGCTCATCATCGCTGTCGGTTATTTCGTGCGCAAGGAAGGCAGGAAGAGCCAGAGTCGTGTTTAAGGGCTGGCTGCTCTTCATACTCATCCTCGGCTACCTGAGCCTGCTCTTCCTCGTCGCCTACTTTGCGGAGCGCCGCGAAAAGCTGGGAAAAAGTCTTGTTTCCAATCCCTATGTCTATTCCCTTTCACTGGCTGTCTACTGCACCTCATGGACCTTCTACGGCAGCGTGGGCAAGGCGGCAACCTCGGGGCTCTCGTTTCTGCCCATCTATCTGGGCCCCACGCTTATGGCCGCGCTCTGGCTTGTTCTCCTGCGCAAGATCATCAGCGTCTCCAAGGAGAATCGCCTGACAAGCATCTCCGATTTCATAGGGGCCCGGTACGGCAATTCGATCTTCCTTTCAGCGCTTGTGGCGATTGTAGCGGTGGTGGGGATCACCCCGTATCTCGGCCTCCAGATAAAGGCGATCATGTCCACCTTCACCATCCTGTCGGGCGAAAAGGAGGGGAGCGCCGCAGCCGGATGGTTCATCACTCTCATGCTCGGCATATTCTCGGTGATCTTCGGCGCCCGCAGGCTCGATTCGTCGGAACGGCACGAGGGGCTTATCTTCGCCATCGCCTTCGAATCCCTCGTCAAGCTTGTAGCCTTCCTGATGGTGGGCGTCTTCGTCACCTACGGCCTCTTTAACGGGTTTGTGGATATCTTCGACAGGATCATGGCCTCTGATTACGGCGAACTCCTCTTTCTTGGCGGCGGCACCTCGGTCAGCTACCATGAGTGGGGCTCCCTGCTCTTCCTCTCGATGATGGCGATCATGTTTCTGCCCCGGCAGTTCCAGGTGGGCGTTGTCGAAAACTCGGATATCTCCCATGTCTCCAAGGCGATGTGGCTCTTCCCCCTCTATCTTTTTCTGATAAATATATTCGTCATGCCGGTCGCCTTTGGAGGGCTTCTTCTCGGCGGCAGCCAGGCCACAGCGGACAGTTTCGTCCTTTCCATACCGCTGGGGCAGGGGAAGTCCATGCTCGCCCTCTTTGTATTTATCGGCGGTTTTTCAGCGGCAACCGGGATGATCATCGTGGAGTCTTTGGCCCTGAGCACCATGGTCATGAACAATTTGGTGATGCCGGGCATCTACCGGTTCAATGAGATGAAGGGGTTCCCCACCATTATCCTTAACCTGAAGCGGATCATCATCCTTGTCATCGTATCCCTCGGCTACTTCTTCGCGGTCTCGATCGGCGAGTTCTATACCCTGGTGGACATGGGGCTGAAGTCCTTTGAGGCGGTAACGATCTTCGCGCCCTCCATCATCATAGGCCTCTACTGGAAGCGGGGCAACAAGGCGGGCGCCGCCGCCGGCGTCATCGCGGGTTTCGCGATATGGTTTTACACCCTTCTGGTGCCAGCGATGCTCAAGGCCGGCGTCCTCGGCCGGACCGGTTTCTGGGGCACGCTCGCTGCGTCGAAGATCATGAACCCCCACGCCCTCTTCGGACTGGAGGGCCTTGACAAGTGGACCCATTCCCTTTTTTGGGGGCTCTTCCTCAATATAGTGTTGTACGTGGGTTTTTCGATATTCGCCCGTCAGGGGGGCGAGGAGGAGAAGCAGGCCCTCATCTTCGTTGAGTCCTATTCCCCGAGGGTGGCAACAGGCAAGAGCACCTACAGTGTCCAGCAGGTAGAGGAAATACTCGGCCAGTACATCGGGAGGAGGGAGGCGAGGGAGATCGTCGATAACTTTATCGCCCGCCGTGCCATACAGCGTGACTCCATCTCCCATCAGGACTTCATCGTACTCAGAAACGAGGCTGAGCGCGTGCTGTCCGGCGCCCTCGGTTCCGCCATCGCCACTATCATTTTCGAGGACAAACTCACCCTTACGGAGCAGGAACGGGGAGAGATATCAGATTCCATAAAACAGATGACCGACACCCTGAGGCTCTCGCGGCAGGAGCTGGCGGAGGCTAACCGGAACCTCGCCTACCTGAAGGAATTCAGCGAGAACATTATCGAGTCCGCGCCGGTGGGCATTGTAACGGTTGATTCCGTTCTGCGCATAACGTATTGGAACAAGGGCATGGAGTTGATCACCGGGGCTAAAAAGAAGGGGGCATCAGGCAAGGTGGTTGTCAACGTGTTGCCGTGGATCACGCGCGTCATGTTCTCAGCCGAGTCGCCGTGGGAAGATACGGTGCGGACCGATGAACAGCAGTCCTACAAGGTGAAGATCAGCCCGTTGACCGACCCCTCCGGAGGTTTTGTCATCATCATCGAAGACATCACCGAGAAGATGAAGATGGAGGAGCAGCTTATGCAGAGCTTGAAGCTGGCGAGCATCGGCAAGCTGACCGCCGGAATATCCCATGAGATTGGGAACCCGCTCGCCTCCATCTCATCACTGGTGCAGGAGCTGAGGACCCTGAAGTTCATGACAGAGGCGGACGCGCAGTTTACCGGAGAGTCCCTGAACATCATCAATGCGCACATCGACCGCATTGCGCGGATCGTGCGGAGCCTCGGCGACTTTGCGCGTATCTCCACCCATGAGAAGCCGCTTTCGGATGTCCGGGAGATTCTTGACCGGACGCTCAACCTCGTCCGGTATGACAAACGGTTCAACAATATTGAGTTTAAGACCGACGTGGGTGACGTCCCGGCGATCCGTATAAACCCCGACAAGATCCAGCAGGTCTTTCTCAATATAATCCTCAATGCCCTCGACGCCATGCCGGGGGGCGGCGAGTTGAGGATCAGCGCCCGCCAGTCCGGCAAGGACCTGGAGATAACCTTCACCGACACGGGAGTCGGCATCGAGGAATACATGCTCGACCGGATATTCGATCCTTTCTTCACCTCCAAGCCTTTGGGCAAAGGCACCGGTCTTGGGCTCAGCATC
>JAKAGF010000116.1 GCA_021825805.1 Nitrospirota bacterium
GGATGAGTTTGTCCGGCATAAAGTCCTTGATTCCATTGGTGATTTGGCGATCCTTGGATTTCCGATCTACGGCCATGTGGTTGCCAGCAAATCAGGGCATGCGTCCAACATCAAATTTCTGAAGAAACTTCTTGCGCATCCCGACTCCTGGGACATCATCATGGAAGAGAAGAGTTTCCTGCGGCCTGTTCTGCAAATAAATACTTAAAAATCAAGCAGTTAAAATCTTCCCCAAAATCTTCCCCAAAATCTTCTCATTCTGTGATACTATACATAAAAAAATAGGCTGGAGAATGACGGTTCCCCAGCCTGAGAAAATTGTTCGGGTAACTTATTTCTTCTTCTTCGCTGCTGCCTTCTTCGGGGCTGCCTTCTTCGCTGCCGGCTTCTTTGCTGCTGCTTTCTTCACTGCCATTGTATTCACCACCTTTCCATCCCCGGCATGCCGGGGAAGATGAAATTAAAGCTTCCCCATCAGGAGAATCTTGTCGCCTGACAGGAGCTTTTCGAGGTCAGCGTCGCCGCTCTCCCTCTTACCCTTAAACTCGCTTTCCTCCATAAGGGTCACGTTAATTTTCTTGCTGAATTTCTCCTCAATGTCCTTGAATCCTTCTATGTTCAATGAGGCCGGGCCAACCATGAAAAGATCGACCTTTTCCGCATCTTCGCTTTCAGCAAACTGACCATAAATAAATGCGATTTTCACCACCGTGGTCTTAAGGAGGGCCTTTAAGGCCCCAGGTATGCCGAGGGACTTGGCTATGAGGCTTTTCAACTCGGAATAGAGGGGTGATTTCTTTTCCGCCTGGAAGTACTTGAGGTTTGCGACCTTCTTGCTCGTGACAATCCCCATCTTTTCGAGGTTGTCCAGTTCGCGCTTTACGCCCGAAGGATTTTTCCTCAACAGCGTGGCGATCTCGCGCACGTAGAATCTTTCTTCAGGATTGTTCAGCAGTAGTGCGAGCAGGTCTGCCCGAATCGCCGAGGAGAACAAACTTTTGAGTGTATCTCGTGCCTGTTTACTCATGCTGTTTATATTTATACAACAGACTTGAGGGCCTTGTCAACAAAAAAATTGTATTCGGATACAGTTTTTTTAATATATGCAACAGACCACGGCAGATTCATAAACAGACCTTATAAGACTTTAGTACGGACTATTCGCAGTTTTAAACAGATAAGTCTAATCAGGTATTGGTCGTGCGCGCCAGAGCTACATCCGTTTCAAGCTGTAAACGGATAGTGATAAGTTTGATATGGTCGAGTCGGCAGCAGAAACAAAAGGACCGCAATAGTGATGTATCCTGATCTGAAATGATAATTTCGTTTGCGCTGTCAGAAACCGGCTGCAGGGATTTACCGTTTTATCAGCCGATGGACAGGAGGGGTCACATAGCGGCTAATTTTCTCACTAAGGCCAGATTGCGGGGATCGTCCTCGTCTGTCTTCTTAGGGGTTTCGAGGATCAGCGGTATTCCGCTGAAAAACTCGTGCCTGATAACCCTGCGCATGCCGTCCGGACCGATCCTGCCCCGGCCTATGTGCTCATGGCGGTCAATACCGGAGCCGAGGCTGCCTTTGGAGTCATTCAGATGAATAAGCCTCAGCCGTTGCCTGCTGATATGCGTTTCTATTTCCGCGGCAATTTGATGTATGCCCTCGTCAGAGGAGAGATCATAGCCGGCTGCAAAGGCGTGGCATGTATCCAGACAAATGCCGGCGATCAGACCGCCGGTGACATTGCGCGCTATCTCAGCTATGTCCTCGATGGTGGATGTTATGTCCCCGCGCTCGCCGGCAGTGTTTTCAAGCAGGAGCCCTGCCTTCCACTTCCCCCGGGATGCTATCTCCCCGAGGCTTTCAACAGCCCTGGCCCGGGCAATGCCCGGTCTTTCGCCTGAGGCGCTCCCGGTATGGATTATCACGTAGTCGGCGCCGATCGCATCAGCGGAGTCCAGTTCGAGGATGGTCATGTCGATTGAGCGCCTTTTCAGATCAGGGCTCGCTGTGGCAAGATTTACGAGATACGACGTGTGGACAAAGACCGGGGAAAGGCCGTATTCCGCACGCAGCCGCCTGAACCTGGAGAGTTCCTCTTCAGCTCTTTCCCTGACCGCCCATACCCTCGGGTTATGCGAGAATATCTGAAGGGTGGCGCATCCGAGGGCATGGGCCCGTTCAAGGCTGAGATGTATGCCGCCCGCAATGGACGTGTGGACCCCTAAACGCCGCATGCGCACAAGGGCGGCGCGTCAATGGCCGCCGTGGATAAGGACCGGCAGACACCTCACGCAGACATATTTGTCGGCCCCTTCGTGCCTGCAGGGCAGCAGGACCCTTTCTTTCTCGGAAGCGCCGCAGACAAAGCATTTAGCCGTCATTTCTTCATTCCTCCGATGCATTGATTTCCTTGACGATAGCCTCGGGGTCGAGGTTGTGCATCATCGACCCGAAGGAGATGGACTCCATATTGATCCCAGGGCAGGTGAAGCAGCCGCCCCCGAAGTATTTCTGGATCACATCCCTGGCCTTCGGATTCTCCCTGATCACGTCGCCTATGATGGAGTCTTTGGTCACCGGTTTTTTCGTGGCATTCATAGTATTCCTCCTTGCGGTGTTTTGTTCCTGTTCTCAGTATATCCGGCCGGAGCGAAGATTCATATGATGGGAATCATAGGGCAAAAGACATCTCAGACGCCCTGTTGAGCCGGGATAATCGCCGCCATAGGCCGCACGGGAGGATTTTCTGTTGTTTCCCCCGGCGATACCCGCTATAATTTCCGTAGGACAATGGTCCTGGCGCATGCGCGATCCCTACTGCTGATGGAGGAGAAAATACCATGACCGACAGGAACAGCGCATTAGAAGGAATATCCGGTCAGCTGGGCGATCATATTGTGGCTGTAAAGGGGACGCTGGAACTGGTGGATGCGTCGGTTGCGGAAGACGACCTGCACGACCTCCTGCTCAAGGCCGTCGACAGGATGGACGCTATCCAGCGATTGGTCGACGAAATGTTCGTCGTCTTCAGGAAGCATCTTGAAAAGGAGGGATGAAAGGCACGGGGGATGACGTTCCCCATGCCTCCAGGCTATCCCCTGAATTCATATTATCGGCTCTGCTGTATGACTCCAATCATAGAATCGGGATCATCGCTGAGATAGACTGAATCAAGAATACGAGTCTTCTCAGGAGGAAACCATGGACCGTTTTGTAAGGAACTTCATCATCATCAGTATCGTTTATCTGGGGGCGTCATCCATCCTCGGCGTCTGCATGCTGGCTGATCCGTCTCTCGTGTATCTGAAGTTTGTGCACTCTCACCTGAACCTGCTGGGCTGGGTCTCCATGATGATCTACGGCGTTGGATACCACGTGCTCCCGCGGTTTTCAGGCCGGCCTCTCAAATATCCCAGGATGGGAGAGGCGCAGTTCTGGACCGCAAACATAGGACTGGTCGGCATGCTCCTGTTTTACGCGCTGGGCGTGTTTAACGCAGTCCCGGCATACAAGACGCTCTCAATCGCATTCGGCGCGCTTGAGGTGCTCTCCATCGGGCTGTTCTTCTACAACATGCTCGCAACGCTGTTGCCGAAAACAACGGCATAGGCCGCAGCCGGCAGGGCGGGAAAGGATATTGCTTATGTCAGGGACCTGAGTTTCTCCAGGTCTTTAATAACGAATCTGCCGCCCCGTGAAACCACCAGCCCTGCCTTGTTCAGTTTGCTCATGGTCCTGATGGACGTTTCGACCGTGGTGCCCACCATCTCCGCTACGTCCTGTTTGGTGAGCTTCATGGTGATCGCGAGGCCCTCGGCAGTTTTTTCTCCCGCCTTGTCGGAAAGCTTGATGAGAAGCGACGCGATGCGGGACTCCACCTTTTCCAGCGCAATGCTCTTGAGGGTCTCGTGCGAGCCCTTTATCCTGTCGCCTATATTTGTCGCCATGCAGTACATGAGATTGGGATAACGGTCCATGATGCTCATGAGGTTTTTCCTGGATATCTTGACAATTTCCGTGTCTTCCATGGCAACGGCATTGGCAGGGTAGGGGAACCCCCTTATCACCGCGATGCCGCCGAAGAATTCCAGGGGCGAGATTATTTCGAGAATGATCTCCTTGCCCTCGTGCGAGATCTTGGTTATCTTCACCTTTCCTTTTTTCACTATGTAGAACCATTCGGAAGGGTCGCCCTCGGAAAAAATTGATTCTTTCTTCCTGAATTTTCCGGAAAGCAGATAAGGCGATATTTCCTTCGCCTCCTGCGGGCGCAGGGTGTTGAATATCTGGACCTGGGTAATATCAAACATAGACGTAGGATAATAAAAAATGCGCCAAAATACAATAACACCTTAATAACAAGAGAAAACCTGTTCGATGAAGTTGTTCCTGTCCATACCGGCTCGTTGTTTCTAAAGTTTGAATTAATAGCCAAGTTGATTTTTTCTCTTGACAAGAATCCTAAAGTATGGTTTTATGTAATCATTAAGCGCCTCGTTACCTCCCCTAAGCTGCTGCCCACATCCCACGGGCAGCAGCATTTTTTTTCTTATCAGCCTATGGAGACGATTTCATACCACCGGGAACCCAGGCCGAGCCTCTCCGCCTCTTCAACCTGAATCCGGTAAGGTCTTCCGTGCAGCCCGGAAAGGATATCATCGCCTTCCTTAATGCCTTTGTCATGCGCCAGGGAGGCCGGAAGGGGGGAGGCCGCAAGGAGCATGTCCATGCTCGCCTGTTCAACGGCCACCACGTCATCCGAGGCAAGGATGCCCAGGTCCTGTATGACCGGGACATCCGCATTCGGCATGCAATCGCACTCCGGCTGTATCTCGGTCAGGAAATTGATATAGAGGATCTTCCTCGGCTCGAACGTGCCGACGACCGCCCTGGCAGCCTCGGACAGCGATCTCATAAACCGCTCGATGTCGCCGGGGAGGGTCAGGGACTCTGACTGGCAGACGCGTTCGCACCTGCCGCACCTCCAGCAGATATCTCCGTTCCAGACGAGTTTCTCCTCTTCGAAGGTTATGGCGTCGAGGGGACATATGTCCCTGCACTGGTAGCAGAGTTCGCATCTGTCCGCGTCCCAGACCAGTTCCCCCTCGCCGATGGTATGCATGGCCCCTCGTCCGCACTTCCAGCCGCAGGTGCGGTGAGAGGCGCTCACCCCTCCCATGGCCAGGTTCTTGATTGCGCCGGCGTAGCCGGAATTGATGTGGCCTTTCACATGCGAGCAGACGACCATGGCCGGGACATCGTGGATGACAGATGCGACGGCGATCTGTCCCAGGATATCACCTGCCTTGACCATTATGTTGTCCCTGCCGTAAAGACCGTCGGCGAGAATGACCGGGGCCCCGACAGAAAGGTGATTGATGCCGTTGATATTGGCCACCTCGAGATAGTCGAGGCCCTTTATCCGTACCGTGTCCGTCACAAAGGGCTTTGCCCCGATCCTTTTGAGCGCCTCCACAACCTTTCTCAGGAACGTCGGCCTGACGATACGGTGAGCGCCGTCAGAACCGAAATGGGTCTTTACCGCCACCCATTCATCCGGACTGAAGTAGTTCATCATGCCGATCTCCTTCAGGAGCCGCTCCAGCCTGCCGGGCATGCTTTCTTCATATCTCCATTTCTGCGACCGCGCGGATGCAAAAAAGACCTTTGCCATACATGCTCCTTTGACGTGAAGTGATACTGAAAGGATACCTGAAATGAGCTGCCGGCTCAATCGGCCCTGGCTGTGTTGCCCGTTAGTCCTGTCCGGCCTTCCCGAGTGGTTCTCCGTCGCCTTCGAGGCTCCTGTCATAGAGCTCTTTCCTGCTCATTCCATATGCCCCGGCGACCCTCCTGGCCGCCTCTTTTCTTCCGAGACCCTTTTTCATGAGGCCTCTCAACTCCTGGAGGGCGTCTTCCATGTCCACGACCGTTTCCCTGGTCCTTCCTTCGACCACGATGACGCATTCGCCGATCACGCTGCGGCCGCGAACTTCCCGCGCTATCCCGTCCAGGTCCCCCCTCACGGCCTCCTCATGGATCTTGGTAATCTCCCGCACCAGCACAGCCCTCCTTGCCCCGAAAATCCCGGCCATGTCCTGCAGGGTATCCTGAACCCTGTGGGGCGCCTCATAGAACACCATGGTTTTTTCCTCAAGGCTGAGATCCTGCAGGGACTTTTTCCGCTGCCCGCCCTTTGCCGGAAGAAATCCGGCGAACACGAATCTGTCCATGGTGAACCCGGAAATGGTGAGCGCAGAGATGAGGGCGGTCGGGCCCGGCACAGGGACGACCCTGATTCCTTCTTCAAGGGAGCGGCTGATGAGGACATGCCCCGGATCCGAGATGCCGGGGGTCCCCGCATCAGAGACCAGGGCGACCGTCTGTCCTCCGGAGAGTCTGGTGATGATCTCTTCTGACTTTGACTTTTCCCGCTCCCCCCAGTAGCTTACCAGCGGCTTTGAGATGCCGTAATGGGCGAGCAGCTTGCGGGTCTGCCGCGTATCCTCGGCTGCGATGAGATCGGCTTCCTTGAGGATGCGCAGGCCGCGCAGGGTGATGTCCTCGAGGTTCCCGATGGGCGTGGAGACTATGAAGAGCGTCCCCCTGGGCATTATTGCACGTTGAGCAGCCTGCGGAGCTTCCTGTCCGTGCGTATGATCTCGTCGGCGTCGTCGCCGGTGAGTTCCCAGTTGTAATCGTCCTTGGCGGTCCTCCTGAGCTTGATCTTCACGGGCTTTTTGGGTTTGATCTGCTTGAGTTCGGGCTGTTTCGCCGGCTGCGCCGCCTTCTGGTCAACTGCGCCGGAGAGCGACAGGGGGGAGAAGAGGATCGCGACGGCAAGAAAAATGGCGGCTGTCTTCATCAGTACGTCAACCCCTTGTCATTCTTGAAGGTTTTTATGGTGGTCGTGGCCCATCCGATATCATAGGACTGGCCGCACCTGGGGCAGATGAGAATGATCCGCGTCCTGCCTTTCACCTTCCTGAACGAGACCTGAAACCCCTTCTGATACTCGCAGCTCAAGCAAACCCTGAACTCTTCCATCAGTAGCTCCTGTATTTGTTGGTTATGGGAAAGCGTCTGTCCCGGCCGAATGCGCGCGGGGTGATCTTGACTCCCGGCGGGGCCTGTCTTCGCTTGTATTCGCTCCTGTCCACCATGGCGATCACCTTTCTCGCGGACTCCGGGTCACAGCCGAGATTTATTATACGGTCGAAGCTCAGTTCATCTTCAATATACGCCTTGAGCAGGGGATCAAGGACCTCATAAGGCGGCAGGGTATCAGTGTCCCGCTGGTCGGGTCTAAGCTCGGCTGTCGGCTCCTTTGTCAGGACCCGGTCCGGGATTACCGGCTGTTTCCCTGATGCGTTTCTCCAGCGACAGAGGTCGTAGACCAGTGTCTTGGGCACGTCCTTGATGACCGCAAATCCGCCGGCCATGTCACCGTATAACGTTGCATAGCCCACGCTCATCTCCGACTTATTGCCCGTGGTAAGCACGAGCCGACCGAACTTGTTCGAAAATGCCATAAGGAGGTTCCCCCTGATCCTGGCCTGCAGGTTCTCCTCTGTGATGCCGGGCTCTGTTCCCCTGAAGCTTGCAGCCAGGGCCGCCTGATATGTCTCCATGATGGCCTTAATGGGAATCTCTGTTATCCCTATGCCGAGGTTGTCGGCGAGCAGAAAGGCATCCTCCCTGCTCTCCTGCGAGGAATAGGGGGAAGGCATGAAGAGACCGTGGACCTGCTGCGGTCCAAGGGCGTCTGCGGCAACCGCGGCGACAAGAGACGAATCAATGCCCCCGCTCAGGCCGATGACAACTCCACTGAACCCGTTTTTTCGCACGTAGTCGCCGGTCCCCAGCGCAAGCGCCCGGTAGATTTCCTCCTCGCGTCCAAGGTGGGCAGCCGGAGGGGGACTGACCATGGTTTTCCGCTGCGCCGGTCGGCCCGCAGGCACGGAGACCTTCCGGACCCGCCCTGCGAGCCTGGAAGGTATGCCCCCTCGTGAAGGCTGTTTCCCGCCGTGCTGTTTGACTTCCTCAAGGTTCAGGTCTACGATCAGCATCTCCTCCGTGAACTGGCTTGCCCGCGCCAGCAGATTCCCCCGGTGGTCATAGACCATGCTCGCGCCGTCGAAGACTAATTCGTCCTGTCCGCCGACGGTATTGAGATAGACGATGTTCACCCCGTTTTCCGAGGACCGCTCGGAAAGGATCAGCTCCCGGGTTGCGGGCTTGCCCTCTTCATAGGGAGATGCGTTTATATTGATGATCACCTCGGCGCCGGCGCGCGCCTGAACCCGCGCAGGGCCTTCACGGCGCCATATGTCCTCGCAGATATTGATGCCGAACTTCACATTTCCCAGAGAATAGACCGGATAGGTCCTGCCCGGCCTGAAATAACGGAACTCATCGAACACGCCATAGTTGGGAAGAAATATCTTGTGATAGATGTCGACTATCTTTCCGTCCGCCAGGACCGCAGCCGCGTTGTATAGTTCACAATCATCGCCCCTGTCCACAAAGCCGACGACAGCGGTGATGCCTCGCACCCTGGCCGCCAATTTTTTCATTTGGGATATATTGTCGCCGATGAACTGGGGTTTGAGGACCAGATCCTCGGGCGGATAACCGGTAAGGGCGAGCTCGGGGAATACCGCCATGTCCGCCCTTTTTCGCTTTGCCTCGCCAATGTGGCGGAGTATCTTTTTCCAGTTGCCCGGCAGATCTCCCACCGTGGGGTTCATCTGCACAAGGGCGATCCGAAGCGATTTCATCCCCTTTGACCTCTTGCCATGCATACAATGATAAAAGAATGCTTATGCTTTGTAAACCCGCGGGAACGCGGAGAGGGCCCTGTAG
>JAKAGF010000117.1 GCA_021825805.1 Nitrospirota bacterium
TTTGGACGGTTTTTTTATTTTTTCTTGGGAGCAGTAGAGGGCGGGGGAGTACTCGGCCGCTTCATTGTGGGACTCGGCTTTGATAGTCCTTTTTGTAGGCCCTCAGTTAGCGGAACTTTTTTCATTTTTGTCCTCCTCTGTTATTGCTAATTCAATTATAAAACGATCAGGAGAAAAAGTTAAATAGATGTACGGTGCTTCACGTATAAACTCCGAGTCACTTGAGCGAAAAACTTTTACTTCAGATAAAACAATTTCTCTCAAGCTGTCCGTCTCATTATAATACTGCAACAAACCCTCATATGTAATATCTTCGTCTTTGTCTCTTACCCAAAGCCATTGAACCTCATTGAGATTGAGAAAATGATAAAAGAGGTTATCATCGCCATATTTGCTTGAAACCTTGAGACGGTTAGCAATTTTGTTTATTACCTTGTACTGGATTGCAGCACTTATAATGAAGCCAAGGGGAATAGCTGTAAGAGACGCGAAAAGAATTTCCCTTATTGAGATGGGAACCTTATTATCCGTAATCGCCTTCCAGAAATTCAGAATTTCTGAATTGACTACCAGAAAATAGTACGCTTGATATGTGAGGTAAGTGACAAACCCCATTAAAGAAGAATAAAAAATGAACCGGAAAGCATCCCACGGCTTGTGCACAGTGAGTTTTTCGATTATCAGCGTAGCTATCGCGCCCGGCAAAATAAGCAATATGATACGAATTGTTAATTCTGATGTTTGCATATATTCTATTTCGACCCTAATCTAAAACCGATCTATATTATCATAATTTATTATTCTTGCGCTTAACGCGACGAATGACCTGCCGGTCATTTGGTCTGGTCGATTCGACTTGATACTCATTAAGGCCCCCCTGAATCATACCCGCGAAGGAAAAAAGGGGACAGGCTGCTTTTTGAGTTTTCAGCTGCCCCTCATGCCGGCGCAAACGATCCTGTCCTGAGTTCTCCCGCGAGTTTGTATATGTTGAAGACACCGCGCGGGGGTAGACTGTGAGCGAATCAGCTTCAGGGTTGTCTTATTAAATATGATAAGTTATTATAAAAAATAATATGGCGGATTATTGAGCACCGGACCATTGAAAAGACATGCCGCAAACTGCCACGTGAGCCGGTGAAGAAATACGAGCTTTGGAAAGATATCGTGTTCCGCCACGGTCCGGACAAATTGCGGGAGTTTCCCGGATTTCACGATGAGAAACTGAGAGGCGAGCGGCTGGGTGAGCGTTCATCACGGCTGAGCTTGCAGTATAGAGTGATTTACACCGTGGAAAAGGAAGTAGTCACCGTGCGGGTGATAGAGATCACTCCGCATGAATATTAGGAGGCGATATGAGAGCGAAAAAGAAAGACGACTTCGTTCCGGCAAAGCCGCATGCCCGTCTTACCTCTGGCGAAGTGATCCGGATGCTCCGGGACCTCAAGGGATGGACCCAGGCGGAGCTTGCGCGGCGTTCCGGTATCAGTTGCACGAACCTTAGCCTTCTGGAAAACGATCGGGTGAAGATCGGCAAGAGGCGTGCAGAACAGCTTGCAAAGGCCTTCGAAGTCCATCCCGCGATTATCATGTTTCCTGAATACGAGGCCGCTGCGATTCAGCATGCGGCATAGGGTGGACGGATGTACAACGGCGCCACAACCGGGAGGCAAGACGCTGCAGAGCTGGAGACCGCCTATCCCACGGATGCCGTAAAGATCATCATCTGCAATATATCTGTCAGCGGGGTTGTCCGGACTCACCCTGGAGTTTCAGAAACTTTGTATTCCACCTGCATCTTCCGGATGGGACACCGGAAGGAGAGGTAATACGCGGTCAGGCGGAGGCCCTCGCGGTTCTTGTTTCCCTTTCCGTATTTCGGGTCTCCCATAACCGGGTGGCCGATCATATTCAAATGCCTGCGTATCTGGTGGAGCCTTCCGGTCAACAACCTTACGTCAAGCACGCTGATATCCCGGTCAGCCTCATATGAAAGAACCCTGAATTCCGTCCCGGCTTCTTTGCCGTCCAGCGGAAGATCTATGATATTCCCGGTTCCGGCTTTGCCCATGTTTCCCCTGACCTCAACACGGTACTGTTTTATGATCTTATTTTCCCGGAAGAGTTCGGAGAGTCTCGCGGCCGCCTGAGCGCTGTGGCCGAGGAGCATGATCCCCGCGGCCTCCCGGTCTATGCGATGGACAGGATAGACCTCTCTTTTACAGCCGAAGAAGAGTTCAACCTGCCGCACAAGGGAGCAATGGTCGCCGTAAAGGCCCCCCTGCGCCATCAGCCCCGCTGGTTTGTGCCAGACGCTGTACCGCCCTTCATCGCTTATAAGTATCGGAGAGGGAGGGATGATGGCGAGGACGCTTTCGTCATAATGGAACTCGATCCTGTCCCCTCGGTTCAGTCGTGCGGTGGCCCTGCGGAGACGCTGCATCCTGCCGTTCTTCCGTATCAGCACCGCGCCCTTGTTCATGGCGTCCTTCACCTTTGACTTTGAAAGACCCGAATGTCCGGCCAGGAAGTCGGAGGCTGACCCCACAGGGGTCTCAACTGTTATGCGCAGGGAGAATCTGTTCATCGCCGGTCTTATTATAGCTTCCGCAACGGTATTTCCTGAAAGGAACATTTGTGATTTGCAGATGACTTCAATTCCCGGGCATGAAAAGACCCCTGGGAAGGGATCAGAAATGCTTCGAGATAAAGCCTTCCAGTCCGCTCACATACAGGCCGCCCGAGACGAGGAACCCTTCGTTATGTCCGCCCCTGATCTGGAGGAACTCCCTGGGCTCTGCCGCTTTTTCGAAGAGCGCGCGCCCATGCTCAAAGGGGATGATCTCGTCCCGCGGGCTGTGGATGATGAGCTTCGGGATAGTTATCCTGCCCACCTTGTCAACGGTTGCATAGCGGAAGCGGGCGATGAGGCGGACCGGCAGAAAGGGGTAGAACCTGCTGCCGAGGTCAGGGACTGAGGTGAATCCCGACTCGATGATAAGAGCTCCTGCCTTTTTTCTGAGAGCAACCTCAGTTGCCACGGCGCTTCCCAGGGAACGTCCAAAGAGAATGATCTTCTCAGGCTGGATGCCGCGGACATGGACCAGATGGTCCCATACTGCCAGGGCGTCCTTATAGGTACCCTCCTCGGTGGGCGACCCCTCGCTCCTGCCGTAGCCGCGGTAGTCGTAGATAAGGACCGCGAGGTTGAGGCTGTGGAATATCCTGATGGAATCCAGCCGGTCGGAGATGTTGCCTGCATTGCCATGGGAGAAAAGCACGACCCCTCTTGCCGCGGGCGTACCGGCCGGAATGTGCCAGGCAGCGATCTTCAGGCCGTCAGACGTAGTGAGGGTGACGTCTTCGTAGACAAGGCCGATGTCCGCCGGCGTCAGGGTGATCTCCCTGGAGGGGAAGTAGAGCATGCTGCCCTGTCTCAGCCAGGCATAGCCAAGGATCACCAGATACAGGCCGCTGACAATGAGAACAGGATACAGGAGCATCCTTCTCGCCCACGCCTTCATATAAACCCTGCCTCTGCGCCGCGGAGGGATATGAAGAGATTATTCTTCCGGCGCAGCAGGCCGGCATCGAAATCCGTTCGCAGCGCCTGTTGGCAGGCCTGGCTGTTATAAAATGGCATTGGATGTATCCGATTGGATTATTGTAGCAAAGAAGAGTTGTTTGTGCGCTGCCAAGCCCGCTGTTTGGGCGGAGGTGTAGTATTTATTATCAAGGGTCTCATAATAGGATGTACATTATATCATCGTCATTCCAGCGGTTCGTAAGCGGGCATCCAGTCTCTGGATGCCCGCCTGAAGTCCTCGGGCATGACAGTCTTTTGAAAATACTATTTTGAGACTGTTAATAACTATTGACAACATGGAGAATTCCCTGTGTAATAATATAAAGATAACGAGGCGGCGGTATGGAGGCAAAGCCAATAAAATGTTCCCCCCCCCACTGAACCCCCTGGTCCTCTGGAGTGATTTTGATGACTGACAATTTCATGCATCATACAAGGCGATTCATCCGGCGCGCTGAGGTGTCGCCTCTCTGTCTGTGCAGGATGGGACTGAAGCCCATGCGCACCTTCTGCACACTGATACTGCTGCTTTACTTTGCCGTCTTTTCCGCGATGCCGCTGTCCAATATCCACGTGGAAGATCACATGAACAGGGTTTCGTATACGCACGGCGGATCAGACGCCCCTTCAGAGGACTTCCTGATCTTTCTCCATGAGCTTCTTTCGCTGCATTTCAGGGACCAGGGAGACCATGCGCTTTTTCCGCATAAGAGTCTCTTGAGGAACCGCGCCGCCGGCTCGACGCCTTCATCCGATTATGATATCTCCGGGACCCCAGTCGCGGGAAATCAGGCCGCAGGATGCGATCTCCTCAAGCCGCCTCCGCCTGCTGTCCCGTACCCTCTCATGCAGGGCGATGACAGTCCTCTCTCCTTCGCAGGATACCATTTTTTCAGTTCCAGCCTTTCTCCCCCTTCTGCCTGATCCTCCGCAGTCGCCGGTCTTTTCAGATCAAGGACATCCGAAGAATCATTACTGACGCAGAGGTGTTTTTATGAAGACTCAAGAAAGAAACAGCATGGCATACAGGGTTGACGTAACATCTGTGATAGACAGGGTGAACGAGTTGATAGCGCATATTCGTGAGGATACCGACAAAGGAGTGGAATGTCCCTTTACCCTTGAGCCGCTTGATGGATGCACGGTAAGAAAAGGACGGCGCAGGAGAAAAGATAATTGTCCTTTTTCCCTTGAAGCGTGCATGAGGCCTATGCTGTAATCCGGTGCGCCGGCTTCGCGCCCGCGAGCGGAGCGCCTGTTGATAGCCGGCTTCCGGCGGGCCGTGCGGGCGGTCGGGCAATGCTGCCGAAAGATTTCTACTGGGAAGACAGGGGCTTGCCGCGTTCCTGAAGCGGTTGGTAGACGCAGCCCGTCTTTCCGCAGTAGTTGCCGACATAGTCAGACTCGGGCCTGTAGAGGGCCGGCCTTTCCTGCGCCTCGGCGAACTTCTCCTCTATGATGTGCGCGCACCAGCCGGCGATCCTCGACACCGCGAAAACAGGGGTCATGAAATCAGCCGATATCCCCATCATGTGGTAGACGGATGCGCTGTAAAAGTCCACGTTCGGTTTGAGGGTGTGCTTCCCCCTCCGGGCAAGCTCTGCAAGTGCGGCGTCTTCCACCGCCGCTGAGAGGCGATGCCACTGGGGCTGGCCGAGTTTTTCTCCGAGCCTGCGGGATATCTCCCTGAGGATCTTTGCCCTCGGGTCGGTTGTCTTATACACCGCATGGCCTATGCCCATGATCCTCTGCCCCTTGTCGAGCTGGTCCCTGACCCAGCCTGCCACGTTCTTTTCCGACTGAAGCTCCATGAGCATCTTCATCACGCGTGCATTGGCGCCTCCGTGGAGGCTCCCTGAAAGGGCGCCGACGCCGGCAGCAACGCCTGCATACATATGGGCGCGCGTTGAAACCACCTCCCTGCAGGCAAAGGTCGAGGCATTGAAGGTGTGGTCAGCATGAAGGACGAGGCAGACCTCAAGATCGCGGGCCATCTCCGGATCAGGCCTCGTGCCGTGAAACTGCCGGAGGAAATTGGCCGCATGAGAGAGACCGGCGTCAGGAGGCAGGGGTTCGAGGCGGTTCCGTATTCTGTTCCAAGCGGCCACAACAGCGGGGATGCCGGCGATGAGCCTTATCGCCTTTCTCACGTTGGCGTCCCGTGTTTCATCAGCGAGTTCATTGTCTGCCATCGCAAGCAGGGGCACTGCTGCCTGAAGCACATCCATGGGGGCTGCGTCCTGCGGCAATAATGCGAGGCTCTCGCAGATGTGCGCCGGTATTTCCCGGGCCCTCGCGACATCCTCGGTGAATGATCTCAACTGGTCCTCAGAGGGAAGCTCGCCGTTGAGCAGGAGCCACGCGGTCTCCATGAAGGTGGATTTTTCAGCCAGGTCCTCGATGCGGTAGCCGCGGTAGATCAGGACCCCCTGTTCCCCGTCTATGAAGCTGATCTTCGTGTCAGCGACAGGCACGCCCCGCAGGCCGGTATTCTTTATCCTGACAGTTTCATCCATGTGCCTGTCCCTCAAGCTCTGTTCTCACAAAATTAAGCGTTCCTCCTGCCAGCAGGTGTTTGCGCTGGCGGTCGGAGACGTCCAGAATAGTCATGATCGTGACGCCGTCCACTTCAGCCGGTATCTCACGCTCGCCCCTCCTGATCCTCTCCCGGATGTCAGGCAAGACCACCTTTGATCCTTTATGCGCGAGCTGATAGTCCTCCGGGTTCCTGAAGGTAAGCGGCAGGATGCCGAAGTTGCAGAGGTTCGCCTTGTGTATGCGGGCGAAACTCTTGACAATCTTGGCGCAGACACCCAGATATCGGGGCGCGAGGGCCGCATGTTCCCTGCTCGACCCCTGCCCATAGTTTTCCCCGCCTACCACCACTGTCGCGCCCTTCTCCCTGCATTCCCTGGAAAAATCAGGATCGATCTGGGAGAAAATGAACTCGCTGATCGCCTCTATGTTCGAGCGGAGAGGGAGTATCCTGTTGCCTGCCGGCATGATCGTGTCCGTTGAGATATTGTCGCCGACCTTCAGCGCCACCTCAGCCGAGATCTCAGACGGAAGAGGAGCAAGTTCAGGCAGCGGCTTTATGTTGGGGCCTCGGATGACCTCTGTATTTCGCAGGGCCTCGGACGGTCGGATGATGGATTCCTCGTCGATTATATAGCGCTTCGGGTCTCTGATGCGGGGATACTTCATCTCCGAACCCAGACCGCGTGGATCGGTGATTATGCCTTTGAGCGCGGATGCAGCGGCTGTTTCGGGTGAGCAGAGGTAGACCATATCGTCCTTTGTCCCTGAGCGGCCAAGGAAATTTCTCGGAAACGTCCTGAGGCTCACCTGTCCTGTTCCCGGCGCCTGTCCCATACCGATACAACCGAGACACCCGGGCTCATGAATACGCGCCCCTGCCGTCAGAAGGGAGATGACGCCGCCTTTTGCCGCGATATTCTCAAGGACCTGGCGGCTGCCGGGATTGATATTCAGGCTTGTGGCAGGACCGGCGTGCCGCCCCTCCATGATCCGCGCAACTACCATGAGGTCGCGAAACGATGAGTTAACGCTGCTCCCCACGATGACCTGGTCCACCCTGATCCCGGCAACTTCCCGGACGGGCACGACATTGCCCGGTGAAGAGGGGCAGGCGATAAGGGGCTCAAGCGCAGAGAGGTTGATCTCGTCATGTTCGTCGTACGCAGCGCCTCTGTCCGCGGAGAGTTCCGACCACGCGTTGCCCCGCCCCTGGGCCTCGAGATAGGCCCTCGTGTTTTTGTCCGAAGGAAAGATTGAACTGGTTGCGCCCAGTTCGGTCCCCATGTTTCCTATGGTCTCGCGGTCTGTTGCAGAGAGGTTTTTCACCCCTGGTCCGTAATACTCGACTATTTTTCCGACGCATCCCTTGACGCCGTGTCTGCGCAGCATCTCAAGAATGACGTCCTTGGCGCTGAGCCAGTCAGGAAGCCTGCCGGTCAGCCTTATGCCCAGCACCAGCGGACAGACGACGTAGTAAGGATACCCTGCCATCGCAAGGGCAACGTCAAGGCCGCCCGCGCCGATACCCAGCATCGAGACCCCCGCGGCGCCCGGGGTGTGGCTGTCAGCGCCGAGGATGATCTTGCCCGGCGCGCCGAACCGCTCCATATGCACCTGGTGCGAAACCCCGTTGCCCGGGCTGCTGAAATGAACTCCGTACCGGGCTGCCGCTGTCTGGAGAAAACGGTGGTCATCGGCGTTCTTGTTGTCTGTCTGGAGGGTGTTGTGGTCAACATACTGGGCCGCCAGTTCAGCCCTCACGCGGTTGATACCGATGGCTTCGAACTCCAGCATCGCCAGTGTGCCTGTAGCATCCTGAAGAAGGGTCTGGTCGATCCGCAGGCCGATCTCTCCACCAGGGATGAGTTCCCCTTCGACAAGGTGCGCCCTAAGGATTTTTTGCGTGAGGTTCATCGCCATTTTTTACAGTATAGCAGAGGAGCGGCATCCGGGCTACGGGGCTGCAGAAGGTTGTTCAGCGCGGCTTTACCCTGACACCGTCGCTGACCGTATCACCGGGATGGGAGATGACCCGGTCGCCTTCCTTCAGGCCGGAAAGAATCTCGGTCGCGAAGCCGTTGCGGTGGCCGGCCTTTACTATGCGGACATGCGCTCTGCCGCCCTCCATGATGAAGACTGCCCAATCCTCTCCCTTGCGGAAGAGTGCGCCGGCGGGGACTTGAAGCACGTCCTTCCCCTCCCAGATGATGAAGCTCGCCTCGACGCGGTATCCGTCGCCCAGCCGCTGCCAGCTCTCGGGGATGGAGGTGATGTCCGCGACCACGAAGACCCGCTGCTCTTCCACCCCGAGGCTCGATATCTTGGTGAATGCGGTGGGCTCCACGGTGCGCGCCTTTCCCCAGAGTGCATCGCCCCCGCCCCAGCGTTCGAAGAAGACCAGGGTCCCTGGGCGGATGTTCACTGCATCCGCGGAGAGCACCTCGACCCAGACCTCGAGCCTTCGGGGGTCTCCCACATCGACGATCGGCTCTCCGGCATTCACCGCAGCTTCGCTTTCGTGGTGTTTCTTCAGGAGCCGCCCGTCCACCGGGCTCTTGACGGCAACCACCCTGATCTTATCCACCGCCCCCTCAGCGGGGGTATTGCCGAGGGTGGAAAGGGCCCGATCAACGTCAGCCTGGGCCGCCTTCACGGCAGCCTCGGCGGCCAGGCGGGTGGCGGTC
>JAKAGF010000118.1 GCA_021825805.1 Nitrospirota bacterium
CGGGCCTTTTTCCCTGCTCACTCCCGGCCTCACCGCATCGGTCGCCTGCAGGTATTGCGGTTCCACCATAGACACCACCAACCAGACGCTTGCGCTCCTGAGCAAGGCTGAGAAACAGATAAAGATCAAGCCGCTTATCACCATCGGGCAGAGGGGGAAGCTCTTCGGCGCTGAATGGGAAGTCACCGGCTTTATGCGCAGATCAGACGCATCCGGCGTATATACCTGGGACGAATATCTCCTCTTCAACCCTTACCAGGGATTCCGGTGGCTGACGACATACAATGGTCACTGGAATTTTGTCGAGCTTATGCGCATCAGCCCGGTGCGGGAAATCCCCGGCATGGGGACCGTGAAGTTCAAAGACAAGACATTCAAGAAATTCCTCATAGGCAAAGGCAAGGTAGTCTACGTCCTCGGCGAGTTCTACTGGCGGGTCAAGATCGGTGAAACCGTTGATGTCGCGGACTTCATCTGCCCTCCTGAAATACTCTCCTGCGAAAGCGACAAGTCCGAGGTCAACTGGTCAGTCGGAAAATACATTGAGCCGGGGGAAGTGGCGCAGGCCTTCGGCGTACAGTCCGATATGCCCCGGAAAGAGGGCGTGGCGCCCAACCAGTTCAACCCTTACGGCTCTATGGCTCAAGCCGTGACTATGGCCTTCATGGTATTTGTCGCTGTTCTGACGGTCCTCCAGTTCTATTTCATCCTCGCTGCTCCTGGAAAGGAGGTCTATCGCGGGAACTTCAGTTTCGATGACCGGAAAAGGGCGCAGCCCTTCGTCACCCCGGCCTTTGATATCCCCGGCGCCGCGGACAACCTCGCGGTAAAAATGGAATCCCCTCTCATGAATGACTGGATGGAGGCGTCCGTGGACTTGGTTGATGAAAATTCCGGCAGGCATTACGAGTTCGAACAAGGGGTCGAATACTATGCGGGCACAGACAGCGACGGTTCATGGACCGAGGGGAACCGGCAGGCCGGTCTCGTCCTTTCCTCAGTTCCAGGGGGCCGCTACCACCTCGTGATCCAGCCGTCCGGTTCAGGAGTGGCTGCGCAGAAAGACTTCACGATATCGTTGCGCAGGGGCGTTGCCATATGGTCCAATTTCTTCATCGCCTTCCTGCTGCTCGCGATCTATCCGGTATGTGTCTGCATGAAGAGCCGCGGCTTCGAGGCTCGAAGATGGGCTGAGAGCGATACGTCCCCGGCAACTGCCGACACCAATGAAGGAGAGTGAATGAGGTGAAGATATTCATAGCATACGGAATCCTGATATCGCTGTTGTTTTTTGCGGCAGGCTCGCGCGGATTTGTGCTCGCGGGTTTTTTGCAGCAGGCAAAATGGGGCCCTCAGGGGCATAGCCAATACCACAAGTAAGATGCAAAGAATAAGGAGGAGATATGAATGATCTCATCAACGTAAAGGACATCGTGAGTTCGGTGATATTCTCATTTTTTGGTTTTACCTTGTTCGGCGTGGCTTTTTACATATTCGACAAGCTGACGCCCGGTGATCTTGCCAAGGAAATACTCGAGGATCAGAACACTGCCGCTGCCATCGTTGTCGCGGCCCTGATATTGGGCATTTCGATCATCGTCGGGCTTGCCATACATTAACGGCTGCGCCTCGGTTCATGGCCTATGCCCTGCTGTTTTCCGTTTTTGCAATATCGACCTGCGGCCTGGTCTATGAACTGACCGCAGGGGCCCTCGCCAGCTACCTCCTGGGGGACTCGGTCACCCAGTTTTCCATTATCATAGGCGTCTATCTCTCAGCCATGGGGCTGGGCTCGTACCTGTCGAGGCACATAGTCAGAAACATCATCTCAGTCTTCATCGAGGCGGAACTGCTCATCGGCCTCGTCGGCGGATGCTCTGCAGCGATCCTCTTTTCCGTCTTTGAGACGGCTGTCCACTTTCGGCCGATCCTCTATTCCCTTATTACCTTGACCGGCGTGCTCGTGGGCCTCGAGATACCGCTCATCATGCGGGTCCTCAAAAACAGGTTTGAATTCAAGGACCTTGTTTCAAAGGTCTTCACCTTCGACTATATAGGGGCGCTCTTCGCCTCCCTGCTCTTCCCCCTTCTGCTGGTGCCCCATTTCGGACTCATCAGGTCTTCCTTTTTCTTTGGGATCATAAATGTGCTTGTCGCCTTCTGGGCCCTGCGCCTTTTCAAAGGGGAGGTGATCCGGCCGAGGGCCCTTGCCGCAGCCGGAGGGTTGTTGCTCTTTCTCCTTACAGCCGGTTTTATCTATTCTGAGCAGATACTGCATTTCACCGAGACCCTGAATTACAGGGGGAACATTATTTACGCCAGGACAACGCCCTACCAGCGGATCGTCGTGACAAGGGAGCAGGACAGCCTGCAACTCTATCTGAATGGGAATCTGCAGTTCAATTCGAGAGACGAATACCGGTATCATGAGGCCCTCGTGCACCCTGGTCTGCAGGCGGTCAGGGCGCCCAAGAACGTACTGGTGCTCGGCGGAGGCGACGGGCTTGCTGTTCGGGAGATACTCAAGTATGCAGGCGTGGACTCCGTGACCCTGGTCGACCTGGATGCGGAGATGACGAAGCTCTTCAGGAGGCATGAAACCCTCCTGCGCCTTAACAAGGGTTCATTGAATTCGCCCAGGGTAACGGTTATCAATGCGGATGCCTTTGTCTGGATGAAGGAGAATGACAAGAAATTTGATTTCATTGTCGTCGATTTCCCCGACCCCTCCAACTTCTCCCTCGGCAAACTCTATACCAACACCTTCTACCGCCTCCTTTACCGCGCGTTAAACGACGACGGCGTCATCGTTGTCCAGAGCACCTCCCCGTTTGTTGCGAGACGGTCATTCTGGTGCGTTGTCAACACCCTGAAATCCGTGGGACTAAAGACGACCCCCTATCATGCCTATCTTCCGTCTTTCGGCGAATGGGGGTATGTCATAGCCTCTAAGAGGGCCTTCCGGATGCCCGGCAGCTTCATGGCGGACCTGAGGTTTGTCACACCTGAAACAGCGCGGCTGATGATGGAATTTCCGCCGGACATGGGGCCTGTGGACACTGAGGTGAACAGGCTCAACAACCAGGTCCTCGTCAGATATTTTGAAGAGGAGTGGTCCCGGTATGTCCATTGATTCCCCGCACCCGGGGATAAGCCGCCGTTCATTTCTGATAAAAGGGTCGCTGTTCATAGCCTCGGCAGGAGGGATCATCTCCTGCGCGAATCCCCTGGCTGAAAAGAAAATGGAAATGGCCGGCCGGATCGCAGGCGGGAACTGGAAGGCAGGACACCTGCTGACCGAACAGACCCGACTCTCCCCGCTGGAGACAGAGAGGACAGGCATCGTCATCGTGGGCGGAGGGGTCGCCGGCCTTTCAGCGGCGCGCGAGATCATGAAAAAAAATCAGCAGGACGACTTTCTCCTCCTTGAACTCGAAAGCAATACCGGCGGCAATGCAGCGAGCGGCTCGAATGCGGTTTCCCCTTATCCGTGGGCCGCACACTATATCCCGATACCAGGCAGGGAGGCTGTTTTTGTGAGGGAGCTGTTCGAGGAGCTGGGCGTCATAGAAGGGTATAACGGCAAGGGGCTCCCTGTTTATAACGAATTCCATCTCTGCGCAGACCCCCAGGAGAGGCTGCTCATCCACGGCCATTGGCAGGAAGGATTAGTGCCGCAGCTCGGCATGTCAGACCGGGACAAACGCCAGTATGACGAGTTCTTCGGGGCTATGGAGAGGTTCAAGAAGGCGCGGGGAAACGACGGCAGACGCGCCTTTGCCATCCCGGTTGATCATAGTTCCAGGGATCCCCGGTTTCTGCGGTATGATGCTGTCAGCATGAGCCGGTATCTGGCTGATAACGGATGGGACTCTGAGTATCTCCGCTGGTATGTCAACTACTGCTGCCGGGATGACTACGGCTGCCGCATGGAGGAGACATCAGCCTGGGCCGGCATCCATTATTTTGCAGCGCGTGACGGCGTGGCAGCCAACGCGGATTCGCATGCGGTTGTCACCTGGCCCGAGGGGATCGGCTGGATAGTAAAGAGGATGGAGAAGGATATCCAGCCTCATATCCGGTGCAATGCCTGCGTCTTCAATATACAGAAGCTCGGGGATGAACTGGCGGTGGATTACCATGATGTCAGGCGCGGGACCACGGTGAGGATACGTTCAAAGGCGGTGATCTACGCGGCGCCGCGGTTCACAGCCTTCAGGACGATCAGTTCTTTACGGAAGAGGCTGCCTTCGTACGCCGGATCTTTTGGTTACGGCCCATGGATGACAGCGAATATAACCATGCAGGGGACCCCAGAAGGCAAGGGCGCGCCTTTATCGTGGGACAATGTGAGCTATCACAGCGACTCTCTTGGCTACGTGGTTGCCAACCATCAGGATGTCTCTGTCCGGCGTAAAAAAACCGTTCTTACCTATTACTATCCGCTTACTTCCGGCGAGCCGGCTGCTGAGCGGCAAAGGGCCCTTCAGAGGACGCGCCAGGAGTGGGTTGAACTGATCGTCCATGACCTTTCACGGATGCATCCGGCCATGGAGAGAAGCATTGAAGCAGTGGACGTATGGCTCTGGGGCCATGCGATGATAAGACCCATACCGGGACTGATCTGGGGTGCAGCGAGACAGGAGGCCATGAAACCCATAGGAAAGATATTTTTTGCCCACTCCGACATGAGCGGCCTGTCCATATTCGAAGAGGCCCAGTACAGGGGGATCATGGCCGCAAGGCAGGCGCTGAAAACAACGGCAGCGGTATAGACGTTGCTGCCTCAACCCGCCTGCTGACGTTAACCCTGATGTTGCATATCGAAGAGGACCGGATAGCCGGCGCCTGATGCCCTGCGGCTATTCTGAGGCAAAAAGCCCTGTGCTTAGATAACGATCTCCACGGTCAGGGATGATGACAACAACGCGTTTGCCCCTGCCCAGTTTTGCAGCCACCTTAAGGGCCGCCCACATGGCTGCGCCGGATGATATGCCGGGAAGGACACCCTCTTTTTTCGTCAGGAGCCGCGCTGTCTCAGCAGCGTCACTGTCGCTGACCTGTATCACCTCGTTGTATATCTTTGTATTCAAGACACCAGGGACAAAGCCGGCGCCGATGCCGGCGATCTTGTGCGGTCCTGGTTGACCGCCGGAGAGCACCGGCGAGGAGGCAGGCTCAACCGCGGCGATCCAGACATCAGGCCTCACGGCCCTCAGCGCCTCGCCAACGCCGGTGATCGTGCCGCCGGTTCCCACGCCGGCCACAAAACCCTCCGGCGCATCGCCAAGGTCGGCGAGTATTTCAGCGGCAGTCGTCTTTCGATGGATCTCAGGGTTGGCGGGATTCTCGAACTGCTGGGGGATCACGTATCCGGGGTTGTCCCGGAATATTTCTTCAGCCCTGTCAACAGCTCCCTTCATGCCCTTCTTTCCGTCCGTGAGCACAAGTTCAGCGCCGTATGCCTGCAGAAGTTGTCTGCGCTCCATGGACATGGTATCAGCCATGGTGAGGATAAGACGGTATCCCTTTACAGCGGCAACCATGGCAAGGCCGATGCCTGTATTGCCGCTCGTTGGCTCTATAATAGTCCCTCCGGGCTTGAGTTTGCCGGATTTTTCCGCAGCCTCTATCATCGAAAGGGCGATCCTGTCCTTGACTGAGCCGCCGGGGTTGTTTCCCTCGAGCTTTGCCCATATCTCTGCATCTGAAGGGCCTGTCAGGCGGTTGATCCTCACAAGCGGCGTATTACCGATCAGTTCGAGAACGTTCTGAGGCAGTCCCATGGAAAACCTCCCCTGTTGTACAGATCGAAATTTGAATGGGGCGAAACTACCAGCATTATAGCACAGGAAGAGAGAAACCTCCTGCAGGAGAAACGGTCCCTCGGCTGCTTGCGACAGCGCGCAGGCGGTGCCATTTTACGCGTATTTATGCTATCGTAATTTGGTAATCTTCGATGGAAAGAACGCCGTATTCCATGGACCCACAAAGCATAGCGGAGGAGAAAAATGCAGCAGACGAAGATAGTCCTTCCTGACCGGGATATCCCGAAGAAGTGGTACAACATCATGGCTGACATGCCGAACAAGCCCAAGCCGCCCCTTCATCCGGGGACTAAGCAGCCCGCCGGCCCTGATGATCTCACGCCCATCTTCCCCATGGACCTCATACTGCAGGAGGTGAGCACTGATCGCTGGATCGACATCCCGGAGGAGGTGCTGGATATCTACACCCTGTGGAGGCCTGCTCCGCTTTTCCGCGCCCACCGGCTCGAAGCTGCCCTCAAGACGCCGGCAAAGATCTACTATAAATATGAGGGGGTCAGCCCCGCGGGCAGCCACAAGCCGAATACGTCGATCCCCCAGGCGTACTACAACAAAAAGTCAGGGATCAAACGCATTGCCACCGAGACCGGCGCCGGACAATGGGGCTCTGCCATAGCCCTTGCGGGCAAGCTCTTCGGCCTCGAGGTGACCGTTTACATGGTGAAGATCAGCTTTTCCCAGAAGCCTTACCGCAGGGTGATGATGGAGACCTGGGGCGCGACCGTTCATGCAAGTCCCTCGAATGTTACGAACTCGGGAAGAAAATTCCTTGAGCAGGACCCAGACAGCCCCGGCAGCCTCGGCATCGCCATCTCCGAGGCTGTGGAGGACGCGGCAACACACGATGACACCAACTACGCCCTCGGGTCAGTGCTCAACCACGTCTGTCTGCACCAGACCGTGATCGGACTTGAGGCGAAGCAGCAGCTTGAGCTGGTCGGAGACTACCCGGATATCGTGATCGGCTGCTGCGGCGGCGGGTCCAATTTTGCCGGCATCAGCTTCCCCTTCATCCATGACAAGATCAACGGAAGACAGCTTCGGGCGATCGCCGTGGAGCCCTCATCCTGCCCGACACTCACCAAGGGCGAGTTCAGGTACGACTATGGCGACTCAGCAGGCCTGACCCCGCTTATGTCCATGTATACGCTTGGACACGACTTCATACCCTCTGGCATACACGCAGGCGGTCTCCGGTATCATGGCGATTCAGCCCTCGTGTCCCAGCTCTACCATGACAAACTGATCGAGGCGAGGGCCTATACGCAGACGCCTGTGTTCGAGGCGGCGCTTCTCTTCTCCGGGACAGAGGGCATCATCCCCGCGCCTGAGAGCAGCCATGCGATCCGCGCGGCGATCGATGAGGCGCTTCTCTGCAAGGAAGAGGGCAAACAAAAGACCATATTGTTCAACCTAAGCGGCCACGGGTATCTTGATCTCCAGGCATATGCCGACTATAAGGAAGGCAAGCTTATCGACCACGAGCATCCTGAAGAGGAAATCAGGAAGGCCCTTGAGAAACTGCCGGTCATTTAATTGCCGCGATAACCCCACCCTTACCCTCAGTGAGGGAAGGGGAGGAAGGGCGGGGTCCCAATCCCGTTCGCCTTTGAACAGCGGACTGGAAGTTGCATGGTCAAGGTCAAGATCTGCGGCATAACAAACCAGGACGACGCCCTTGCCGCGGCTGATGCAGGCGCCGACAGCCTTGGCTTTGTCTTTTATAAGGGCAGTCCCCGGTATATTGATCCTCATGAGGCCGGAAAGATCATCAGGGCCCTGCCGTTGTTTGTGACTCCGGTAGGCGTTTTTGTCAACGAGACCGCGGAAGCGGTCGAGGAGATGACCGGCATATCAGGCATCCAGCTCATTCAGCTCCACGGGGATGAACCGCCTGACCTTTGCAGACGGTCGCGGCCTGTCATCAAGGCTGTCAAGGTGAGGTCGCTGCAGAGCCTTAGTCCCATAGAGTCTTTCAAGGGGCTTGCTGCCGCGTTTCTTCTCGATGCCTATGCGCCTGATGCGGCCGGCGGCACGGGACTGACCTTCAACTGGGACATCGCCGGCGAGGCGAAACGCTTTGGCAGGATCATCCTTGCAGGGGGCCTGACAACAGGGAATATTGCCGAAGCGGTCCGGCATGTCCGGCCGTTCGGGGTTGACGTCAGCAGCGGGGTGGAGAAGGGCAGGGGGAAAAAAGATCATGCAAAGCTGAGGCTCTTCATCCAGAGGGCAAAGGCGGCTGTCGAGGAGTAGCAGCCGGCTGCGGCTGTGGACTGCAAACCCGGCGGCTATTTCCGTATCGGTGATTCCGAAGACACCCTGACAATGGTCTTGACATTGCCGCGGGGGTTGAAGTTGCCTGTCACCTCGAGGAACCGAGGCCTGAGTTTCTTCTGCAATTCAGTGAATATCCTGTTGGCTGATTCTTCGTGGGATATCGGAGCATCCCTGAATGAGTTCAGGTAGAGTTTCAGGGACTTCAGCTCAACGATTTTTTCCGCAGGCACATAGCGTATGCCGATAGTGGCGAAATCCGGATACCCGGACCGGGGGCACAGACAGGTGAACTCAGGGAAACTGATATGTATTTCATAGTCCCTCTCGGGATTCGGGTTGGGCCAGATCTCGAGCCGGGCCTTCCTGATGGCGCTCTCTCCGTATTTCATAAAACAACTCTACCATGGGGCTGAA
>JAKAGF010000119.1 GCA_021825805.1 Nitrospirota bacterium
CTGTTAACAATAAAAATGACAACGGCCTCCAAGTCCATCGAGCCGACCGAGTGAGAAATGGTGAGTGAGAAATGGGGTCAGGTCTTTGATCTTGGATAATACGAGAGAATGTGCTATATTAATCCATGGTACGCCCACTGCGGATAGGCTGCATTATTCAACGATAAGTGGGATGCTAAATGACGATAATAAGAAAATATCAAGATCAAAGACCTGACCCCACATTAATCAGCAAAGAATTCCTTTTTCGTTTGGCAGAGGATACAGATCAGACTGTTCGAGATTTTGCAAAAGCTACAATATTCAATAAAGGCTACAAATGGTGAGTCTCAGCGGAGTATTGAGCGGGGCTTATTGTGACATGTTTCTCCGATAAATCCGCACTGATGCACTTTCCAGAATCGCTTTGACTTGTCGGTGTACAGTGCATGATGCGTTCACGGTGGAAAGCTTAAGCCGCATCGCCGACAGGAGGCATTCTGAGGAGGGGGGCCGGACGAAGGCGCGGCATCGCCGAGCCTCCGTCCGAAGAGGATAAGGTTTACGCCCTTTCGACCGCCGGACTCACGGCGGGCGCAGGTTCCCTCCCGATCTTGAAGAAATCCACCACGAATATCGCCACGCCGATGAGGAATCCGACGCCGAATATCGCCCTCAGGATCCAGAACCAGAGGTTGTAGGTGGCCTTCACCGTCACATAGTCGAGCCCCATCAGCCTCTCCATGTAGGTCTGCACCATGCCCGCGCCGGTGGTGACAAGGACGATGAATACCATGGAGATCGTCATCCACCAGAAGGACTGAAGCGCGCGAGAGGGGTTGAATTCCTTTACGCCCCTTATGGCGGGCAGCGTCACGTAGATCATCGACATCACCAGCAGCACGTAGGCGCCGTAAAAGGCGAGATGACCGTGCGCTGTGGTGATCTGCGTTCCATGCGTCCACTTGTTCACCTGGGGCAGGGTATGTATAACGCCCCATAGCCCCGCGCCCACGAAGTTGAATATCGCATGGGCGACGGTGTAGTAAAGTCCCGCCCGGTTGGTGACGTTCCGCGCCTCTCTCGTCGTCCTGAAGGCGTCCCATACCATTACCAGAAGCGGGATGGGTTCAAGGGAGCTGAATATGCCGCCGATCCAGAGCCAATAGCGCGGCGTGCCGATCCAGTAATAATGATGGCCGGTCCCGAGGATGCCGGTGAACATCACGAGGCCGACCTCTATGTACATCCATTTTTCGAGCACATGACGCGGTGCGCCGATCACCTTCATCAGCATGAAGGCGAGGAGCGCGCCGGCGATAATCTCCCAGGCGCCCTCGACCCAGAGGTGCACCACCCACCACCACCAGAACTGGTCTTTTACCATGCTCTTCATGTAGACCATGCCCGGCAGGTACATGAGGGCGAGGAAGGTGAGCCCGCCGAGCAGGACGCCCTGGATGCCGGTCCATTTTTTCGTCTTCAGCACCGTCATGCCGCAGTTGAAGAGAAAGGTGAGGACCGAGATGACGATGAGGATATCAGCCCATCGGGGCGCCTCGATGTACTTCCTCCCCTCATTCAGCGTGAGCGTGCCCATCACCGTGCCGTTGGCCTGGGGGTTGATGCCTGCCCAGATATAGCCGAGGACGACCGCGGTGATCGTCACTACGGTTGCCCAGAACTGGAGCTTTGCAAGGGGGATGCTCCAGAGCTCCGTTTCCGACTCCTCGGGGATGACGTAGTAGGTCGCGCCCATCAGCCCGCAGAGGAGCCAGACGATCAGGGCGTTTATATGGAGCGTCTTGACGACATTGAAATTCAGGAAAAAGAAATCGGGCCACAGGAACTGCAGCGACGCCACCAGTCCCACCACGACCTGGACCAGGAAAAGGACCACCGCAAAGGTGAAGAAATCCTGGGCTATCTTCTGGCTTTGATATTTAATGCTCATGTGCATTCACCTCCTATTTCAGCGTAACCATATAATCGGTTAACTGTTCGATGTCGGCATCCGGGGCCTCCACCTTCGGCATGGCCGAGTCGCGGACATACTTGTCAGGGGCCTTGAAGTGGCCGAAGAGCCATGCCCTGTCTCTCCTGCTCCCCACGCTGGTAAGATCAGGGCCGGACGTGCCGCCGATGCCGTTTATTGCGTGGCAATTGGAACATCCCAGAGATTGGTATATCCTCTGTCCGGCGGTGAGTTCCCTGCCGCCGACTCCCGCGGCCACGGCGAGGATCGGTTTGGGAGGCCACCCGTTGGTGTCGACCCTGGCGATCCAGTCGAAGAAGGCGAGCAGGTTGTCCGCCTCATCGGACGTTATACCGAGTTTCGGCATAGCCGCCTTCGGGTTGACCGCCCTGGGGTCCATGATGAACTGCTTCAGATATCCCTTTGGTTTTTTATCCGCGATCTTGGTCATGTCCGGGGCAAAGTAGGACCCTGTGCCGAAGATCGTATGACAGCCGATGCAGTCATATTTGTGCCAGACCATCTTTCCGGCGTTCACCGCGTCCGTCACCTCCGGCGCCCGCTTGTCGAGCTTTTCCATGGTGTCATAGGTGAAGGCCAGGAAGATCACGAAGAAGAAGAGACTGCCGAAGATAAAAAGATTTCTCGCAGCCTTGTTGCTCATAAAAGCACCTCCTTTTGAGTTACCTCTGATCCCATTATCAGGGAAAGTGGAGTGTTGCTTCTATGATGCAGGTCATATAGCCCGGAGAAATTCAGCGGGGGGAGCGGTACGCCTGCCCGGAAGGCCTGGTTACGGAAGTCCCGGACCCAGGCCGGCTGCCGGATACATACCGCCGGCAGGGTTGTTCCCTGACCTCTGTAAATTCACCGGGAGAAGGCTGAAGGGCTATTGCTGGATGAACTTGCTGGCAAAGATCGCTTTCCTGAGATCGTCGAGCTTGTTCTGGATCTCGTTGAGCTCCTCCCTCTTCTCGCCGTTGTCAAGTTCCGAAATCTTCCTGGCCTTCTCAAGGAGCAGGACGCCGAGTTCCGCCATCTTCTCCGGAAGCTCCGCGATGCCCACATCGCCCTTGACATACTTGTTCCCCCGGATGGAAGCCGTGTTCATCAGGTCCCTTAGTGTGCTGTCCATGATAATCCCTCCGCTACTGAGACTGGATGTAACTTCGCGAATAGCCTATCAGATCGGAAGGCTGTCAGTCAATGGTTTTAGTCGGCTGCCGCATTGTTCTATAATGAAGAATGACGGGTTTTCTGAACGCCTTGCCGCTTGCCTTCATACCGCTCTTTGTCGCCATCGACATCTTTGCCGTTCTGCCCCTTTTCCTCAGCCTCACCCGCGGCATGCCGCAGGAGCGGCGGGACACGGTGATCAGGGAGTCGATCGTGACCGCGCTCTTTGTGAGCCTTGCCTTTATCGGCGCAGGCGAGGCGATCTTCCGTATCCTCGGAATAACCGCCGACGACTTCAAGATAGCCGGCGGTCTGGTGCTCCTCGTCTTCGCGGTGCTCGACCTCATCCGCCGTGGTCAGGGCGCGGGGGGCGCTGAAGGCAAGCTGGGCGTTGTGCCGATCGGCGTGCCTCTCATCGTGGGACCGGCCGTGCTCACGACACTCCTCGTTCTTGTCGAGCATCAGGGTGTCCTTGCGACAATTGTCTCCCTTCTGCTCAATCTTGCCATTGTCTGGATTTTTTTTAAGAAGGGACCGTCGATCGTCAGGGTGCTGGGGGAAGGCGGTGTCCTGGCGATATCCAAGATCATGGCCCTGCTCCTGGCCTCGATAGCCGTGATGATGATCCGGATCGGGATCGAGAACCTGATCAGAAAAGCGGCCTGACCCGAGCAGTTCTCAAAAACAGCGGTGATAAGGCACGCGGGCTTGCAAGGTCCGGTTCATTACGCCTGTCGGATGAGGCACAGTCACCCCCCCGGAGGCGTTCCGGAGGAGAGGTAGCGTTCCCTCACAAACCTGCGTTCGTCTTCCGCTGTCTTGAGGTTTCCCCTCAGCCGCTCGTCGAGGAGTTCCCTCAGGATTTTCGTATAGACCGGGCCCTGTGGAATGCCGAGTCCCATAAGGTCGCTCCCCTTCAGAAGGGGCCTGGTCCGTTTCATCTCGATAAGAAACTGGGATATCCCCTTCTTCTTACTGCTGTCGCGGGAGGTTGCCATGGCGAAGAGCAGGATTTCCAGTTCAACAGGGGCCAGAAGGCGGTACAGGGCCGCCGGGTCCTGCAGCGGCAGGCGGGCGCTGATCCGCGCATGCTCTGCAAAGCCCTTCTGGATGATCTCCCTTGTCCGTGGAGGGGCGTCGAGCCGGGCAAGGGCGTCTCGCAGGTCCTGCGCCTCGAGGTTCGACAGAAGCGCCATAAGATACAGCACGCCGGTGTCGGCCTTCTCATCAAGGTACAGGAGGTTGTGCCAGGCTATGGTCTCGTAGAGGGACGAGAGCGCGGCTTCCAGCTTCTCGTCAAAGATGAGGTTCTTGTGGATGACCTTCAGAAGCCCATGGTCCGAAAGCCTCCTGAGGGTCTTCACCGGGTTTGTCTCGTTGAAGGCGATCATCAGCTCCTCATAGATCCTCGATCCGGAGAGGCGGTCGAAGAGGTTCATCTGGATGGCTGACTTGATAAGGTTTTCCGTATGCCTGCTGAGCTTGAAACCGAACCGCTCGGCAAAGCGGATCGCCCTGAACGCGCGGGTGGGGTCTTCCACATAACTCAGGTTGTGCAGTACCCGTATGGTCTTCTCTCGGATGTCCCGCTGGCCGCCGAAGAAATCGATGAGCTGCCCGAAGTCCCGGGGATTGAGCCTGACAGCAAGCGTATTGATGGTGAAGTCGCGGCGGTAGAGGTCCTTCTTGATGGATGATGTCTCGACCTTCGGAAGGGCGGCGGGCGACTCATAGTATTCCGTCCGGGCCGTGGCAATGTCGAGCTTCAGGCTGTTGAAGATCAGGGTGGCTGTGCCGAAACGCTCGTGGGACCTCACGCGCGCCTCCACAGTAGCGGCCAGGTTCCGCGCAAAGGCGATCCCGTCGCCCTCGATGACGATGTCGATGTCAAGGTTCTCATGGCCCAGGAGGAGATCGCGCACAGAGCCTCCCACGAGATAGGCGGCAAAGCCCATGCTGTCCGCGGTCTTGCCGGCAGTGACTAAGAGGCGATGGATCTTGTCAGGGAACCGTTCCTTTAGCCAGGAGGAGAGGTTCCTTCCCGGCGAGGTCCGCTCCACCGCATCGCCCTTGTCGAGGCGGCGCTTTCTCAGAAAGTCCTCGTAGAGCACCCTGAGCAGGTCGGTCCTGGTAATGGCGCCGATGATCTCTCCTCTACTGAGGACCGGCATGAACCGCTGGTTCTGTTCGATCATGGTTGTCTCGACGTCCCGTATCGGCGCGTCCGCCTCGACCGTCATAGCCTCGGCGGTCGAAAACTCGATGCACTTGTTCTTCCGAAAGCCGTGGAAGAGCGCCTTCTCGACAATCTCCCGCGAGATGAGGCCTGCGTACCTGCTGTCCCTGATGACGGGAAGGACATTCACGCCGTAGCGTGTCAGCGTGTCTTCAGCCTCCTTGATGGTGCTGTCCCACTGTATCGTGATCACCGGGCTCGTCATGATGTCCGCGGCCACTTTCCCAGGGTTGACATGCAGGGGCAGCAGTCCGCGGAGCCTGTCGGAGACCACCTCGACAGACGCCTCCTTGATCGTGGCGGCAGCGGCAGTGGGATGGCCGCCTCCGCCGAACTCGGCCATGATCCCGGCGACATCCAGTTCCGGAGCCCTGCTCCTGGCGATGATGAGGATCTTTCCCTCCATGTCCAGCAGGAGGAAAACAGCGTCGATGTCTTCCATGTCCATGATCTTGTGAGCGAGATGGGCGGCATCTCCGACATAGGACTCCCTGGCAGCCCTGGTGATGACGATCCGGATGCCCTTTATCACCACCTCTGTGGATGCCTTCACCAGTTCATTGAGGAGCGCCAGCTCCTCCATGTTCAGGTCCATCCGCATATAGCTTGAAACGATGTTGAGGTTCGCGCCGCGCTTCAGGAGATAGGAGACGGCGAGCAGGTCCCGCTCGGTGGTGGAGGGAAACAGGAGGGAGCCGGTCTCCTCATAGATGCCGAGGGCCATGACTGTCGCCTCCATGGGGGTCGGGTGCAGGCCTTTTGCCCTCAGGAGTTCCGTGAAGATGGTGGCAGTGGCGCCGACCTCCTCGATCTTCTCGACCGTGCCGTGTATGTCCCCGGGCTCAAGGGGGTGGTGGTCGTAGATATGCACCTTCAGGTTCCGGTTCGAGAGGACCGGGGCGAGGGGACCGATCCTGTCGGGCTGCTTTGCGTCAACGACGATCAGCATAGTCACGGCGGCGGTGTCGATGTCCCTGATGCGGGTGATTTCGACCGGCTGGAAGACCTCGATGAAGTCCCGAACCTTCCTTTCCTGGGAGCCGGGGAAGACGACGACGGCTTTTGGAAAAAGCCTCTTTGCGGCGATCATCGATGCGAGGGAATCGAAATCAGCGTTGATATGACAGGTGATGATCTCCACGCGGAAACCGCCGGCAGCCGGGATTATTCCCCGAAGACCGCCACCTGGTCCCTGCCCCTGTTCTTGGCGGTGAAGAGGGCCTTGTCGGCAAGGGATATGAGGTCATCGTGGGATTTTATCCTGGCATTGGGGAAGACGGAGAGTCCCCCGCTGACCGTCACCCCGCCCTTGTTCTTCAGGCTCCTGAACCTGTGCTGTTTTATGTACTTCCTGATGCGCTCGGCCTCGGCAAGGGCGCCGTCGCGGGCGGTCTGGGGAAGGAGTATGATGAACTCCTCCCCTCCATACCTGGCGAGCACGTCGCTCTGGCGGGTGTGCTTCTTGAGGAGCAGAGCGAACTCGCGGAGGACGTCGTCGCCGATCCTGTGGCCGTAGATATCGTTGACCCGCTTGAAGTGGTCGATGTCCACCATGAGGCAGCAGATCGGAAGGCCATACCGCTGGGCGCGGCTGAACTCCTCGATGATCCGGTGGTAGAAGAACCGGACATTATAGATGCCGGTGAGATAATCCGTGATGGCCAGCTTTTCGAGACGCGACTTCTCGTCTTCCACCTGTTCGAAGAGGAAGGCGTTATGCAGGGAGTTTGCCGAGGCACCGGCGATTGTGTTGAGGAGCCTGATCTCGTTTTGGCTGAAGGCGTGCTGTGAGCGCGACGTTCTGAGGAAGAGGGTCCCGATCACCCGGTCCCGGAAGAAGATGGGGATAACGAGGATCGACCGGATGCCCAGGGGCAGGATGATCTTCCGCACGCGCTTCATAAGGGGGTCTGTGTTTATGTCGTGGATCACCACCGGTTTCTTTGAGGAGAGGGCCTCCATGATCTCAGGGTACTTTTTGAGGCTCAGCTTCAGGCCGGCGATGCGAGGGTCCTCGAAACTGGCAACCACAAAGGCCGAGCGGTTGAGCCAGTCAACCTTGATGATTGAACAACGCGTCACCGGCATGATATCGGCGATCTTTCTGACGATCCGGTAGAGCACCTCGCGCGGGTCGAGGGTGGCTGATACGAAGCGCGTGAGTTCCGCGATCTCTTCGAGTTCCCTCAGCTCGTTTTCCATCCGGACGATCAGGTCCTTTTCGAGAATAATCGCCTCGAGTTTGTGTTCGAGGTCGAGGTTGAAGTAGGGCTTGTAGAGATAACACTTCACGTGGGCGTTGATGGCAGCCTCGATGCCCGTCTCTATATCGCCGGTGATTATCGCGGCAACGGGATAGCGGGTGATCTTGTCGGCAACGGCGGACAGAAGGGGTTCGGCCGCTATGACGGCCGCCGGAGGCGTTTCATGGAGATATTTCAGGAAGGTCCCGGCTTCCTTAAAATAGCGCGGCCGGTAACTCCGGCTTTCACTGAAGAACGATTCGAGGAACCTGCGGACGCTGCCGCTGCCGCCGAGAACGGCGATATCTTTTCGAGGGACCCTTTTTGTTCCCATGATCGCCTCTATTATCGGTGATTTCAGGGGCGTAGTCAATAAAAAGGGCGGGAAATCGGGATGTTTGACAGCTGTCCGCTGATTCTTTATACTTCAACTATGTTCAGGGTTGCGGTCATAGACGGGCAGGGCGGGGGCATCGGCAGCCTCATCGCAAAGCGACTCCGCGAGGAGTTCGGGGAGAGGATCGAGATTATCGCGCTCGGCACCAACGCGGCCGCTACGACGGCGATGATGAAATCCCGTGCGAACAAGGGCGCCACCGGCGAGAACGCCATTGTCTGGAATGCGGACCGCGTGGACCTCATCGCCGGTCCCCTCAGCATAGCATTCCCCGACGCCATGCTCGGAGAGGTGACCGCAAAGATGGCGTCTGCCGTGGTCTCCTCCAGGGCCAGGGTGGTTCTTCTGCCCCTGAACCAGGAAGGCATCGAGATAGCGGGGGTGAATAAGGAGCCCCTGCCGCACCTCGTGGAGCTGCTGATCAA
>JAKAGF010000120.1 GCA_021825805.1 Nitrospirota bacterium
CGAAAGACCAACAACAGGAATGAACTGGCATATCCACAAGGACGGCGCCCGCCACTATGATAAATACAGAAAGCTGAACCAGCGAATGCCGGCGGCCATCGCCGTGGGCAGTGATCCTGCGGTCATCTATGCGGCCAGCGCACCCCTTCCGGAATCCGTTGATGAGATGCTCTTTGCCGGGTTCCTGAGGAAGGAGCCTGTGGAGATGGTCATGTGCATTACATCGGACATCCAGGTGCCGGCCAACAGTGAGCTGGTGATTGAGGGCTATCTTGATCCGGGTGAGATGCGCACAGAGGGACCCTTTGGCGATCATACCGGTTTTTATTCCTCCGCTGATCTCTATCCAGTGTTCCACGTTACCTGCATCACCCACCGCAAGGATATGGTCTATCCGGCAACTGTCGTCGGAAAGCCGCCGATGGAAGACTGTTATATGGGCAAGGCCACTGAACGGATTTTCCTACCCCTTATGCGTCTTGATTTTCCCGAGATCAGGGACATCAATCTTCCCATGGAGGGTGTGTTTCACAACTGTTGCCTTATCTCTATAAAAAAGAGCTATCCAGGCCATGCGAAAAAGATAATCCACGGCCTTTGGGGCAAAGGGCAAATGATGTTTGCCAAGCTGCTGGTTGTCGTTGACGAGGACGTGGACGTCCAGGACCTCTCCTATACAGCCTGGCGTGTGCTGAACAACACGGACTGGCGGCGGGATGTTGTCATAGCAGAGGGGCCGGTGGATGATCTCGACCATGCGGCGAACTTCCCGCGGTACGGCGCAAAGATGGGTGTAGACGCCACGCGCAAGACCAGGGAGGAGGGCATGCAGCGGGAGTGGCCTGATGAGATTTTCATGTCAGAGGAGATTAAACGTCTCGTGGACTCCAGATGGAAACAGTACGGATTTTAGAGAGACCCTCGATGATTATCAGGTGGATCATAAATACCATAGCCATCATGCTGGCGATAAAGTTCGTGCCGGGGATATCCTACGCCGGGGGCTGGTGGGGAGTCCTGCTGGTCGGCGTGCTGTTCGGGCTGGTTAATGCGCTGATCAAGCCGCTTATCGCGTTATTCACCCTCCCCCTCCTCATCCTTTCCCTTGGCCTGTTCACCTTTGTGATCAACGCGCTGATGCTCAGCCTTACGTCATGGCTGTCAGACCAGTTCAGTCTGGGTTTTCATGTTCAGGGGTTTAAGGCCGCCTTTTTCGGGGCCCTGGTGATAAGCCTGGCGAGCATGGTCCTCTCCTGCCTCATGCCGTCCGGGCAGAGCCGCCGGCAGGAATAGACTGGAATCGCCTCCATCCGCCTACGGCGGGCATTTGGCGCAGACTGAGGTGAAGAGAGCTGTGCTGAGGTAACGGTCGCCCCGGTCGGGGAGGATGACCACGATTGTTCCTTTTTCCATGCGTTCAGCCGCCTTCAGAGCGCCGCATACCGCAGCCCCGCTGCTCATGCCGACGAAGAGCCCTTCCTTTATGGCGAGCAGGCGGGTGGTATTGAAGGCGTCGTCGTCGGCAACATTGATCTTTTCATCCAGCGCAGCTGGGTTATAGATTTTCGGCACGATCGATTCCTGCATGTTCTTGAGCCCCTGCACGCGATGGCCCAGATAGGGCTCAACTCCCACGACCCGGATCGCGCTGTTATATTCCTTCAGGCGCCTGCCGGCTCCCATAAGTGTGCCGGTGGTTCCCATGCCTGCGACAAACACATTGATCGCCCCTCCGGTCTGCTCCCAGACTTCTCTGCCGGTTGTCTCGTAATGGGCCTTGATATTGGATGCATTGTCAAACTGGTTCGGCATGAAATAACCGGCCGGCGACTCAGCCATGATGCGATGGGCGAGCTTGATGGCCCCGTCAGTCCCTTCTTTGCCTGGACTGAGCACGAGTTCAGCGCCAAAGGCCTCGAGCACCTTCCTCCGCTCAAGGCTGACGCACTCGGGCATCACTAATTTAACGCGGTAGCCCTTGGCCGCACCCACCATGGCAAGTCCTATCCCCGTATTCCCGGATGTTGCCTCAAGGATCGTTTCCCCTTTCTTGATCCTTCCCGACTCCTCAGCATCCCTGATCATGAAATAAGCGATCCTGTCCTTAACAGAGCCGCCGGGGTTGTTCCCCTCGAGCTTGCCGAAAAGGGTTACCGCAGGGTTGGGGTTGATCGTCTCGATCTTCACCAGCGGCGTGTTGCCGATACAGTCAGTAATGCACATTTTCACCCTTCCGTGTTGTCACGACATGATAACCGCGTATACTTTATACTTTTTGTTGAAGTTTATCAAACCAGGTGATAGGCTGTAAGAAAATGCAAAGGAGGCTGATATGTTAAACAACGAAAACAACAACAGCGGTGAACTTCTCATGTCCTTTCTGATCGGGGGGATCGTGGGTGCGGGACTCGCGCTTCTCTTTGCCCCGTATTCCGGCAGGAAACTGCGGGGCAAGATCGCGGATATGGCAGAGGACGCCGGTGATAAGGCGTCAGACTATGTGAAACAGGTCAGGAACAAGGTACTGTAAGACAGGACGGAGGGAGGAGCGCGGGAACCCCATGTTTCAGCATGGCGGGATCATTCCGGCACAAGCTGTACCCGGATGTATGCGTCCTTCCTCAACCCTTTAATCGTCTCCCGGAGGCGTTCGTTCAGGTCTTTTTCCATGAGATATCGCTCGATCTCATCCCTCACCTGCTCAAAGTCTTTTCCAGCGAACCTGGTAATATTTTTCTTGTAGAAATCCTCGATATCCGATTCAGGGACCCGGATAAATGCCCTGATCTTGAGGTCAATGTACTCTCTGACGATTTCTTCCGGAGACAACGCCTCTATGCGGTACTTCCTTGCCTCCCTGAGAAGAAGCAGCCTGTTTATCATCGTGGTGATGACTTCCTCTTTCGCGATGTCCGGCGACACCCTCTTCGTCCTCTCGTACTGCAGGGTAAACTCGCTCAGCGGTATCGCCTGATTGTCGACAAAGGCTGCCACCCGGTCATGGATCCCGGCATGACAAATACCCGTCATGAACACCGAGTACTGGGCAAGTATCAGCAGCATAACGAGAAAACGCCACGCATTTCCCGGTCTCCTAACGCCTTCACTCATGGCTCATTACTCCTTATGCGTCACTGCTTTCAAAACGCGTGTCCCACGCTGAAATGCAGCTCGCCGCGGCTCTCACCCGTTTCACGCCTCAATTTAACGCCGTAGTCAACGCTCAGGGGCCCCACGGGAGTATTGTATCGTAATCCCATGCCTGTGGTGAATTTAAGATCTTTGGGGTTGATGTCGCCTGCCTTCACCCAGACATTTCCCATGTCAAAGAAGGGGACGAGACCTACCCCCCGTCCGATATTCGTCCTGAATTCCACGCTTCCCGCAAAGAAGGCATTCCCCCCTGTAGGGTTGCCGTCAGAGCCCCTTGGTCCGAGGCTGTCCTGGGCATACCCCCGCACCGAGGTCCTGCCTCCCAGGAAGAAACGCTCAACTATGGGGAGCTGTTCCGTCTTGCCGATCCCGTAGGCAACACCGCCTCTGAGGGCCAGGGCCAGGGTAATGCGGCTGCTGAGGGCGTGGAACCGGGCGGCATGAAACTCGGCCTTGGCGAAATTGGCTTCAGAGAGAAACACAAGGGACGCGATCTTCAAGGATGCCTCGGCAAAGGTCCCCCTCCGAGGGTCCAGGGCATTGTCCCTCGTGTCATAGACAAGCGCCGGCTTTATGCCGCTGATGGCGATGGTGCCCGTATCTTCCCTTGTCAGGATCACTGAAGGTTTTACATCAGCAGTCCTGACAATCGAGAATTCGTAGGAGAACTTTCCCTTCAGGGTCTCGCTCAGCTTCTCTTCAACGCCGGCATTGATCGCATAGCGGTTCAGCCGGTACAGTATCTCTCCGTTGGCGGCGTTCAGCTCCTTCCGGTTTTCATGGAGAAAAAAGACCTTCAGCGGCAGGGACCTTCCCAGGAACCAGGGTTCGCCGTACTGAAGGAGAAAACGTTTCTCAAGCGAGCTTAACTCCACACGAAACGTCCCCTGCCTGTTCATGCCCCAGAGGTTGCGGTAGCTCACCTCCATCAGTCCCCTGTATTTTTCAAATTCGCCGTAGCCCAAACCGAATTCCACTGAACCGGCGTTGCCCTCATGCACAGTGAGCGCCATGTCCCTTCTGTTGCCTTCGGCATCAAGGGAATCGACCTCTACATCGGTAAAAAGACCGAGCTTGTAAAGACGCTGCCTCTCCTCGTTGACTGTCCTCACATTGAACGGCTGCCCCTCGCGATGGGTCAGCTCTCTCCTGATCACTTCATACCTCGTCTGACTGTTCCCCACGACTACCGTATCGCCAAAGACCTTCTGCTGACCTTCCGTGATCCTGAATGTGATAGCCGCCTTATGCCCTTCGAGGGTGCGCGCCACCGAAACATCGGCTGACGTGAATCCCATACTGCCGAAGTGCTCGACGATGCGGATACGGGCGTCGGCGATATCCACATCATTATAGGTATCTCCTGCCTTGAACCCGGCGATGCCTGAAAGTGCGGCCTTCGTCTCGTCGGATACACCCAGGAAATCAACAGAGCCGATGGTCGTCTTCTCGCCTTCATCTATCGAAACAGTGATAGATGCAGTACCCTTTTCGCGATCAACAGCCACCTCCATCCCCTTCACTGCAGCGTCAAGATATCCGAGCGCGCCATAAAACTCGCGGAGCGATTCCTTGTCCTTATCAATCGCATCAGGATTGTAAACCGCTCCCTCAGTCAGGGAGATAATGCCCTGCAGACGCTTCGGCTGCAGGCTGACGCCCCTGAATGCGATGGAGCCGACCTTTATCCTCTCGCCCTCAAAGACAAAAAATGTCGCCTTCACGCTTCTGTCATCAGCGGTGACAACCGGGGCGATCTGCGTATAAGGGTAGCCCTGGGAATGGTACAGGGAAATCATCCTGTCTATCGTCTCATCCACCATCCCGTCATTGAATGCCTCGGACTCGAAAAAGGGGATTTCCCTGAGCAGCGTCCCTGCAGATAAAGCGCTGTTCCCGATGAGCTCCACTGTCAATCGTTTTCCAGGGTTCACCGCTATATCGAGTGTCCCCTCCCTGAACTCCGCCGGCCCCGCAACGGGCCTGAAATATCCCTGCCGCTTCAGATAGTGCTTGATCCGCCTTTCATTCTGTTCCAGCCTGCTCTCGTCATAGATATCCCCCGCGGCTATGATCATCTCGCTCCATATCCCCTGAACGATTGTCTGGTCAGGGGTCGAGGATGGCGAAAAGGTAATTGCGCTGTTATTTATCAGCAGGGGGATGCCGGTGTTCACCGTCAGCGCCACAATCACCCGGTGCGGCCGGGATGTCTTCTCCACAGCCGCCGCGACGACGGTTGATGGAAAACCGCGGCGGCTGAGGCCATGTTTCAGAGCCTCCACGGATGCGCTGAGGGCATCGTATCGCATCGCCTGTTCTTCCTTCAAGGGGAAGAGGTCCCTGATCACCCTCTTCGACACCCCGTAGTCACCCTCGACCCGCACCTTGGTTATGAAATCCCTCTCCCTGATCTTTATATGTACCTCCGGCTGTTCACCGTCGCCGACAGTCACATCTATATCCTCAAATATTCCCTTGAGAAAGGCGCGTTTGACGCCGTCCCGCACCAGCGCCGCGCTGACCGGGGATCCTTCCCTTATGCCGAACATGGCGAGAAATTCCTCCCTTCCCACGGAGTAGAGACCGTCAACGCGGATAGTCCCAGCGCGCGCTGCCTGCTCTGCCGGAGCACTCCCCTCGGCAGGGCAGAGGACAGCCCCAAGAAGGATACATCCAAGAAGGATCGTAAAAAATCGTATCATCGAAATTCAAACCTGAACCGTATGTCCCCGCCCACGATCCCCCGTTCATCCCGCATTCCGACTAAGGAGAAGTTCCTGCTGAGGAAGTATTCGAGTTTGATGATCTGTTCCTCCGTCGAGCCCACGGATGACGCGTAGGTGACGAAAAACCTGTCGCTCAGCAGACGTTTCGAGACAGTCACCCGTGGCTCCACGGCGCCGGTTTTCTTGGAGACATACGAATCTATCTGAAAGCGGTCGAGACCGGTGATGGTCCGCATGCGCTCCTCAACAACGTCCTGCAGCTTGCCGGTCACAAAGGAGGTCGCCTCGCCGGCGCCGATACCCCCTTCCAGACCTTTCAGTTCCCCGGTCGTCTGGCCGACGGCGAGGAGGGAAAGAATGTCCGTCTCCTTCAACAGGGGGTCAGAGGAAAACGACACCGCAAAATGGTCGGTCTGACCTTCGAGGTTCATCTTGATCTTGTACCCCTTCACAACGGTCTCCGCCGCGATCTGGATAATCGGGTTGATCCTGTTGGGGTCAAAGAATCCCGCGCTGGCGTGAAGTATTCTGAATTCGTTGTTCCTGAAAAAAACCGTCCCGTCATTGCTGTCGATCCGGCCGAAGAGCGCCGGACGATAGACTGTACCCCGCAGGATCATGTCAGCGCTAACCGTGGCCCGGCCGACATTATTGTCAAGCAGGATGCTGTCCTTGCCTGATACCTTGATATTGAGTTCAGCCTTGTCCATGTTGGTGATCTCGGGCTTGAACTTCTCGGTCTTCTTTGTCTGCAGCAGCCAGCTCTTCCACTCCACACGCTCGCGGTAGCGGGCGCGGTTTACCCGCAGTTCCCCGGCGATCAGCTGTGACTCCGGGGTCCCCTTGTAGAGCAGGTTCCCGCCGAAATTGACCGTAAAGTCATGAGACGGCGTTGCGGTTATATTTTGCAGGGCCGCTTCCACGTAAAAACGTTTAAAGGCGAATTTTTTCAGGTATACGATGCCGGATATGTCCACGTCCCCTCCGCCCACCTTGCCGGTGAGTTTCTGCAGGACGATCCTGTCATTGTCCATATAGAGATAACCGCTGAGGGAACTGATCCTGTACGCGTAATCTCTGAGGCCGAAGGCTCCGTTGGTCAGGGTCACGCCGCCGTTTATCTGGGGCCCGTCCCAGTCCCCGGTCACCGCCAGAACAAATTCGGCATCTCCCCGGAGAAGGCCGATCCTGGCCGACAGACTCTTGAACGGCGCGAGGGAGGAACTCCCCTCAACAGCGATATTATAGCTCTTTCCTATCTGCAGGCTGCCATCCATGTTGAGGGAGGTGCTGCCGCTCTTCAGGGTGATCCTGTTCATGGACAGGAGACGGTCCTTCAACTCGAGCCTGATCTCCCGGTCGTTGGTAAAGCTGTATCCGTACATGGATAGCGCCATCTGCTTGATGACCGATGAGGCATTCACATGAGCCCGGTCTCCGCGCAGGGCTATCGTGCCGTTCATGCTAAGGATGAGGTCTTCCGGTATGTCCTTCAGAAAGGCGCCGAGCACCGCGTCATACCGCGCCGTCTGTATGTCCACCCGCGCATCCCAGGGGATATCCTTTTCGAGCCTGCCCCCGGCGGTCACCCGCACCTTGTCGTTGAACAACAGGGCAAGCAGCGTTATATCTCTCTCCTTTATCGTGGCAGTGAGAGAGCCGCTTCCCACAGGTTTTCCGCGGAGCCTTCCCTCGATAATCCTGCCGCTGAGGGAGAGTTCAGGATTATCGAATGTCCCATGCCCTTCAGAGGAGAGGCTGAAGACCGCGTCCCCCTTCAGGCTGCGCTGCGCCACATCGCTCAGGAGCATCCTGTCGGTCGAGGCCGTATACGAAAAGACCCCATCCGTATTTACGGAAAAATCGCCCGCAAGCGCCGACTTCCCACGCATGATCCTGATGCCCCTGAATGACAACGTCTCGTCCTGATAGCTCCAGCCAAAGGACGCGCTGTCCAGAGGAATGCCATAGAGTTCAGCGTGGTCAGCGGAACCCGTTCCCTTTATTATCGGCCGGTCTCCAACGCCCCTTATCCGCATGTCGGCGTGGAGTCTTCCCTTGCCCCTGAATTCAGGATAGAAGACGCGGGCGAACCGGTCCAGGTCCGCATCCTTGAGTGATGCGGAGAGATCGAATCCAGGGCTTGAGAGATCGAACAGGGTTTTTGCATTTTTAAAAGATACGGTCCCTGTTACCCTGGACAGTTCAACCGGGCCGGTAACGAGCATGTCCCGCACTGTCAGAAGGTTCCTCCGGTAAACAACGTCGGCTGCAATGGCATCGGCCGCATAGTGTTCGAAGGCCGGACGCTGGACAGCGATATGCCCGCTCAGAACAGGGTCGTCAAATGATCCGGTAACCGTGCCCCGAAACTCTCCCTCTCCTTTCAGCTTGTTGTAGTAAGGGGCGCTCAAATCCGTGATGTCCTGCGAACGAAGTTCGCCGCTGAACTGCAGGGTTTTGTTCTTCAGTTCAGCGACGCCTCCGGCGTTGATCTTTGTCAGACCG
>JAKAGF010000121.1 GCA_021825805.1 Nitrospirota bacterium
CGCCTTCCCCTGAAATGCCAGCACCTTCGTGATCGCCGCCGTCAACGTCGTCTTGCCGTGGTCTACGTGACCGATCGTCCCTACGTTGCAGTGTGGTTTCGTCCTCTCAAATTTTGCCTTTGCCATGAGTTCACCTTCCTTTTCGTATAAGGGCGGGCAGCCCACCCCTACAGGATCATCTATAAAACTTTATTCACCCTTAACCTTGGCGATAATACCGTCAGCAATGCCCTTCGGCACTTCTTCGTAGCTCCCAAACTGCATCGTGTACGTCGCACGTCCCTGCGTCTTCGACCTCAGGTCAGTCGCATATCCGAACATCTCGGCAAGGGGTACCTGGGACTTGATCACCTGGGCCTTGCCGCGCTTGTCCATCTGCTGAATCTTGCCCCGCCGGGAATTGAGGTCGCCGATAACGTCTCCCATATATTCCTCCGGGGTGACGACTTCCACGTTCATGATCGGCTCGAGGATTACCGGCCTTGCCTTCTTGGCGGCCTCTTTAAAACCCATGGAGCCGGCTATCTTGAACGCCATTTCTGATGAGTCCACCTCGTGATAAGACCCGTCGTAGAGAACGGCCCTGACATTGACGACGGGATAGCCGGCAAGTATGCCGCCCTCCATCGCCTCCTTGATACCTTTATCGACCGCAGTCCAGTATTCCCTGGGCACCGAGCCCCCGACCACCTTCGATACGAACTCATACCCCTTGCCAGCCTCGAGGAGCGGCTCAAGCTCTATATAGACGTGGCCATATTGGCCTCGACCACCAGACTGTCTGACGAACTTGCCTTCAGCCTTGGCGGCAGTGCGGATCGTCTCTCTGTAGGCAACCTGGGGTTTACCGACGTTGGCGCCGACCTTAAATTCGCGCAAAAGGCGGTCGACAATAATCTCAAGGTGCAGTTCGCCCATGCCGGCGATGATCGTCTGGCCCGTTTCCTCGTTGGTCGAAACCTTGAACGACGGGTCTTCCTGCATGAGTTTGCCGAGCGACTGGCCCAGCCTTTCCTGGTCGACCTTCGTCTTGGGCTCGATCGCCACATGGATGACAGGCTCCGGAAACTCCATCGCCTCGAGGATAACCGGGGATTTGTCATCGCACAGCGTGTCGCCCGTGAGGGTTCCCTTCAGCCCGACGGCGGCGGCGATGTCACCCGCGACCACCTCTTTTATATCTTCGCGCTTGTTGGCGTGCATCTTCAGGAGGCGGCCGACACGCTCCTTGGTCCCCTTGGTGCTGTTATAGACATAGGAGCCGGCAGACATGACACCCGAGTAGACTCTCAAGAAGGTAAGCTGCCCCACAAAGGGGTCGGTCATGACCTTAAAGGCAAAGGCGGAAAATGGCTCGCTGTCTTCAGAACGCCGAATCACCTCTGCCCCGTCATCAGGGCTCTTTCCGATAACCGGCGGGATATCGAGGGGGGAAGGAAGATAATCGATAATAGCGTCAAGAAGCTGCTGGACGCCCTTGTTCTTGAAGGCGGTGCCGCAGATGACGGGAGTGAGCTTCATCTCGACCGTGCCTTTTCTGAGGCCCGCCCGTATCTCCTCGACCGTAATCTCTTCACCATTGAGATATTTTTCCATGAGCTTTTCATCCACATCGGAAAGGGCCTCGATCATTTTTTCCCGGTACTCCTTCGCCTTCGGCAAAAGCTCCTCCGGGATCTCGCCTTCAACGTACTTGGCGCCGAGGGTCTCGTCATCGTAGTAGAGCGCTTTCATGGTTATCAGGTCAATGGGGCCGCGGAAATGCTCCTCAGCCCCGATCGGGAGCTGGACGGGCACGGGGTTTGCCCCAAGGCGGTCTATCATGCTCGTAACACACATATAAAAATCCGCGCCCATACGGTCCATCTTGTTCATGAACGCGATCCTGGGCACATTATATTTATTGGCCTGCCGCCAGACGGTTTCGGACTGCGGCTCGACGCCGGCAACAGAATCGAAGACGGCAACGGCTCCGTCGAGAACCCTCAGGGACCGCTCCACCTCGATGGTGAAGTCAACGTGTCCCGGAGTGTCGATGATATTGACCCGGTGGTCCTTCCAGAAACAGGTCGTTGCGGCCGAGGTAATCGTAATACCCCGCTCCTGCTCCTGAACCATCCAGTCCATGACGGCTGTGCCCTCATGGACCTCTCCTATCTTATAGGTAACGCCGGTATAATAGAGGATACGCTCCGTGGTCGTCGTCTTCCCGGCGTCGATATGCGCCATAATTCCAATGTTGCGAGTTTTTTCCAGCGGGAATCTTGACAACGTTCGTCTCCTCTGTCCTTATTACCATCTATAATGGGCAAAAGCCTTGTTGGCCTCGGCCATCTTATGGGTGTCTTCCTTTTTCTTGATGGAAGCACCGGTGTTATTAAAGGCGTCCATAAGCTCGCCGGCGAGACGCTCTCTCATCGTCTTCTCACCCCTGCCGCGGGCATAGCTGATAAGCCACCTTGAGGCGAGGGCGGTCCGGCGCTGGGGCCTGATCTCCACCGGAACCTGATAGGTGGCGCCGCCGACCCTGCGGGGCTTTACCTCGACCATCGGCTTTACGTTTTCGAGGGCGGTCTTGAAGACCTTAAGAGGGTCGTTGCCGGTTTTCGTCTTGATGACTTCAAACGCTCCGTAACAGATGCCCTCGGCAATCGCCTTTTCGCCATTCTTCATGAGCACTGACATGAATTTGCTGACCACTTTGCTGTTGAACTTCGGGTCAGGCACTACCTCTCTTTTTTCTGCTACTCTTCTCCTCGGCATTATTTACTCCGTTATTTCGGCTTCTTGGTTCCGTACTTCGACCTTCCACGCCTGCGGTCATTGACGCCGGTGGAGTCGAGCGTGCCTCTTATAATATGGTATCTGACGCCTGGAAGGTCCTTGACCCTCCCACCCCTGATCATTACAATTGAGTGCTCCTGCAGGTTATGCCCCACGCCCGGGATGTACGCAGTAACTTCCATCGCGTTGGTCAGTCTCACCCTGGCCACCTTCCGGAGAGCTGAGTTCGGCTTCTTGGGGGTTGTTGTATAAACCCTGACACAAACGCCCCGCTTCTGGGGGCACGACTTCAACGCGGGACTCTTCGTCTTGCTTATCAGGGTCTTGCGACCCTGGCGTACTAACTGCGCTATCGTGGGCACGTTTCCTCCAAAACTTAAGAAAATAATGCGTTAATTATTACTTATTTACTCCGGGAAAACCTTACAAGGTTACCAGAGAGAGAAAATATTGTCAAGTGATTTCAGCGGCAGCCTTATTGTCAGGAAACCACCCCGGAAAACCACTTATTGGAGCTTACTGCACCGGGAAGCTACTAATATATCACAAGTAATTATTTTTTGCATCTGTTTTTGTGAAGAAATAAACAAATTTTTTCCACCCAGAGCAGCCCCGGATCAAACACAGGGTCGCCCATTAGGATAATATACTGTTTTTAAAGGGTTCCTGCCATGATCAGTGCTTAAAGGCCCTTTGGCCGGTAAATACCATCGCCACCCTGGGATTGGCCTGGTTGCAGGCCTCAATGACTTCGAAATCCCTCTCAGACCCGCCGGGCTGGACAATGGCGGTAATGCCCTCTTTGATGCCGACATCAACACCGTCCCTGAACGGGAAGAAGGCATCTGACACCATGGTTGAACCGACAAGGCCTCCCCTCTCCTGCTTAGTCCGGTCGTCGATTTCCGCGAGCAGCGCCTTGTCCCGTTTGCCGAGTGATGCTTCAAGCTCAAAGGTTTTATACGGTATGCCGTGGTTCTTGAAACAAAGGGCGTCTGCATATTTCGTATACGCCTTGAAAACAGCGATCTCCGCAACCCCCACGCGGTCCTGTTCCCCCGTGCCGATGCCCGCGGTGACGCCGTTTTTTACGTAGATGACGGAGTTTGACGTAATGCCCTGCTCCACATTCCAGCCGAACAACATATCGTCGTATTCTTCGGGGGTCGGCTGCCGCTCCACGGAATATTCCTTGCCCTTGTAAACGGTCTTTGCCGGGAGAAAATCATCCTTTGTATGTATCCTGTTGACAGGCGACTGCTGAACGACGATGCCGCCGTCGATAAGGCATTTAAAATCAACGAACCTGGAGGAGCGGTATTTCTCGAGCTGATATATCTTGCTAATGCGCACAATCCTGAGGTTTTTTCGTTTGGACAAGATGCTGACCACGCCTTCCTCATAGTCCGGCGCGCCGACCACCTCAAGATAGTTCCGGCTCACCATTTCCGCGGTTAATTTGTCCATGGCCCGGTTCACCACGAGACAGCCCCCGAAGGCAGCGATCCGGTCGGCCATGTTGGCCCGGTCATACGCCTCCGCGACACTTCTGCCGAGCGCCGCGCCGCAGGGGTTGTTGTGCTTCATTATCGCCGCCGCAGGCATGTCATAAAGATATTTGAGGATGTTAAGCGCATTGTCGAGGTCCGTCAGGTTGGTCTTGCCGGGATGCTTGCCCGCCTGGATCATATCCTCCTCGGTGATGCCGCTCACCAGGCCGTTTCCCGGATCAATATAGCGACAGTCCCCCAGCACGAGGTTGCCGTTGACAAGCTCAAAGAGCGCGGCCTGCTGGTCCGGGTTCTCGCCGTACCGGAGCCCCTTTTCGATGAGTTCTCCGGTCTTCTCGTCCGGGATCTTCCAGGCCCTCTTCCGGTAGACAAGGGTCTGCTCTCCAAACCTTATGGTCATCTCATCAGGGAAGTTGTCGTCCATGATCGTCTTGTACATTTTTTTGAGGTCAGACATGGCTTTGTTCTCCTTATATGAATATATGAATAAATGAAATACCAGGTATCATCGGGAAAAAACGTATGATAATCATACCAGATCAGGCTCGGGTATGGGAACAGGGTGACCGCCGGCTCCGGATTCTCTACACGCCCTATTGATGAGGCTTGACTTGACTCCGCCAGTCGTATAGGCTAAAAAAATATAAGAAAGGCAACGAGATAGACGCCCTCGCCTGTAACGTCGAATAGTCCGGTCTTTGTACGGTGAACGGTGATTCAATTCTTCGTGCTTTGGCATGTTCAGATATCGATGACGATATTTAGGATGATAGGATGAGCCTGCTGCACTCCTGGTTCACTACCGGACTTACGAGCATACGCTTCAAGGTCACGTTCTTCGTGGCGGCACTCCTGACGACGGTCACCGTTGCCTTCTATCTGATCACCATGAATATCATGTACCGGCACCTTTTGGAAGAGGTGATAAAGAGGGCGGAATCGCTCAGCCGGTCCATCGCCGTCTCCGCTGGATACAGCTTCATCTCCAGTGACATCCTGGGCCTTGATCATGTCATCTATGAGGTGGGGAAACGCAATACCGACATAGACTATATAGCCATAGCCGACATTTCCATGAAGGTGGTGGTCCATAGTGACATGAAACAGACGGGCAAGACGTTTACGCCGGCTTCCGGGAAGGTGATCCGGGAGTCAGACAACGGCACTGTCGCCACGGCCGCGGGCAACCGGCAGGAAAGGATCGAGATCATCAGCCCCATCATCTTCATGGGTAAGCGCCTCGGCTCGGTTATCCTCGGCGTGAATCGCTCCGTCCTCATGACAGCCGGGGCGGACGCCCGGAAAAAGCTGCTCGCCGTGCTGGTCTTCATTCTTCTGGCCGGCATATCGGGAAGCATCGTTTTGTCATCATTCCTGACGCGTCCCATCAAGGAGCTCTCCTCCGGCGTTTCCGCCATGAAAGAGGGAAAGTCGCCTGCTCTCAGGGTCTATTCTTCTGATGAACTGGGGAGGCTCACGGCAAGTTTCAATGACATGTCATCCCTCATAACGGAGCAGCAGACAAATCTGAAACACTACGCAGCGGCTCTGGAGGAGTCTTACATTTCCATGATCCGGGTGGTGTCGGCGGCTCTCGATGCGCGGGACCCTTACACCCGCGGCCATTCCGAGCGCGTCTCGATCATCTCCCTGGCTATCGCACACCGGCTGGGACTGAAGAAAGAGGAACTCGATGAACTGGAGATCGCATGCCTTCTGCATGACGTGGGCAAGATCAAGACCCCTGATGCTATCCTCCGCAAGAGCTGCGCCCTCACACCCGAAGAATACCGCGAGATGATGCGTCACGCCGAGTACGGAGCGGATATCCTCGGCAAGGCCCCTTCCCTGGCGCGGCTCATCCCGCCGGTACGGCACCATCATGAATGGCATGACGGCCGCGGCTACCCCGCCGGGCTCAGCGGCCGGGAGATACCCCTCTTTGCCGAAATCATCTCCGTTGCCGATGCCTTCGACGCCATCACGTCAGACAGGCCGTACAGGACCTCTCGGTCTGAGCGGGAGGCTCTGGCGGAGTTGAGGACATTTTCCGGCACGCAATTCAACCCCGAGTTGGTGAATATTCTGTCCGGCATCATGGAAGGAGGAGGTGAATACGATATCCGCCGTCTCCTTGCATAAGTGCAGCGGCTTCCGTCTCGCAATTCTGCTCCTCCTTTGCTGCCTCTCCTGCACGCGGGTGCTGAAGGCCGATCTGGAGACAATCGCCGGCCAGTGGAATACGCATATGGATGCCCGAGATTATGAGAGCGCCCTTGATGTGTACGCATCGGCAGCGCTCCGTTACCCGGATGACAGGGAATTACAGGAACAATACATACGTTCAGCGGACGTTCTCAAGGACCTCGGCGACAAGGAATACGGGAAGGGGGAATTCGGGCAGGCTGAGAGGATCTACAGGGCGCTCCTGGACGCCTACCGCGGGCTCGAAAGACTTGCCGTCAAACCCTCCTTCACCAGGGCCGATCTTCAGGAGAGGCTGACCCTGGCCCGTATACGAAGCGCTGAAGTTGCGGCAAAAGAATATTTCTCCAGGGGCGATTACCGGAAAGGCCTGGATATCTATAAGAATGCCTACCGGAAATTTGGAAAAACGCCCCATTTCCTCAAGACATATGCCGGCGTAGTTGAGGAAGCCAAACAAAGCGCGGATCAGGCCCTTGCACGGGAGGACTTCGTCCGGTCAGGCCGCATCTGTCGCGCCTTATTGTCCAACTTCTCTTCTTTCGCTCCTTTTGTCAAAACCCTCTCCTTCACCCGCCAGTCCCTCATGACGCACATCAGCAGGTGTTCTTCAAGCCTGACCGGAAAGGGGCTTGAACTCTACCGTCAGGGCAGGATATCGGAAGCCATTGCAGTGTGGGAGAGCATCCTTGTTTTCGACGATAACCCGGATATCCGGAGGACCATAGGGACAGCATCCGAACAACTGAAGAAGCTGCAGAGATGACGTGCCGCAACTCACAGGCCGTCCATTTCCTGTACAATAAAAAAACCAGCAAATTCTCGTAACGTATACAGGGTAAATCATGAAACGTATCGCCAATTTCCTTTTTGAGGCAGGCATGCTCAAGCGGACCCCGCGCTCGGGGTTCCAGTTCCTCGGCTCAGGCTCGGAGTCGGTGGCCGAGCATATCTTCAGGACCGTCTATATTGGTTATACTCTCGGTCATCTTGTGAAAGAGAGCGTCAACCACGACAGGCTTATCAAGATGTGTCTCTTCCATGACCTTCCGGAGGCCCGGATCGGCGACCTGAACTACGTAAACAAGAAGTACGTGAAGGCGGACGTCGAAAAAGCGGTCCACGACCTCGCAGAGACTCTGCCCTTCGGGGAGGAGATCAAGGAGTTGGTGTTTGAGTTCGAACGGGGCGAGAGCATCGAGGCCCAACTCGCCTACGACGCGGACCAGTTGGAGATGATCCTTGCATTAAAGGAACACAAAGACCTCGGTAATACCTACGCCGACGAATGGCTGGACTTTGCCCTCAAGAGGCTCAAGACGGATGTGGCTAAGGAGCTTGCCAAAACAATCCTTGAGACCGATTCATCGCTCTGGTGGTTTTCGGACAAGTCCGACTGGTGGGTGAAGGGGAAGGAAGAGTAACGCCGGGCTCTGACCGGCAGGCCGCGAGCGCTGTTGGTCCGCACTCTGCACGAATCACTACGGAGCTAAGCGCTAATATTGGCATGGATCATACATACTCCAACAGCAACGTTGCACGGACAAAACCCCGGCTATCTTCAACGTAAAATACATCTCTCAAAAAAAAACCAAGCCCCCGGAAGGATCCGGGGGCTCAAGTTCAAAACATCAGCCAATATCCTACAATTAAGTTAGTACACAACAAGTGGCCTCATCATGTCGTGCTCCTCGTGTTCAAGTATGTGGCAATGCCAAACGTACTCGCTGCCGCCGGTTCGCGGACTTGGAGGAGGGTTGCCGTTAATTATGTCTTTTGCGGAATTGGCGCCGGTGGTTATGAGCGGATACAAAGGTCCAGGGCCTGTGATCTTCGGTAAAGCAAATCTCATTATGACCCTGGTTATCTCACCCGGGTTCATCCGGACC
>JAKAGF010000122.1 GCA_021825805.1 Nitrospirota bacterium
CGCGTCGCCGACGCCGGCAATCCTTTTCATTTCCTGCAATGTAACCGGGAGCTGTCTGCACATCTCAAGGAGGGTCTTGTCGGAGAATATGACATAGGGAGGGACCTTATGTTCATCCGCGATCTTCTTTCTGAGGGCGCGCAGGCTGCCGAACAGGTCCCCATCGCGCCTCCAGGCGTCACTCGTCCCGGACCTGGCAGGCGTCGATGCCTCCGGCCTCTTGAGGGCTTTTGCCTCTTCCTTGCCATTAAGGACATCCCGGCCCCTTTGAGTCATCTTCAGCACAGGGTAAGGATCGCCTTCCTGCCGGATCATGGCCTGGGCAAGAAGTTCTTCAACAAGGAACCGCCAGTGTTTCTTGTCTTTATCTTTGCCCGCTCCGTAAGTCTTTATCTCATGATGCTTAAACTCGCGGATACGCTTTGTACCAGCGCCGGTCACCAGGTCGATGACATAGCCTATGCCGAACCGCTGCTGCGTCTCTGATATCGCCGCCAGGATGATCCGCGCATCTTCGGTTATGTCGATCCTCTCCGCCGTGTCTGTGCAGATATCGCAGGAGCCGCAATTATCAGCCGGGTAATCTTCACCGAAAAACCCGAGAAGGCGCCTCCTCCTGCATAAGTTATGGGCCGCATATTCAACGACATCGTTCAACTTGCGAAGCGCGGCAGAGCGCTCGCCCTCATCCGTCATCTGATCGATGAAATAGCGGATCTTCGGGATGTCCCCCCTGCTGAAAAAAAGGAGGCAACGGGCCGGCTCGCCGTCTCGCCCCGCGCGGCCGGTCTCCTGATAATAGCCCTCGATGTTCCTGGGAAGGTCCGCATGTATGACGAACCGCACATTCGACTTGTCTATGCCGAGGCCGAAGGCGATGGTGGCAACGATCACCTGAGTCTCATCCTTATTGAATGAATCCTGATTCCTGTCCCTCTCCTCGGCAGACAGGCCGGCGTGGTAGGGGAGGGCGTTTATCCCATGGGACTTCAGGAAAGAGGCGGTTGCTGTTACCGAATCACGAGTGGTGCGGTAAACAATGCCTGATTCTCCCCGATGCTCCTCGAGGAACGCCGATATTTGGGATTCGACCTTTGCCTTTGGTTTCACTTCATAAAAAAGATTCTCGCGGTTGAAAGATGCGCGCACGATGAAGGGCTCCCGAAGGCCGATTTTTCTGATTATATCTTCCTGGACCTTTGCAGTGGCCGTTGCCGTGAAGGCGGCGACCGGTACACCGGAGAACTCCCTGGGTATGGCCGAAAGGCCAAGATAATCCGGACGGAAGTCATGTCCCCATTCCGAGATGCAGTGCGCCTCGTCTATGGCAAAGAGAGAGATCGGCAAGGTCTTCAGAGTCTCGAGGAAATGGGGCATCGCAAACCGCTCGGGGGCGATATAAAGAAGTTTTACCGCGCCGTTTCTGAGGGACCTGAACGCGCCGGCTGCTGCCTGCGTTGTCATTGAGCTGTTGATAAAAACCGCTGGGATCCCATTTTCGACCGCTCCCTCCACCTGGTCTTTCATGAGGGAGATCAGAGGGCTGATAACAACGGCGATGCCTTCCAGCATCTTTGCGGGAAGCTGATAGCAGAGGGACTTCCCTCCGCCGGTGGGCATTACCGCAAAAACATCCCTGCCGTTCACAATGCTCTTGATGATATCCGCCTGATTCGGCCGGAACGACTCAAAACCAAAAACAGCCTTCAATGTGAAAAGCAATGACGCCTCATGCAGCATATTTTCCCCCATAGAACCCCCTCAAGTCCCATATTTGTTTGACTATATCCCACTGACCGGCGGACTGTCAACGATGCCATGGACACGATGCTATGGATCATGCGGCGCTGCTCTGCCTTATGCCGTTGGCGCCTTCACGTTATAATGGAGCTATGCTCGAGATCAACGGCAGTTATGGCGAAGGCGGGGGGCAGATACTAAGGACAGCCCTCAGCCTGTCATGTGTGGTGAAGATACCCTTCCGGCTGTACAACATCCGCAAAGGCCGGATGAAGCCCGGCCTCATGCCCCAGCACCTGACCTGCGTGCATGCACTGACGCGGATATCCGGCGCTACAGTGCAGGGCGGCAGCCTTGGCTCGACAGAGCTTGTCTTTGAGCCGAAAGAGACCATGCCGGGGGATTATTTCTTTGATATCGGGACAGCCGGTTCCACCACCCTGCTGCTCCAGTCCATTCTCCCTGCGCTTGTCTTCGCAAACGCGTTCTCCAGCCTTACCCTCAAAGGAGGTACCCACGTTCCGTTCAGTCCGCCGTATCATTTTATAAGCGAGGTCTTCATCCCCATGCTCCGGGGTATCGGCATCCCGATTGACATAACCATCGGGCGATACGGGTTTTATCCGAAAGGGGGCGGGGATATCAGCGTCAGGATTTATCCCCACAAAGGTATCAAGGGCCTGACCCTCACAAATCGCGGTGAAGGCATGTCAGTAGCGGGCATCTCGGCAGTCGCCAATCTTCCCGCAAGCATTGCGGACCGTCAGAAAGCGGCTGCTGAAGCTGTTCTCAGACCACTGCCCATCCAGCATGAGATAAAGACAGCCGAGGTCCCATCGTTCGGCCAGGGGACCTTTGTCTTTCTCAAGGCCGAGACCCAGCATTGTATCGCCGGTTTTTCAGCCCTTGGCGGGCGCGGCAAAAGGGCGGAGGCAGTAGGAGAGGAGGCTGGCCGGGCCTTTTTGAGCTATCACGCGACCAAGGCCTGCATAGACCAACACCTTGCAGACCAGCTCGTCCTCTACCTCTGCTTGGCTGAAGGGGCGTCCGTATTCACCACATCCGGCGTAACCAACCACCTTCTGACGAACCTCCGGGTCATCGGACAGTTTCTCAAGGCCCGGTATTCAGTTGACGGAGACAAGGGAAAACCCGGCAAAATCATGATTTTCCCTTGACTCAAAATCCGGCTGGCGAATAAAATCATGGTGGGCAGTCGCAGAATCGAACTGCGGACACGAGGCTTTTCAGGCCTCTGCTCTACCGACTGAGCTAACTGCCCATAGATGCGTGCGGTTACTAAATATACCTATTAGCTTTTTTGAATGTCAACTGATGCGTGACTCAGCCATAAAGAAACTGAACGAATTTTATCCTGCGGTCATATCCGGGACCCTGGTAATCTTTGCCTTTCCCAAGGCAGACCTCTCGTTCCTCGCATGGATCGCCCTCGTGCCGTTGCTCGTCTCCCTCTGGGGCAGGAAGGCCGGCAGGGCCTTTGTCGCGGGGTATGTCTTCGGGGTGGTCTATTTCTTCGGGACCCTTTACTGGATATATCATTCCATAAACCATTTCGGCGGCGTCTCGTTTCCTTCGAGCATAGCCATAGTGTTTCTTCTGTGCGGCTACCTAAGCCTCTATCCGGCGATCTTTTCGTATCTGTTTTCGATTCTCATAAACAGGACGAAACTTCCCGCCTCTCTCATAGCGCCTGTCTTCTGGGTGGTCCTGGAGTATGTTCGGTCGTACGCTTTTACCGGATTCCCCTGGGCAAGCTTGGGATACACCCAATACCGGTTCCTGCCGATTATACAGGTTGCGGACATCACCGGCGTATACGGCATATCCTTTCTCGTTATCGCCCTCAACAGCGCCATAGTAGATGTGTTTATCCTGAGAAAGCGCACCAGGGAGATGCCTCTTTTCCCTGTGTCGTATACAATGGCCGGCGTCGCTGTTGTTGCGTCGGTTCTGCTCCTCAGCCTTGTATACGGGTCGCTTCGGCTCGGACAGGGCAGGCCGGGCGTTCAGGTCAAGGCGAGTGTTATCCAGGGTAATATCGAGCAGGATAAGAAGTGGGAACCAGCCTTTCAGAAAGAGGTGCTCAAGACATACTTTGACCTCTCGCGGGAGGCGGCCCTGCAGACCCCCCGGCTCATCGTCTGGCCGGAGACGTCTGTCCCTTTTCTCTTTGACTACGACAGCGGCCATACCGAGGAGCTTATCCGGTTTCAGAAAGGGCTCGGCTCCTATCTTCTCCTCGGAAGCGTCCGGGTGAAGGAGCGCACGCAAGAGAAGACCCTGCTCGCAAACAGCGCCATACTGCTCGACCCATCAGGAAAATCAATTTATATCTATGATAAAATACATATGGTACCCTTTGGAGAGTACGTCCCCCTCAGGAGAGTCCTCTTTTTCATAGATAAGATCGCCGCGGGCATCGGTGATTATATTGCAGGGGAGTCGTACCTGCAGGCTGGAACCGATTTCGGCGGTTTCGGGACCCTGATCTGCTATGAGATCATCTTTCCCGGGATGGTGAGGAAGTTTTATACAAGGGGCGGCGATTTCATGGTGACCATTACAAATGACGCCTGGTTCGGAAGGACGGCAGGACCGTATCAGCATTTCAGCATGGCTGTCTTCAGGGCTGTTGAAAACAGAAAACCGGTTATCCGGGCGGCGAATACGGGTGTGTCGGGCTTCATCGACAGCAGCGGCAGGATACTGTCGGCCACGCCGCTTTTTACGAGACAGGCGCTGACGGATACGATAAAGACCGACAGGACCCTGACCTTTTACACGAAATACGGGGACCTCTTCTCGTATCTCTGCATCGTGGTATCTATAATGCTTTTGATTAACATCAGATTCTGGAGGTAATAAAAATGGTTGAACAGTCGGAGCTTAAGGAAGAACTGGCGGCGTTGAGAGCAAAGACCGAGGCCCTACGAGGTTATCTTTGATGTACTCACCAGGAAAGAGGCTATCGCAAAGATAGCCGCTGACCTTACCCTGGAAGAGGTATGGTCATCACAGGAAAAGACGCGGGAGCTGCTGAAGGAGAAGTCCCGGCTTGAGGGTATAGTCGCCCCGTTTGAGGCGCTTGAATCCAGGGTTTCCTACATAGAGGACTCCGTCGGCATACTGGAAGAGGAGGGAGGGGAGCTCTTCTTCAGGGAACTGCGGCAGGATCTCGACTCCCTCAAGGACGAGGTGGAGAATCTGGAACTGAGAAACCTCCTCTCAGGCGGCCTCGACAAAAATAATGCCATCCTGACCATCCATCCCGGCGCCGGCGGCACTGAGAGCCAGGACTGGGCCCAGATGCTGATGCGGATGTACCTGCGGTGGGCTGAACGCCGCGGATATGCGGCGCAGATCGTCGATTTCCAGCCGGGTGAAGAGGCCGGCATAAAGGGCGTGACCATAACCATAAGCGGTGATTATGCCTATGGATATCTGATGGCAGAGGCAGGGGTCCACAGGCTTGTACGGATATCCCCCTATGACGCCAACAAGAGGCGGCATACCTCCTTTGCCGCTGTCATTGTGTACCCTGAGATAGAGGATGATATCGACATAGAGATCAGGGAAGAGGACATCAAGATGGATACCTTCCGGGCCTCGGGGGCCGGCGGGCAGCATGTGAACAAGACCTCCTCCGCGGTCCGCCTCACGCATATTCCCAGCGGGATCATCGTTGCCTGTCAGAATGAGCGGTCCCAGCACAAGAACAAGGCGGTTGCGATGAAGATCCTCAAGGCCAGGCTCTACGACCTCGAAGTCCAGGCAAAGGAGAAGAAGCTCAGCGATCTGGCCGGCGACAAGAAGGGCATTGCATGGGGAAGCCAGATTCGCTCGTATGTGTTACAGCCTTACCGGCTCGTCAAAGACCATCGTACCGGCCTTGAGATCGGGGACGTGGATTCCGTTCTTGACGGCAGCATCGACCGCTTCATAAAGGAGTTTCTGAAGACAAAGGCGAAGCAGCAGTCATAGAGCGGCAGGTTTGCGGGCCCTGCCTGATTATCAGGACCAAGGCGGCCTGTGTTACAATTGAGCACATTTTTTCCGGGGGGGTGAAGACATGATCAAGGAAGCTGTCAATATGCTCGTCAGCGGCATGAGCCTTTCCGAGGCGGAGATGGCGGCATGCATGAACGAGATCATGGAGGGGAAGGCCGCTGATTCGCAGATCGGGGCGCTGCTTACCGCCCTCCGCATAAAGGGGGAGACGGTGGAGGAGATCACCGGGGCCGCCAGGATCATGAAGGACAAGGCCGCGCGGATCAAGGCGCCCGAAGGGGTCCTCGACACCTGCGGGACCGGCGGTGATATGTCCCATACCTTCAATATATCAACGACAACAGCCCTGGTTGTTGCCGCGGCCGGCGTGCCGGTCGCAAAGCACGGCAACCGCGCGGTATCATCCCGCTCCGGCAGCGCTGATGTGCTGGAGGCCCTGGGCGTCAGGATCGACCTCGAACCCGCGAAGGTGGAGCAGTGTCTCTTTGAGACAGGCTTCGGCTTTCTCTTTGCCCCCCTGTTCCATCCCGCGATGAAATACGCGATAGGACCGAGGCGTGAACTCGGCATCAGGACGATCTTCAATATCCTCGGCCCCCTTACCAACCCGGCCGGCGCGCGGAGACAGATACTCGGCGTCTTTTCGGACAAACTCACCGAGCCCATGGCGATGGTGCTGGGCAACCTCGGGGCAGAGGATGCGATGGTGGTGCATGGGGAAGACGGTCTGGACGAGATCACTGTCACCGACGGCACGCGGGTATCCAGATTCCGCAACGGAAAGGTAGAGACCATGTATCTCTCTCCCGAGGCCTTTGGTCTTGCGCGCGGGACCATCCGGGATCTTGTGGGCGGCGACAAGGAGGAAAACGCCGGAATAGCCCTGGCTATTCTCAAGGGAGAGCCGGGACATAAACGGGATGTGGTTCTCATCAATTCGGCTGCCGGCCTGATCGTCTCCGGTAAGGTTTCAGACCTTTCCGCTGCCCTTGAGATGGCCCGCGAGGCGATAGATTCAGGCAGTGCCCTCAGGAAGCTGGAAGAGATAAGACGCGTAACCGCATCCCTCTGATTCGCGCATGCCTGATCTCCTGAAGATTTCCCTGATCCTGCTGCTTATCCTCTTTCTGCTCAGGAAGAAGCTGCCTATCGGAGCGGTGATGCTTATCGCCTCGGCCGGGTTGGCGGCTCTGTACGCAATGCCCCTGTCCAGCCTTGTTGCAGCAGCCCGGCGGGCCGTGGGCAGCGATGTATCGATCAAGCTGCTTCTTGCCTTATCGCTGATCAGGATATTTGAACTGATCCTCAGGGAAAAGGAGGTCCTGGCCGCGATGATGGCTGCGGTAAAGGGTTCATTCAGGAACCGGAAGGTCGTGATCATCTCAATGCCTCTTCTGATCGGCATGCTCCCCTCCCTGGGCGGCGCCTATTTTTCAGCGCCCATGGTCAAGGAAGCGACCACAGGCCTGAAGATGCCGCCTGAGGAGAAGGCCTTCATCAACTATTGGTACAGGCACCCGTGGGAATACATCCTGCCCCTTTACCCCGGGATCCTCCTCGCAGCCGCCGTGTCGGGCGTGCCCCTTTATCACCTCATCACCGCGAACATCGCCTATGCGCTGGTGCTTCTTGCCACCGGCTTTCTCTACAGCATGCGGGGCGTTGCCAACCGGCCCCAACACGCGGAAGCGCCGCAAGCGCGATGGAGGGACGGCGTCAACTTTCTGCCGGTGCTGGCGATCCTGGTCTCAGTGGGCCTCCTGCATATCGAGCTGCACTATGCGCTCCTCGTCATCATCGCCGTTCTGCTTGCCGCATTCCGTTACAGCCCAAAGGCGATCCCGCGCCTCCTGCGCTACGGGTTCACGCTGGAGGTGATCACGCTCATTGCGGGAATCATGTTCTTTAAGGAGATTATGGAAACCTCCGGCGCGGTCCGGAACCTGACCGCCTATTTTGTGAGCCATGGCATTCCCGTTATCCCCATCGTCTGTCTCCTGCCCTTTCTCGCGGGCCTTCTCACCGGTCATACCGTGGGGTTTGTGGGCAGCACCTTTCCGCTGATTATGAACGTCGCCGGCAACGGCCTTCCGGTCATCTCCCTCGCCTTTGCCGCGGGCTTTATCGGCGTGCTCATCTCCCCTGTGCACCTCTGCCTGGTGCTGACGCGGGAGTATTTCAAGGCGGACATGACCGGTGTGTATCAGCGGATCGTGCCCGCAAGCGCAATCATCTTCGCAGTTGCCGTGGCGGAGTATCTGGTGATGAGGTGAGATGAATTGCGCATGATATTTTCCGGCGCTGCGACAGATTCGCGCCGCATGCCCCATATATTTTCTATTGATTAATATCGTGGATTACTGTTAGAAATATATGAGCTCAAAGGAGGGTGCCAAGACAGCAGAATGATAGCGCTGCACGGAACAAGACCTGATAATCATATAAAGGCACCTCCGCATACCAAGTGCGGAGCACCTGATATGCTAGGGAAAAGAGCCCAATCTTTACCCTTGGAGGTGCCTGATGAAATTGTACGCAGCATTCGACTTGCA
>JAKAGF010000123.1 GCA_021825805.1 Nitrospirota bacterium
GCGATCATGGAGGGCCTGCTCGACGCATCCACCCGGATCTCGACCTACGCCTTTTTTTCGATGGTGGGTTCCTTCGCCCTTTTCAGCGGCTATCTGACCTTTGTCTACCAGCAGCGGCAGCGCAGGACGCAGGAGAACAGGCTTCTCATGCTCAAGAACCAGGAGATAGCGCGTCGGAATGAATTCATCCGGTATATATCCGCGACGATCGGCCACGAGTTCAAGAACAACCTCGGCAGGATCAAACGGAGGATGGACCTCCTGCCGGACCTGCCGCCGGAGGCGGCGGAGCGCATGCGCGAGACTTTTGACAAGCTCTTCGCTGACATCGATATCTTCAAGAAAATAGCGGACGAGCGGGAGTCGGGACTTATAGACTTCAGGAGGGTTGATCTCAAGGAGATGCTGGCGACCCTGGCGACCCAATACAGCGACATGGCCGACGTCGTTTTCGCGGAGACCGCGGACCATGCGCAGCCGATTATCTTCGCATCGCGCACGCTCATGAGGACGGTCTTCGAAAACATCCTGGACAACGCCGTCAGGTACAGAAAGCCGGGGCAGGAGAAGGCGAGGGTCGTCCTTTCCTGCTCAATGGACGCTGACGGGAGCCGGCGTTACGTCTCGCTCTCTTTCCGGGATGAGGGGATCGGGATGGACGAACAACAGGCTGACCGCTGTTTCTACGCGAGCAAGAGGAGCGGCGAGGGATGGGGGCAGGGCCTCTATTATGCGAAGTATGTTATCGGCCTGCATGCCGGCAAGATCAGGGTCGGCAAGGACTATACGAAAAAGGGCAGAGGCGCGGAGATCATCGTGAACCTCCCCTTTGTCGAGGAATTACTCGATGTTTAAGGTACTCATAGCAGACGACGATTACGAGGACAGGGAGCTCCTCAAGCTCGAGATCCAGCGGGCCGTCGGGAAGGATGAGGACGATCTGCGGTTCTTCGAGGCGGTGAGCGTAAAGCAGGCAAAGGAGATGCTGAAGGCCCAGTTTTTCGACCTCCTCACGCTCGACATCGAGTTCGACCGGATGAGCGAGGGCATCGACGCGCTTCCCGATTTCTTCGAGGCCTACCCGACCCTCACCATCGTTGTCATCAGCGGCAGGCTCAATAAGGCCGAAGTCTCTGAACAGCTCTTCAAATTCACCAGGGACAATGTGCTGAAGGGCAAGAGGTGGGCGCGCCATTTCGATGTGCTCGACAAGAAAGACGACAAGACGGAGGCGATCAGACGCGCCTACGCCTTTACCTTCAGACAGAAGGATGCGGCCGACGGCCTGCGCGACCTTTTTCTTCTTGCCGAGTCGCATCTCGAAAAAGACGAACTGGACAAGTGCCTTGAGGTCTACCAGAAGATCCAGAGCCTTGCGCCTGGGGAGCGGGAATCAGATGAGAATATACGGATTTTCAGAAGGGGCGTTTCCGGGGAGCAGGCGCTGGAGCTGTACCGGAGGGGAGACCGGGTGGTCGCTTCCCTCATCCTCGGACACCATATAGAGACAAGGCTCAAGTCATTCGGCAGGAAGATCGTGGGGCACGTTCCCCCGGGGCTTTACGAATGCCTCAAGGAGCTTGAGCGGTCGCGCCGCATCGGAGAATTCAAGAAGGACCTCTTCCGGGACCTCCTCAGGCTGAGGAACAAGGCGATCCACCACCCGTCCAGCCTGACGGAGCAGGACTTCGACACCGCCATCAAGAACCTCGGCTTTCTGGAGGCCCGATTCTGATGAAAACTGAGACCATCAGGAAGTATATGCTTCCGCCCGGGCCGGTCCTGAGCCTCATCCTCGTGGGCATTATGGTCCTCAGCGCGCTCCTCTACTACCGGGCCGTGAAGATCCAGCGGTTCCTCGAGCCGGCCCTCGCCCTGGCGCAGCCGAGGAGCGAACTTGCCGAGCAGTTGAATTCCCTGCTTATAAAGGAGTTCGGGCCATCGGGCACAGGGGGGGTGACCTTTGCTATGGGCGCGGTGGTCGCGGATTCCTCTCTTTTCTTTGACAGGCAGGACAGGCTGAGGGAGTCTGTCCATGAAACGGTGAGAAAACTGAACGTCGTCTTTCTCTCGGCGCTGCTGGACGAGTATACGCGGTCCCATGTGGGGGTAATCCTGGTGGGATCCGGATACGAGCCGGACCCTGATATTGTCAAGAACAGAACAATCAGGCAGCAGGCCCAGCATCGGGCTGAAATGGTCATGGATCAGCTGCTGTCTTCAGATGCGCGCCTTGCGCGGGAGTTCGGGACCTTTTTCGTTGCTGCCGCAATACCGGCAAGCATGCCTGGCAAAGGGACCGACAGGATTGAATTCAGGATAATCCCGAGCGAGATGCTCCATGTCGAGGTGCTCCAGAGGCTCACCAAATACGCGCAATGACGTTCAGCCGCTTACACATGCCCGTCCTCTTCGCTATGCAAAATGCCGTCTGCTATAATTTGCGGGACGGGCGAGGTCCTACTTGGGCGTTATGGTATGCACTTCCTCCTTCTTGTCCACAACCTTTCCGGTCACGGTATCAACGACGAAGTATCCCGCATGATGGCCGTAGGTGCCGATGGACGCGGCCCATGCAGATATCTGGTACCTGTTGACCGGTCCTGCATCCTGCTGAGCAATAGCCTTTCGGACAGGCAGCAGGCCGCTCACCAGGTTAAGAAAGAGCAATACGGCGATAATGACCAGCATCGTCTTTGTAAAGAGCTCCGTCTTCATAGGGGTATGCCTCCTCCGGATTGATCTGCACTTCAGTCCTTACGACAAGGCTATCACCGCACCGGTTTGATGTCAACGGACCGAGGGGAAGGCCGGTGCGCGCAGGGCTGGTTATATGCTACAATACATTTCACCGGATGCGCTCCGGCGGCCCGCAGTCTGGTTGGAACGACGCTGTGCCGGGCGTGTTCACCGCTTTTCTGCAGTCTGAAAGCGGCCCTGCGCAACAGTGAGGTGTGAACCTCGTCAGGTCCGGAAGGAAGCAGCGATAAGCATTATCTCTGTGTGCCGCAGCAAGTCGTTTTCGGGCTGCAGAAAGGCGGTGAACAGTCCACTTGCCTGGGCGCCGGGTTATCACCGGGCCATCGAAGCGCGGACCTTTTCACGAAACGGCTGAAGATAAATGAGCTATCTGGTATTAGCGAGAAAATGGAGACCACGGGAGTTTGACGACCTCGTCGGCCAGGAGCCGATAACGCGCATCCTCAAGAACGCTATCGCTCAGGGAAGAATAGCTCATGCCTACATCTTTTCAGGTCCGCGGGGCGTTGGAAAGACCTCCTCGGCCCGCATCCTCGCAAAGGCGATCAACTGCAAGGAAGGACCTGCACCGGTCCCTTGCGGCCGCTGCGAATCCTGCGCCGCGATAGCAGACGGCTCGTCGGTCGATGTCATCGAGATCGACGGCGCATCCAACAACAGCGTTGACGATATCCGGGACCTCAGGGGACGGGTGAAATACGCGCCTTCAGGCGGAAAGTTCAAGGTCTATATAATAGACGAGGTGCATATGCTTTCCGGCTCAGCCTTTAATGCGCTCCTGAAAACCCTGGAAGAACCGCCCCCCCATGTCATCTTCGTCCTGGCAACCACCGAGATGCGGAAGATCCCGGCGACGGTGCTCTCGCGCTGCCAGCATATGCCCTTCAGGAGGATATCGAGCGGGGCGATACGGGACCGGCTCAGGGCCATTTCCGAACAGGAAGGAATTGCCATATCCGCCGTTGCTCTCGGGCTCGTGGCCAGGGCCGCTGACGGCAGCATGCGCGACTCCCTGACCATCCTTGACCAGTTGGCCTCTTTTTCGACCGATATTTCCGACGAGGACGTGAAGAGTCTTCTCGGCCTGACTGATTTCAGCCTCCTGCTGCAGGTGTCAGCGGCGCTGATCAGGGGCGACCGGACCGGTATCCTCGGCGCTGTTGAGCTTCTTTCAGAGCAGGGGACCGACATCCGGTCCTTTGCCAGGGAGCTGGTGCAGTTCTTCAGGGACCTCCTGGTGGCGTCGGTCATGAAAGACCCTGGCGATGCCCTTGATCTGAACCAGGAGGAACTCGCCGCTGTGAGGGGGTTGGCTGCTGAGACCTCTGAAGATCAGATGACCCTTATGCTCTCCGAACTCGTCAACGCCGCGGCGGATATCCGCGGTTCCTCTTCCCCGAGGCTTGCGCTCGAGATGGCGCTTATCAGGGCCAGTTTTTTGAGCGCCCTGAAGCCGATCCGGGAAGTTATCGAGCATATCAGCAGATACGGAGTGGAGGGTTGCGCTCCTTCCGCGGTAGCCGGGACCGGGGAGACGGCTGTGGAAGCGCCTGCGCCCAGGGCCCCTGTTTCGCGGGCAAGGGCGGCAACAGGACAGGCGAACAGGCCGGGGCAGCAGCCTGTCGCTCAGAGCTGCGCTGCTTCCGCGGAAGGGCCTGTTGACGTGCTGGATGCGTGGCGAAAGGCGGTTTCGAGACTTGAACAGCCGACCCTTTCGTCGGTCCTCCTTCAGGCGAAAGCTGAGGTGAAAGGCGATGAACTGGTCCTCATCCTCAATGGCGGGCATGCGGAACTCTTCGAGGAGTCGATAAGCAAGCATCTCAGGCCGCTGGAGAAGTGGCTGCAGGAGGAGGCCGGCAGAAAGCTGAAGATAACGACGGCGGTCTCGAACAAAAAGACAGTGCGGAAGCGGGACCTCAGGGAGAAGGCTCTGAAGGAGCCGGTCATCAAGGAGGCGCTGGAGTTGTTTGACGGGCGGATCGTGGACATACAGCCGGTAGACGACACGGACAACAACGAGAATGGAGGAGATAATGTCTAAGAAGATGCTGGGAGATCTCATGCGCCAGGCCCAGAAGCTGCAGGAAGAGATGATGAAGGCCCAGGAAGAGGCCAGGAAGAAGACGGTTGAGGCGTCAGCGGGCGGCGGGATGGTGACGGTAGTTGCCAGCGGCGCGGGCGAGATCGTGTCGATCAGGATCGAAAAGGATGTGGTGAACCCTGACGACGTGGATATGCTGCAGGACCTCATCCTGGCCGCTGCCAATGAGGCCCTCAGGAGGGCGCATGAACTGGTAAACGAGGATATGTCGAAGCTGACCGGCGGTTTGCAGTTGCCCGGCATGGGCGGACTCGGCAATATGTTCGGAAGATAGATGGGAAGTTGGAATCAGGAAATAAGAATCGGGAACTGACGCATGCAGGGAATTATCGAGAATCTTGTCGCCGAACTGACGCGGCTCCCGGGCATCGGGAGAAAGACCGCGCAACGTCTCGCCTTCTTCATACTCTCCATGCCTGACGCCGAGGCGCTCTCCCTGGCCCGCGCCATCGGCGCGGTGAAGGAGAAGGCGCGGTTCTGCGGCCGGTGCTTCAATATCACCGAGCAGGAGGTCTGCGAGATATGCAGCGACGACACCCGGGACCGGGACCGGATATGCGTGGTTGAAGAACCGAGCACCATACAGGTGATGGAGCGCGTCAAGGGCTTGCACTGCCTCTACCACGTCCTCCTGGGCGCCTTGTCTCCGATCGACGGCATAACCCCGGAGCGACTGAAGATAGGGGAACTGGTCAACCGCGTCAGAAATAACGGGGTGACCGAGGTGATCATCGCCACCAACCCCAACACCAAAGGCGAGATAACGGCCCAATACATCAAGGAAGTCCTCTCCCCCTTTCCGGTGAAGGTGACACGTATCGCCTACGGCCTCCCCATGGGCAGCGATATAGAGTTCGCCGACGAGGTCACCCTCGGCAAGGCCCTTGAAGGAAGAAGGGAACTGTAAGAGTCCGTCCTGCCCGGCGCTCCCGGAGTCCTGTCAGTAGCGAGGGACTTTGTTCAGCAGCAGCCAGTAGAGTCCGAGCTTTTGCGCAGCATCGGTAAACTGTTCGAAGTCAACCGGCTTGCGGACGTAACTATTGGCGCCCATGTTGTAGCTTTCCACAAGGTCCTTTTCCTCGCCGGAAGTCGTGAGGATCACTACCGGCAGCAGTTTTGTCCTCGCGTCAGCCCGGATGCGTCTGAGCACCTCGAGCCCGCCTATCTTCGGCATGTTCAGATCGAGCAGGACGAGCTGGGGCTTGACGCTCGTGTCGCGTCCTGCAAACTTCCCGCTGCCGAAAAGATAGTCGAGCGCTTCAGCGCCGTCGGCCGCGACCACGATCTCGTTCAGGATGTTGGCCTTTTTGAAGGCCCGGATGGTGAGTTTCACATCATCGGGGTTATCCTCTACCAAGAGGATGCTTTTGTCTTTCACTGTTTTCTCCCTTCGGAATGCGCCTAAGAATGCCGCTCTTCGTCGATATCCCTCTCATCGAGGGTAAAATAAAAACATGCGCCCTTCCCGACTTCGCCCTCCGCCCAGACCCTTCCGCCGTGACGACTGATGATGCGCTGCACAGTCGCCAGGCCTATCCCTGTGCCGGAGAATTCATACATTGCGTGCAGCCGCTGGAAGGGCATGAATAATTTGTCTGAATAAGACGGATCGAACCCCGCGCCATCGTCCCTGACGAAATACGCGGCAGCTCCATGGCAGTCCGCCATGCCGAACTCGATCCGGGCGTTTTCATGTTTCTCGGTGAACTTCCAGGCATTGCCGAGCAGATTCTGAAGAACTACGGAAAGCAATCTTTCGTCGCCCTCGTGGGTAATGCCGTCAGCGATAACGAATTCGACGCAGCGGCCGGGGCCGGTCTTCCGCAGGTCCTCCGCGATCCTGCCGGCGATCTTGCTCAGGTTTACCCTTTCGCGTTTCAGTTCGGCCCGCGAAACGCGGGACAGCTTCAAAAGGTCATCGATGAGCAGACCCATGCGCTGGCTGGCGGCGCGTATGCGTTCGAGGGCGTCTCTGCCCTCGTTATCGAGCTTTTCCGCATAGTCCTCCAGGAGCACCAGACTGAAGCCGTCGATGCCTCGCAGCGGGGCGCGGAGGTCATGAGAGACCGAATAACTGAATGCCTCGAGCTCCATGTTTGACGTCTCAAGAGCTGTCGCCTTCCGGCGCAGCTCCCCGGTGGTCCGGCCCAGGGAGGATGCCATGTTGTCAAATGCGGCTGCGAGTCTCCCTATCTCGTCGTTCGACGTTATGCCCACCCGATAGTCCAGGTTTCCGGAGCTGATCATTTCAGCCCCCTTCTGCAAGGCCATGATCGGGGCCGAGAAAGACCTCGCAAAGAGCATGGCAGCCAGTACGCCGAGAACAATAATCCCTGCTGCAATGGCGATGACCATGTTCCTCAGGGCAACAACTGATTGGAAGGCCTCCGCTGCGTTGATTTTTGCGACGAGTCCCCATCTCAGTGAGGGGACGTAACGCCAGGCTGCAAGCACCTCCACGCCGTTATAATCATATACGAGTCCGGCGCCCCTCCTGCCCTGGACCGCCATTTGAGCAGGGAATGCCCGCGTCTCATCAAAGAGCGCCTTTTTTTTCAGGACAGCATCAGGATCATAGCGAAGGGGGCTCAGGAATAATGCCGCGCTTCCCTCCCGGCGCACTATCAATTCTTCTCCTGTCCGGCCCAGTCCCGTTGTGTCCTGAAACAGTTTATAAACAGGGGTCATATCCATCTCAAAGGCGATCACTCCGGCAAACGCCCCGCGCGCATCCCGGACAGGGGCTGAAGCCATGATCTCAAAGCCGCTTTCAGCCGCGCTGTTCCTGAGGATGTCGCTGAAATAGACGTCCTTTTTCCCCTCAGCAAACGCATTTTCAGGATAGATGTGTTTGCCCAGGCGTTCCTTCATCTGTGATTCAGGGCTCACGTAGACAATCCGGCCGCGAGTGTCGGTAAGGATGATACTGAGATAGCCGTATACGTCCCGGTACTGTTTTGTATGGATGTCCAGCTTTCTGTAAGTTTCCCTGAAGACCGGATCAGACGGGTCAGCGGCAAGCCTGCCGAGGAGGGGGAGTGTGCGTTTGATATCATAGGCGTTAGCTGCTGTGACTATGTCGCCCTGCCGTTCCCTGAAATACAGTTCTATCCTGTCCTTTTTCAGGTCGGCGATATTCTCGAGCTGGGCGATGTGGACTGACTGCAATTCTTTCCGCGCGCTCGTGAAAAACAGCGCGCCGAGCAAAACCACGGAGATCGTGGCAAAGGTGAGAAATGTTGTTATCAGTTTTTTTCTTATCGACACGTGGCGCTGCTTGGGCATGTCCTGTTATACAAATCATTATAACAAAGAGACGCCGGATAACAAAGAGACGCCGGTCGGTTCCTTACCGCAGGCAATGGAAGAGCCCGGTGCACCACAGGCAGGCGCCGCAGGGCACGCTCTCGATATAACAGTCCTGTTCAAAGTCCTCGGCCTGGACA
>JAKAGF010000124.1 GCA_021825805.1 Nitrospirota bacterium
AGAGGTCATCTGCTGTGGCGAGTTTGCTGGTTGCGTGCGGTTCGAAGCAGAGAAGCGCGTCTTCTTTGTCCATGCCGCAGCCGTTGTCTGACACCCTGATGAGTCGCATGCCGCCATGGAGTGCTTCGATCCGTATCTCAGAGCTGCCTGCGTCGATGGCATTTTCGATGAGTTCTTTTACGACCGAGGCAGGCCGTTCGATCACCTCGCCCGCGGCGATCTTGTTCCGGACATCAACAGGCAGGATCCTGATTCTGGACATGAGACATTGTAATGGCTATGAAGTGTCTTCGGCAAGGGCCGAGGGCGGAAAGTGAACCTCTCCCTCGACAGGGCCTTTTGCGATGCCGTTTCCTTTGTCGTCGTGACCCATCTGCTGGATAATGTCCCTTGCCTGAGTTTCGACAAGGACTTCAGAAGCCTCGGGCTCCTTGTTTATCCATAGCCGCGGTGATCACAAGTGACTCGCGGGCTAAGGAAATTATGGAGGGCGCGGGGCAGACACAAGAGAAGGCGGCCTGAATTTCAGGCCGCCTTCTCTTGGAGGTAAAAATCAGGCCAGCTGCTTCATCAGCTTTTCAGAGACCTCGCCTATCGGCGGAGCTCCGTCGATGGTGATCACCTTTGTCCCAGGTATCTTCTTGAAGTGATTTACCGCGGCCATGGTGCCGGTGTTGGTGTCGTAGTAGATGTCATGGCGCTTGCCGATCGCTGTCTCGTCCTGGTCATCAGCGCGGGTCTTCAATTCTCCGCCGCAGACGCGGCATACCTGTTTGCCGTCTTTTTCAGCCGGCTTGATGGCGTCGATAAAGACATGATTGGGGTGGTTGTTGTCGTTGACACAGAGCCGCCTGCCCATGATCCTGTCCCGGGCGATCTTCCGGTCAAGAGATATCTCGACCACAAAGTCAAGTTTTATGTCGGCGGCCTTGAGGGCCTTGTGCAGCGTCTCCGCCTGGACGACGTTCCTGGGGAACCCGTCCAGGAGCCATCCCTTTTTGCAGTCGTCCTCCTTCAGCCGGTCGAGGATCATGGGGATCGTGATGTCGTCCGGGACGAGATCGCCGCGGTCGATATAGGCCTTCGCCTTTTTTCCCAGCTCAGTGCCTGCGCCGATGTTCTTCCTGAATATCGCCCCTGATTCCACATGGCTGATGCCGTACTTCTTCTGGATGATTGCGCCTTGAGTCCCTTTGCCGCTGCCGTTAGGACCGAAGATCAAAATGTTCATAAAGCATCTCCTTTCTCATATCAATAGGATTAATAACAGACTGCTTCAGATAAATACACCGATGAAATATACCAGAAAACCCTACAATAATGCGAGAGGAAAGACTATCGGCTGGAAGGTCCTGTCCGGAGCCTTCTGCCCTCAGGGTCGAAGATGCGCGATTTCCGTATCCCCATTTTCTGCAGCGCGTATCTGGCTGAGGTGGAAAGCACGCCGAGACCGTAGATAACGCTCCGCCTGAAATTGATGGATGAGGCGTCATCGAAGTACTTGGTGGGACAGCTGACCTCGCCGATCTTGAACCCGAAGAAGACTGCCTGTGCAAGCAGCTCGTTGTCAAAGACAAAGTCATCCGAGTTTTCTTCAAGCGGAAGGGTCTCGAGGACAGTGCGCGCAAAGGCCCGGTAGCCGGTATGGTATTCGGAGAGCTTCACGCCCAGCGCCATGTTTTCCACCAGGGTCAGGAACCTGTTGGCGATGTACTTATACAGCGGCATGCCTCCCTTGAGGGCATCGCCGCCGAGGATACGCGACCCGAGGACAACGTCATAGTGGCCGGATAAGATCATCGAGGCCATGGCGGTGATGAGACGGGGCGAATACTGGTAATCAGGGTGCAGCATCACCACCACATCAGCGCCCCTCGTCAGGGCCTCCTGGTAACAGGTCTTCTGGTTGCCGCCGTAGCCGAGATTCCTCGGATGGATGATGGTATGGATGCCCAGCTCCCGCGCCTTTGCAGCGGTATCATCCCTGCTTGCGTCATCTACCAGTATCACCTCGTCAACGATGTCGAAGGGTATCTCGCGGTACGTGGTTTCAAGGGTCCTGGCAGCGTTATACGCCGGCATCACGACGATTATCTTCTTATCATGAAGCATAGGTGATTGTAACATACTTCCCCAGGCCGGCAACTGACGCGGATGCAGTCTTCCGATTGATTTACACGTCTTTGGCGCTGAGGGTATAATCACCCATGAACCTTTATCTCATCGACGGCAATTCGTATGTCTACCGGGCCTTTTACGCCATCAAGAACCTTTCCGCCTCAAACGGCATGCCCACCAACGCGATCTTTGGTTTCACGAACATGCTTCTGAAGATCATCAGGGAAAAGAAGCCCGACGGCCTTGTGGTGCTGTTTGACACTCCGGCGCCCACTGAGCGCCACCGGCTGTATGAGGAATACAAGGCCCACCGGCCTGAGGCGCCCTCTGATCTGGTGATCCAGCTCCCCCATATCCGTAGGATGATTCAGGGGTTCAACATAAAGATCATCGAGGCGCCGGGGTATGAGGCGGACGACCTTATCGGCACCATAGCAAAGCGGGTCGGAGCAGAGGGGACCGATGTCCTGATCGTGACTGCCGACAAGGACATGCTGCAGTTGGTTGATGACCATATCAGGGTCTACGATCCCCTGAAAGACCGCGTGCTCGATGCCGCATATGTAAGGGAGAAATTCGGCGTGGGTCCGGAGCGGGTGACTGAATTCATGGCCCTTACCGGAGATGCCTCAGACAACATCCCCGGCATAAAGGGCGTGGGTGAAAAGACCGCCAAAGAACTGCTCCTCTCCTTCGAAAACCTCGATGAGCTCCTCAGCCATCCTGAGCGCATAAAAAGACCGCGGCTCAGGGAGATGGTGGCGGCCGGCAAAGAGGCGGTCATACTGAGCAAAAAACTGGCAACCATAGACACTGCTGTTCCCATCGAGATCGAGCCGCAGGAGTTCAGGTTGAGGGAGCCGGACTGGCTTTCCCTGCTGGGGATGTTCAGGGAGTTTGAGTTCACGACGCTCATGAAGCTCCTGCCTGCTGCTGAACCGCGCCGGCGCGCATACGAGGTGGTGAACCGCCCGGAAGCGCTCAGGGCCTTCGTCGCATCGGTGGGGGAGTCCCTTGCCTTTGATGTGGAGGCCACCGGCAGAAACGCTCTTTTGGACAGTCTGGTGGGAATCGCCCTTTGCAGCGAAAGCTCAAAGGCCTGCTATGTCCCTGTCTCCCATACGTCCCTGGCTGCGCCGGAAGGCACGGCGGATACGGATACGGTCCGTGCAATACTCGGGCCGGTCCTCCTTGATGAAGCTGTCGGCAAGATCGGCCACAACCTGAAATACGACATCATGATGCTCAGGCAGGAAGGCATTCAGGTATCCGGCCCCCTCTATGACACCATGATCGCCGCCTATCTCCTCAACCCAAACAAGCCGAACCACAGCCTTGACGAGGTGTCCTTCGAATACCTCTCCAGAAGGAAAAAGGCCTTTATCGAGGTCCTCGGCAAACGTTCCAACTTTGCCGAGGTGCCGGTGGAAGAGGCTGCTGCCTATGCCGGCGAGGATGCCGCGCTCAGCCTTGAACTGAGGGAGGTCCTCTTCAGGAGGCTCCAGGAAGAAGGGCTCAGCCCCGTCTATTTCGATATGGAGATGCCGCTCATCAGGGTCCTTGCGGATATGGAAGAGGCGGGGATAAAGATCGATGACGGCATTCTCATCGGCTTGTCCCAGGAGCTTGCGGTCGAGATCGAGAGCATCAAAAAGAGGATATACTTTCTCGCTGGAGAGGAATTCAACATAAACTCACCCAAGCAACTGGGCGCCATCCTCTTTCACAGCCTCGGATTGAGCCCCTCGAAGCGGACAAAGACGGGTTTTTCAACAGGCATGGATGTCCTTGAAGAGCTTGCCGCTGTCCACGAACTTCCCCGCGAGGTGCTTCACTACAGGAGCCTCACCAAGCTCAAGACAACCTACCTCGACGTCCTGCCGGCGATCATAAACCCCCGGACCGGGCGGGTGCATACGTCCTTCAACCAGACGGTCACCGCGACCGGCCGGCTCAGCAGCAGCGACCCGAACCTCCAGAATATCCCCATCAGGGGGGAATGGGGCAGACGCATCAGGGATGCGTTTATCGCGGAGGAAGGCTGCGTCCTCCTGTCTGCGGATTATTCGCAGGTGGAACTCCGGATCCTCGCCCACCTGAGCGGAGACCAGGGCCTTATCGATGCGTTTATACAGGGCCTCGACATCCACACGAGGACAGCTGCCGAGCTTTACGGCACGCCCTTCGAGAAGGTGACGACCGAGATGCGCAGGACAGCCAAGACAGTGAACTTCGGGGTGCTTTACGGGATCTCCGCCTTCGGCCTCTCGGAGACGCTCAACATAGACCGTAAGGAGGCTGACGCTTACATCAAACAGTATTTCTTACGCCATCCAGGGGTAACGGCATATATAGAAAAGAGTCTCAGGGAGTCCACACAGAAAGGTTTTGTGACTACCCTGTTCGGCCGGTCGCGGCCGATACCTGAACTGAAAAGCGGCAACAGGAATATCCGACAACAAGGGGAGAGACTTGCGGTGAACTCCCCCATCCAGGGGACAGCGGCTGATATTATCAAGTTCGCCATGGTACGCATCCACCGGCGCCTTGCGGAAGAAGAACTCAAGGCCAGGATGATCCTTCAGGTCCATGACGAGCTCCTCTTCGAGTCGCCCCACGATGAACTGAAGCGGGTAGAGGAGATTGTCAGGGCGGAGATGGAAGGCGTTGTAAACCTGTCCGTGCCCCTGAGGGTGGAGATCGGCCACGGCAGGACCTGGGCTGAAGCCCATTAACGGAGGGTATATAAATCCAAAGATGAATCTGATAAAATATACTCTTAAAACTTCCATGAAGGCCGATCAGCCGAGCAAAAAGAAGACGACTGGGAAGAAGCGGAAAAAGGCGGGAACTGCGCCGGGAAAGACCCCTGCCCCGGTCAAGGCGAAGAAGATTGCGCAGCCCGGTTCACCGAAGATAGCCGCTGCGTCCCGAAAGGTCTCTTCTTCAGCGAAGAAGAAGGCGCCTGCAGCAAAGACGACTCAGGCGAAAAAGACCTCCGCAGCAGCCAGAAAGAACGCTCCTAAGGCCGGAGCTGTCCCGGCCCCGGCAAAATCAGGCAGGAAGAAGCAGATCCGACGCAGGCCGCCTTCTGACAGGCAGGCAAAAGAGAAAACCTTACGGCAGCTCCCCCTTCCCGACAAAAGGGTGAAACGTTTCCCCCTCCTGTCCGGGCACGAACTGCCCCGGGAATACGGCGAGGATGACCTCCTGACAGTGGTTGTCGATCCTGATGTTGTTTTTGCGGACTGGGAGATTCGGCCAGGCCATTTGGCCGGAAGGGATGGTGATCTCTGCCTGCGCGTATACGACGTGACCGCAGGCGGCAACGGCTCATCCGGCCATTACTTTGACATCAGTATCCAGAACAGGATCGGCAGCGACTTTTTAAGACTGGGTATGCAGGGCAGAGAGGTTGTGCTTGCGATCGGCCTCCTGGCTGCGCAAGGAAAATTCAGAACAATCATCAGCTCACGCAGACTGTCCATTCCCCCGCATTTCTTCCCTCAGGAATACAAGACACCAGTGACCCGGTCTGAGTCCGACAGGCCAGTGGGTTACTGAGCGGAACGTTCTTCAATTGTGTTTTTGAAACCTGGTGGTGTAAAATTCAAAAATTGAAGCGAAACCGCTTTAAAAATCTTTTTTTCTCAAGCAAGGCCCTTGTCCGTGAAAGAAGAGCTTAGAGCGATATTATTGCAGAAGGCTGTGGACGGCAGGATTACGTGCGCTGTTGCGCGGAAGATCGCTGAAGATGCGGGCATTCCCTATAAGGAAGTGGGGGCTGCCGCGGATGAGCTGGGCATCCGGATCAAGGGCTGCCAGCTCGGCTGTTTCTGATGGGAATCGAGCTTATCCTCTTTGAGATCGCCCTCACCTTTTACTTTGCTGCCGCGATCGTCTGCGTCCTTGAGCTCTTCAAGGGCACCAGGACAACGTCAACGATCATGCTCAGCCTCGCGGTCGCCGGGTTTCTCTTCCATGCGTCGAATATCATAGCCCGTTATGTTCTTTCAGGACATATCCCGATTGCGAATCTCCACGAGGCCTCATCCTTCTTTTCCTGGTGCATCGTCTTTCTCTTCCTCTTCCTGGAATACCGGTACCGGCTCGGGCTCCTGGGGTCATTCATCATGCCGGTGGTCTTTATTATCATGCTTTCCTCATCAATGCTGCCGCGGAAGATGGAGCCCCTCAGCCCGGTCCTCCAGAGCTACTGGCTGGGGATACATACTGTCCTCGCCTTTGTGGGGGACGCTGCCTTTGCCCTTGCCTTCGGCATCGGCATCATGTACCTTGTCCAGGAACACTATGTGAAGTCGAGGCGCCTGGGCGGGCTCTTCCAGAGGCTCCCAAGCCTCCAGATACTTGATGAGATCAACTACAAGCTCATTACCATAGGTTTTCCGCTGCTAACCCTGGCGATCATAACCGGCGCCCTCTGGGCAGAGTCGGCCTGGGGCAGTTATTGGCGTTGGGACCCCAAGGAGGTCTGGTCCCTGATCACGTGGTTCATTTATGCGGTAGTGCTCCATGTGCGGCTGATCGTCGGATGGAGAGGCAGGCGGGCCGCCATCCTCTCTATCCTCGGTTTCTGCGTTGTCCTCTTCACCTTTTTTGGGGTGAACTTCATTCTTAAGAGCAAGCATACATTCTGATGAAAGTCCTTGTCCTCGGCGTAAATCACAAGACTGCCAGCGTGGAGATCAGAGAACGGCTCGCCTTTAACGGTCCCAAGCTGGAAGAGGGCGTCCTCGCGCTGCGTCAGCTGGAAGAAGTGAAGGAGGTTGCCGTCCTTTCCACCTGCAACCGCGTCGAACTCTACGCCTGCGTGGGTAATACCGCCGCAGCTTCGGAGCGGATCAAGGATTTCCTTGCGGGCTTCCACGGCATCAAGCGTGCTGAATTCGAAAAATCCCTCTATGTCCATGGCGGGCCGGATGCGGTGCAGCATGTCTTCCGGGTCTCCTCAAGCCTCGATTCGATGGTGGTGGGCGAGCCGCAGATTCTCGGTCAGATCAAGGACGCATTTGAATTCGCCCTCGCGAAAAAGACGACAGGCGTGCTCCTCAACAAGCTGATGAAGAAGGCCATATCCACCGCCAAGAGGGTGCGCACCGAGACGCGGATAGCGGAGAATGCCGTCTCGATCAGCTTTGCCGCGGTCGAACTCGCCAAAAAGATATTCACGAACCTCGGCGGGAAGTCCTTTATGCTGCTCGGCGCCGGAGAGATGGCGGAACTGGCTGCGCGGCACCTCGTCAACAACGGCGTCCAGGATGTCATGGTCGTCAACCGGACCTACGAGCGGGGCTGCGAATTGGCAGACGAGTTCAAAGGCAAGGCGGTACGCTGGGAGGACTTCCTGCGCGAGATCGTGCACGCGGACATTGTTATCTGCTCCACAGGAGCGCCGGGTTATGTACTTCTGAAGGAACAGATGCAGAAGGTGATGAAGGAGCGGAGGCAGCGGCCGGTCTTTATCATCGACATATCCGTGCCCCGCAATATCGACCCTGAGATCAACAAGATCGACAACGTCTACCTCTACAGCGTGGACGACCTGCAGGAGGTGGTGGACACCAACGTCCACGGCAGGAAGCTGGAGGCTGAGAAGGCTGAGATGATCATCGCCGAGGAGATGGAGAAGTTCGACCGGTGGATGGCCTCCTTGGATTCGGTCCCAACCATCGTGGCATTGAGACAGAAGGCGGAGGACATACGGCGTGAAGAGCTGGAAAGGCTCCGGAGCCGGTTGCCTGGTCTTGACGCCGAACAGATGAAGGCAGTGGAGTACCTGGCGACCGCCATCATCAACAAACTCATTCACCCGCCCACGGTTGCCCTCAAGGAAGACTCCGAAGACAGGGACGAACTCATCGCCATGATCAAAAAACTCTACGGCATCAACGGGGAAGAGGAGTAAAACCGCTTTGTCACGGTAGTGTCAACGATTTTTCGCACATTTGTTCTGGCGACCTCAATCCGGTCTTCCCATTAGGCTGCTGATAACCCTCTGAACTGCTCCTCAATCCGGTCCATCTTCAGATACTGCCTTGTGCCCCATTTTGTGGATGCGATGTGTCTGAGCCGGGCCGCCACCAGCATCAATGCCGAGTT